>JAUWMQ010000106.1 GCA_030613065.1 Candidatus Aegiribacteria sp. | reverse complement strand
TCTTTTCCCTGGTATCCAGTACATTCGGTCTGACCGGTGCATGGTTCACATGAGGAAGATCGGGGGGCATCGGAGGGATCGAATCAGGTATGCCCTGTGAAAGTTGTTTGCCCAAAGCGTCTGACATGAAAACCTCCGCTGTATATATTCATAATAACTGATGTAGTATGATGAATAATAATCAACGTGTTTTCTTTTACAAGGAGAAGGTAATTATGAGAAAGGTGATACTGTTTCTGTTTGTAGTGGTAACCCTGGTATCAGCAGAGCGCTATGCTCTTCTGAACTTCAGACCTGTAAATGATATGGAGATTCACAGATTGATCAATTCCGGCTGTGAAATCGTGCATGTTTACGAAGATGGTTCAGTTGATTGTATTGCCAATGAGCATGATTATGCTTCCCTTCTTGCCACCGGTATGCCTTTCAATATAAGAATCGACGATCTTGTGAGTTTCTATCGCGGAAGATTCGATGGAAAATCCATGGGCGGATATCTTACATGGGATGAACTTTCCGACTGGCTTGTCGACCTGCATAGCACGTTTCCGAGTATCACAAGCGCACCTACTTCAATCGGAGATACTCACCAGGGAAGACCACAGACAGTAGTAAAAATATCCTCAAACAACGATTTCTGGACTGACGACCCGGCTTTGCCCAATGCCTGGTACGATGGTCTCATTCATGCCAGGGAACCTGCATCAATGCGTAATGTACGCTTCTTCATGCTGTGGCTCTGAGAAAACTACGGGCGCAACGGTTTCTGCGGACTTCAGGCGACCTGGGTACTGGATAATCGCGAGATATGGTGCCTGCCGTGCAACAACGTGGACGGTTACGTCTACAATGAGACTCAAGCCCCGGGCGGCGGCGGAATGCACAGGAAGAATATGAACTGGAGTGCCGGCGGTGATGGTATCGACCTTAACAGGAACTGGAGCGTCGGGTGGGGAGGAGCAGGTTCCAGTGGAGACCCAGGTTCCAGCACCTACAGAGGAACGGGTCCTATCAGTGAACTTGAAGCCAGCAACATTGACAGCTTCTGGCAGACTCATCCACCGGCACAGATGCATTCCACGCATACTTACGGGAACATACTTATATATCCTTGGGGATATACAGATGCACCAACAACACACGTTGCACAGTACTCCACACAGGGGGAGATAATGTCCCAGTGGTGTTCAGGCGAAGTACACGGTCCCTCGGCTCAGATCAACTATTACAGCTCCGGGAACACCCGTGACCATGCCTACGGATTGTACGGCACCATGAGCTGGAATCATGAAACCGGAGCGGGTTTCGCCGGTTTCTGGCCTTCAGCCACTGAAGTTGTGAAGCTTTCCAGGAGAAACCTTAGAAGCTACCTGGTTACCGCCTGTCTTGCAGGTTGCCAATACGATCCCCACGAACCAGGTATACCGGTCATGGAGACCATCGGGTCGGTTAATGTACCATTTACCATAAACTGGAGTGATGCTTCAGATGCGGATTACTATGCTCTTCAGAGGTTGAGCGGGTATCAGTTAATTCTAGATGATCATGGTGACGACGGACCATTTGATAAAGTTAACTGGATAATGACCACCAGCCAGCACCACAGTGGCACTCAGTGCTATGTTTCCAATGGAACCGGCCAGATGACCTGGCAGGAAACGGTAACCATTCCGGCCAACGGCGGCGGAAGGATCAGCTTCTGGTCCGAGCAGGACATAACTCCTGAAAGCTATCAGGGAGCCTTCTCATACAGTCCAGATGCCGGTGCGAACTGGTATTATCTCCAGACATTCGGCCGCGACGACATGACCTGGCACCTCAACATTCATGAGCTTGATGAGTTCCAGGGGGAGACGCTGATGTTCCGCTGGGAGAGCTACGGAAGCAGTTCGAACTGCAAGCTCTACATAGATGATATCAAGATTGAGGTCTGGGACAGTAACGAAATACAGGCGGATGACATTTCCGGTTCGCAGTATACAGTAAGCACCCTGAACACTGGTGAGTATTACTTCAGGGTCTGGACCATTGACAATGATTTCGGCCCCGGCTGGCCTTCCGATGCAGTTCTTGCGCAAGTAACCCTTACCGGTATCTCGGGGGATGTAACTGGTGGTGGAATGACGAACCTTGGTCATTTCAGCCCCAATCCTGCTTCAGGTCTGGCTTCTCTTCCTGTTACGATTTCATCTGCAGCGGAGGGTCTGACTTCGCTGGTCGTTTATGACCTTGCAGGAAGGCAGGTTAAAGACCTGTCATACCAGGTTGAAACGGCGGGATTACATACCGTTCATTGGGACTGCAGGAATTCAAGCGGAGACACCGTACCTGGAGGCCTCTATTTCTTTCTTATCGATGCGCCGGACTTGAGAGAGGTCAGGGAAGTAGTCGTTGTGAGGCAACCATGATCGAGAAAGATATTTGCGTTCCGTGAAGCCATCCAGCGGAATCAGGATTCTTCTATCCGCGGTCACGGACGCGGTCGTACTTGTGGATTCAGGTAGAAAAGTGTCTTTCATGAATCCCGAGGCGGAAAACCTTACGGGATTCAGTGCTGCTGATGCGGAAGGGAAGGATCTCTGGGACGTCTGTGTCTTCATTGATCAGAACACCCGGGAATCCCTGATTGAAGACATAAGCGGAGTTCTCTCCAGGGATGGATACTTCAATTTTCCAGTTGCTGCCGTAATCATTCATCAGGAAGGGGATGAAAGACTGGTAAGGGGAACTGTTTTCCTGTCCGATGATTCGCGCAGTGGTTCAGATGCAATTGAGGGTGTGGTTTTCAGAAATGTTAGCTCAAGATGGCTGATAGACGCTGCTCTGCAGAGGAATCAGAAAGCTGATACTATAAGGATTCTTGCAGGAGGAATTGCAGCCAGGCTGAATGATCTTCTTACAGTTCTTCTTGCACGCCTGTCAGGGATAAGCAGAAACCATAAGGACAGAACTGCTGTTTTTAGATCCATCCGTGACTCAAAGAAGATTATCGGCAGGATCAGCACGATGGTTTCCAGCCTTTCTCCAGCAGAGAACACCGTAGATACCACTGCGGATGTATGCCTTGTCAGGAATATTATCAGGAGCAGTCTTGATATCTTCACCGCCGCTTTTCCAGGGCTGGATGTGAAACTGGCTTACCCTGATAGAACTGGTTATGCGGGTGTTCCTCCGGGATTTGTGGAGCAGATAGTCGTTAATCTTCTCAAGAATGCCGGTGAAGCCCTTGAAGGCAGCGGCACAATAAGAGTCTCAGCCTGCAGAGTCGATCTATCCGAGGATATAAAGCCTATAAACGCTGGAAGCTACGTTATGATATCTATCAGTGACGATGGATGCGGCATTTCAAGTGAGAATCTGACCAGGATCTTTGATCCATTCTATTCCACCAGACGGCAGAATGGGGGGCTTGGATTATCTGCCGTATACTCGATCGTGAATAGCTATCATGGTTATGTTACTGTCAAATCCGAACTTGAAAAAGGCTCAACTTTTTCGGTCTATTTGCCTGCAGCAGGAAATATTGTAACTGAAACCGCCGATGATGTTTTCCCGAGGGTTTCTATTGCAGGTTTTACTGATCACGAATCTCAATTTCTCGAAACAATACTGGAGGCTATAGGATGTACAGTATTTCGGCTGTCTGCGGAAAATAATGAAAATGAATCTATGGATACTGAGGGTTCGGAATATAACCTTTTGCTGACCGATTATGATTACTATTTGTCGGAGATAGATCGGTTAGAAGGTTCTGTTCTTTCAGAGCATGGAGTGATTGCTGTCATAAACGAATCTTATCATATGCCTGATAGTCCTGATTCGAATATAGTGTTCGTAAAGAGGCCTTTCAGGAATGACATCATCGCTGCCGCTGTGGCTGAGAATGCCTGGCCAAGACCTGCAGGCTTCAGTGAAGGATAGCAGAAGTGAAGATTAACTGTACGCAGTGCGGAGCTGAGCAGGTCGTTATTGAGAGTAATTTCTTCCTGCGGTGTCCATACTGTGACGCCAGAATCATTGTAGACCCGCCGGAGAATACCCCGGCGCTTGTGGAACCATCCGTTTCGGAAAAGTATGCTAGGAGGCTTTTCCCATCGGGCATGGTCTCTTCTGTGGAGATTAAGTTCTTTCCATACCTGGAAACAGGTACATCCTCGGACAGGAAGATACAGCATTGCTTTAATCAGCCCTGGCAGGATCTTGAGGATTATCTTCCCCCCTCAGGAAACATGAAGGTTTTTGATGAAAGCCTCGTGGAGCCTGATCAGCTGATACCCTTTGACAGAGATATGGCTGAAGAGAGCAGCGGCAGAGTGATCTTTCATCCGTTCTATGTTGTCATGTTGAATCTGGAGGGTTACAGCGAGGGGCTGCTGGTTGATGCTGTATCCGGCAAGGTTATCGGTGAGCCACCTGTTACAGATGAACAGGCTGATTCCGGAAAGGATCTGTACAGGACCTTTTTCTTGACTCTTGCTGTTGGTCTCGTTTTCACGCTTCCAATCTATTTTCTTACCAAAGACCTTGATGAGTCCTGGCATTCGATGATCTGGAATGTAGCGGTGATTATCCTTCTGGCATTGGGATTCTATCATTTCGGGATAAAGGCCTGGAGAAAATGAATAAAGTAACCGTGGCCCTTACCTGTCCATCGTGTGCGGGACTCCTCAGTATTCGAGAAGGGGATACACACACAGTCTGCCCAAGTTGTTCCAGCAGCCTTTTGCTTCCGAATGCAGTGCGCAGATACGTGCTGCCTTCAAGGATAGAGAGTATAAGTATTCTCCGGTCGGTGAGGAGTGAGCTTAAGAAAGTGAATCCCGGAAGTGTTGACAACACCAGGGTAAGTAAACCGGTGCTTTATTATGTACCTTTCTGGTACTGCACCGCGCAGGCAAATGGTTACCTACTGGGAGTAGAGCCCATTTATCATAAGAGAGAAATTCCCACATTCGATACTGATGTGCGGAATCCCAGTGCCAGAATCGTGTCAATCACCAGAAAAGTTAAGACTCGAACCGGATTCAATGCGGTGGAGCGGGAGATACAGCTTGCCGGAAGCGTAAATATCAGTGCAGCCGACCTTGAACCTCTCGGGATCCCCAGTCTTTCAGCAGACTCGCAGCTTTCCATACAGGGGCTTGATATTCAACACAATACTCTTCCCGATGGGCTTGAGATCCTGGAGGATGAGAGTTCAAGAGACGGTGTATTCGTTGATCCAGTAGTTACTATTGCCGATGCCCATAATCAGACTGCCAGTTATTTCAGCAGACTTGCCTCAGGTGTCGGTTACGGGCTTGAAGAGAGATGGGAGTTTAGCGTTATCTCCGGATATCGGGATGCTCTTGTCTATTACCCGCTGTGGATAACCGATTTCAGGACCGGTGGCGGGTCATATCAGGTAGTTGTTGATGGGCGTTCAGGGAATATTCTAAGGGGGAGGTTTCCATCTTCAGGGAAGGACAGGAAGATAATCACGGTTGCCGCCGCGCTCCTGTGGGCCGGCATTCTGCCTTACACGTTTGATCTTCTCTTCAGCGGCAGGCTCAATTACAGTACTCCGTCTGGAAATCAATCCAGCTGTCTCCCTGTAGTTTTGCTCATTCTGGGTGCCATGGCTTTCGGAACCAGGCAACTTCTCAAAATACTCAGCAGATTAACGGGCAGGGGCAACGATCATGTTATCTATTAATGACAGAAGGATGGACTTCCACAAATGAGACGTATTCTTTCAGAGCTGACGCTTCTCAGATGTTCCAACTGCGGCAGCGATCTGGGCGGACTTTCCACGGATGTAATATTCTACTGCTCCGAGTGCGGCAGATGCTGGATATCCGGTGAGCGGCTCAGCCCGGTCAGTATAGAATTCGTACGGCCTGGCGGTCCTGATTCAATTTTACTGCCTTTCTGGAAGATTGATGCTACCGTAACAATCCTGAATCGTATTTCGCGAAAGAAATCCTCCGCGTCAGCTGCTGGCAGACCTCGGGTGTTTACCGGCAGTGAGAGGGGGCTTACCGAATCCGATTCCGGTTCCCGCCTGGTCAGGTTCATCTTCCCGGCGTTTTCAACCAGTCTGATCCTCTCCACCGGAGTCAGAATGCATAGTGAGAACTTCCTTCCGGAAAAAACGGAACATGGTAAACGGTTCAGGGTTATCGGTGGTTCTGTCGGGCGTGATGATGCTGTATTATTGACACGTGCAGTTGCGGTTGGCGTTGAGGTGAACAGATCCGATTTTCTTGCATCAGTTGATCTTGAAATCGCAGTTAGCTCCGCAGGCATCTATGCAATCGGGTGTACGCCCGAGAAGAATGTTTTGAAAATAAACGGTTCAGAGATTGGAATACTCTATGCTGCGATAAACGATTCCGATGAGATACTTAAGCAGAATCAGGTTTTTTCCGATTGACCCTGCTGCTTGACTGAAGAAGGCCGGATATCTAATGTTGAGATTACAGACGACTTAATAAGACAGTATTACCGAACAGGAGCAGTGCATGTCAGGACATAACAAATGGAGCAGCATAAAGCACAAGAAACAGAAGGCTGACGCAGCCAGGGGCAAGATTTTCAGCAGGCTGGTCAAGGAAATATCCGTTGCCGCGCGGGAGGGTGGAGGAGACATAGAAACGAATGCCCGATTAAGGGTTGCGGTAGAAACCGCGAAATCCCACAATATGCCTTCCGACAATATAGATCGGGCCGTTAAAAGAGGAACAGGCGACCTTGAAGGAATCAATTACGAGGAGATGACATACGAAGCCTACGGCCCGGGCGGAGTAGCCATAATCATTGAGGTACTAACGGATAACAAGAACAGAACCGCGGCGGAAGTAAGACATATCCTCTCTAAGCATGGCGGTCATCTCGGTTCAAGAAACAGTGTAGCATACATGTTCAACAGGATTGGAAAGATAGTTATCGACGGAACCAGGTATACTGAAGATCAGGTACTTGAAGCCGGACTTGAAGCCGGACTTGAAGATGTTCAGAAAGACCACGAAGTCATCATCGCTTCCACGGCCCCCTCCGATGTCTTTGATGTGAAGAATGCTCTTGTGGAGATGGGCGTAATTCCTGACAGCGCCGAGGTTACGAAGGAACCGGAAATCTACGTTGGATTGAGTTCAAAGGAATCTCAGAAGGCTCTTGAACTCCTTGAGATACTTGAAGATAATGATGATGTCCAGGCGATTCATACCAATTTCGAAATGCAGGATGAATAATTGCCTGATACTGGATACTCCATCTATCTTGGCCTGGACCCCGGACTGGGTACTTCAGGATACGGTATTCTCTGTTTTTCCGCAGGATCCATTGAACTTCTTGACGGAGGCATAATCAAATCTTCTGCAAATGACCCTCTTCCGGCAAGGCTGGATGAGCTCTACCGCGGAATTCTGGAGGTTTTTGATAAATACAGGCCTGTTGCAATGGGGCTGGAGAACATCTATGCTCATTACAAGCATCCGGCAACCGCAATAAAAATGGCGCATGCCCGGGGAGTGTTCTGCCTTGCGGCAGTCCAGAAGCAGGTGCGTCTTGTTTCTCTACCCTCAACAAGGATAAAGAAACTTGTTACGGGTAACGGAAGAGCAAGCAAGGAACAGGTATCAGGCATGGTCAGGCATCTGCTGGGTTTGACCGTTGAAATTAAACCGGATGATGTTTCAGACGCGCTTGCAATAGCCATAGCCGCTTACGAAAGTGAAAAGTATGATAGACAGTATAAGAGGCTCTGTAGAAAAGACAACTGATTCCACCATTTATATACGAATCGGCCCGGTTGTTGTATGTATTCTGGTTCCAGGCTATTTTATCAGAAGTGTATCTGCAGGGCAGGAGGTTGATATTCCGGTCTACCTGCATCTGCAGATGGAGGGGAACCGTATTGTCCCTCTGATAGTGGGGTTTCCAGAAGTTCGTGACAGGAAGTTCTTCGAGAGATTCATTTCGGTATCAGGAGTGGGAGTAAAAGCCGCGGTCAAAGCTCTTGAAAAACCGCCACACAGAATTGCTGCTGCAATAGCCTCCGAGGATTTTGATTACCTGACGACTCTGCCGGGAATAGGAATGAAGAGGGCAAGACAGATAGTAGCGGGTCTTCAGGAACAGATGAAGAAGATGTATGGAGAGGCATCGTCTGGAAGAGCCGCTTCCGGTGTCGGCGTTGAGGCAAAAGCAGTTCTTAGACAGCTTGGTGTGCCTGTAACTGAGTCTGATGAACTCATTGAAACAGCCTGTGGTGAGCTGGGCGAAGAAGCTCGAACATCGGATATTGTGAAACGCGCTATGAGAAACAGGAGCAGACAGTGAGCAGAGAATCAATCATCTCCGGTGAATCTCATAGAATCGATGAGATCGCTGATGAAAGCACACTGGCTTCTCTCCGTCCTGAAAATCTGAGTGAATACGTTGGTCAGAAAGCTGTCATACAGAAGCTGTCAATTGCGATCAAGGCTGCACTTGGCAGAGGAGAACCACTGGATCACATTCTGTTCCACGGACCTCCGGGACTGGGCAAAACTACTCTGGCGCATATCGTATCCAACGAAATGAAGGCCGGTCTGGTCTGTACTTCCGGACCCGCTCTTGAAAGGGCAGCGGACCTGGTAGGGATTCTGACCAACCTTCAGCAGGGGGATATTCTCTTTATCGATGAGATTCACAGGCTCCCAAGAGTGGTAGAGGAGTACCTGTATCCCGCAATGGAGGATTTCATGATAGATATTATTCTGGATCCAGGGCCGCATGCCAGGACGGTAAGACTCGACCTTGCCGAGTTCACAATTGTAGGCGCTACCACACGTGCAGGCCTGATAACCGGCCCCCTCCGAAACAGGTTCGGCTTATCCCTGCACATGCAGTTCTACAACTCTGGTGAGCTGGCAGTAATAATCAGAAGATCTTCCCGTATTCTGAACCTTGAGATAACCGACGATGGAGCTGAAACCATCGCCCTGAGGTCGCGGGGCACACCCAGGATCTGCAACACTCTTCTAAAGAGGGCAAGGGATTTTGCCCAGGTCGAAGATAAGGGTGCAATTACCGAGGATGTTGCCGTTGAGGCAATGGATATTCACGGTGTAGACGAAGCGGGACTGGACAGCCTGGACATAAAATACCTCAGTGTCATCATCAAACAGTATACCGGTGGCCCGGTGGGTGTAGCAGCTCTGGCCGCAACTCTTAACGAAGAGAAAGATACTCTGATCGATGTTGTGGAGCCGTATCTGCTGATATCAGGATTTCTCAACCGGACAAGCCGGGGCAGAATGGCAACCCTGAAAGCGTACCGTCATCTTGGGCTGAAACGCAGCAGCCAGGAAGAACTTCTTCTTTGAAAACAGCCGAAACTCTTCTCCTTCACGCATGCTGCGGACCCTGTATGACCGTTGTATTTGATCAGCTTCAGAAGGATGATTTTGATATCACAGCTTTTTTCTACAATCCGAACATTCACCCCTGGAAGGAGAGGGAGAGAAGACTTCAAACACTTATCGAGTACGCTGATTCGAAGAGGATTCCTCTGGAGATTGATGAAGAATACCCCCTGGAAAAAAATATCAGGATGCTGCTGGACGCTGAAAACAGATGTTACGCCTGTTTCAAGGAGAGACTTACAGCAACGGCTGAAAAAGCGGCAGAACTTGGAATTAAGAATTTCTCCACAACTCTTTCGGTTAGCCCTTACCAGAATCAATCCTCCATATTGGAGGCCGGGAGTGTTGCTTCCGAGAAAAGCGGCGTGCGTTTCATTTACAGAGATTTCAGGGAGTTCTACAAAGAATCCATACGAATATCCCGGGAAGCGGAGATGTACAGGCAGCCTTACTGCGGCTGCGTTTTCAGCGAACGGGACAGATATCTCAAGTTAAAATCACCCGGCCAGGTATGATCTGAATTTTTGGAAATTCATAGTTGCTATGTATGGCATGACGTTGCTGTATAGGTCATAAATAGGAGCTGCTCACATGGATAGCATTACGAATCAGCCAGAATTCGGAGAACTGAAGAATACATTATCCGTTCAATATGCGACTGCTTCCTGATTGAACGGAATGGTATAGCAGTTTGGGGGAGGTTTCAATGTTGAGTGGAGTCCGACAGTGTACAACTCACATTCCCCACCCCTATGAGGCTTTCAGCGATAATATTCTATAGATTTCTTAGTAGTTGTATACTATGTACATATCGGAATATCCCATCATGATAATTGTCCAGACTTCTTAGATCTACCCCTGCTTTTACGCCTGATCTTGCCGAGTTCTATCTCAAGACCTATCCATTTTGAGATGAGCTCACGGAATCTTCTGTAGTCTTCCAGTTCTTCACGGACATCAGACAGATCATCCTTACGGATATACTCGGTGTGCCCCTTCCCGGCATGGCTGTAACTGAGGTGCCAGTACTCTCCGCCGCGGCTGCGCTTCTGCATTGACAGAGATCCCGGGTGAATGTGCCCCAGAGAGACGATCTCGCTTTTGATCCTGTCGATCTCTTCCTGAACTGCCT
>JAUWMQ010000091.1 GCA_030613065.1 Candidatus Aegiribacteria sp. | reverse complement strand
TCTTATTGACGGTAAAGCGGTGATTGATCTTAGCAAGTGCACTGCCTGCGGTGAGTGCGTGAGAGTCTGTCCTGTCAATGCAATTACCGACAGCCGTTTCGGGCAGGCTTACTACTTCGCGATGAGGGCTATGGGGTCAGGCAATACACAATCCGAGGTTGTTTCTGCGTCGGGCAGTTACAGGCTTCGCTACATGAATCTTGATACCTGGTGTGGTGACTGTGCATACGAGTGTTTCATACTTCTGGATTCATGCGGGCCAGGATGCCCTGTGGACGCTATCTGGTACACACCGGATTGGAATACACCCGGAGAGGATTCCGGCCTGATACATATTGATTATGACCTTTGCATAGACTGCGGCCAGTGCTTTATTCAGTGCCATGAGTACGGGCTCTGGTCAATAATGAAGGAGGTGGTTGCTGAATGAAAACACTGGTAAATAGCAAAGCTGGACTATTTGCTATACTTGTATTAACGCTGCTTTTGGCTTCTTGTCTGCCTGAAAGCCAGGTGCCGGGTATCGGCCTGGCTTTCAATACGGAGCTTCTGGTGGATACTGGGGCTACATACGGTGAAATGATGGCGGGAGAGAGTTCTACATTTACCCTCACCTGGACAGCCGTCGATGACGCTGAGTGGTACGATATCAGAATATCTCCCAATCCCATCAATGATTCGAACTGGTATACTGCGCTAAGAATTGACTCAGTTCCCGCCGGTGACAGCACAATAATGGTTGCTTATGTGCAGGTGCAGCCTGAAGTTTTTGAGAATACATGTATTTCGTGTGGGTTGTGTGTTGAAGCATGTACCCAGGATGCCATGAGTCTTATTGACGGTAAAGCGGTGATTGATCTTAGCAAGTGCACTGCCTGCGGTGAGTGCGTGATAGTATGTCCAGTCAACGCAATTACCGACAGTCGTTTCGGACAGGCTTACTACTTCGCGATAAGGGCTATGGGATCAGGTAATACGCCGTCTGAGGTTGTTTCAGCATCCGGAAACTATAGACTCCAATATATGAACTATGAGCCCTATTGCGGTAGATGTGCAGACCAGTGCTTTATTCTTCTTGAATCCTGTGGTCCCGGATGCCCTGTTGACGCTATCTGGTACACAAGTACACCCGGAGCGGATTCCGGTCTTATACATATAGATTATGACCTTTGCATCGACTGTGGCCAGTGCTTTATTCAGTGCCGTGAGTACGGGCTCTGGTCAATAATGAAAGAGGTGGTTGCTGAATGAAAACTCTGATACCGGCAGTTATACTAATTCTTGTCTCTACGGTTACAGCTTCACTTACATTCTCGCAGGATGCCGGAGGAAGCGTCATCCAGTGGGATCCGGTTGAAGGCAGCTTTGATTCACTGGTACTTCGGTGCTCGGAGACGGCGTATGAAACAGAAGATCCCGACTGGGGAATGGTTCTAGCGACCGTATATCCCGATTCCAGCGGGGAATTTCCGATATCTGTTCAGATTCCTGCAGCATATATCGTGGATCCTGATGAATGCATTGCATGCGGTATTTGTATTAATCAATGCCCTACAGACGCAATAACAGCCGATATAGATGGAAAAGCTGTTATCGATCCTGAGCTTTGCATAGCCTGCGGAATATGTGCGAACGTATGTCCTGTGGCTGCCATTTTCACCCCGTCTTCAGGTTTGTTTTACGGTCTTTTCGGAGTTAACGAGGAGATAACCGAGGAGTTTATCCAGGAGTCAGTTCAATGACCAGAAGAGTAATAATTGTAACAGCCGTACTGTTGATTCTTGCAAGCGTTGTCCTGGCCGAAACCTTTTTCAGGGTTGATCGTTCCGTATGTACAGGATGCAGTGACTGCGAAGAGGTATGTCCTGTAGATGCTATAGAAATAATCGATGGAAAGTCTCACATAGATCCGGAAAAATGTATAGGCTGCGGGTTCTGTCAGGGGGTGTGCAGCTATGATGCGATTCGTTAAAGCACTCGCTGTAATAGCGGCTCTGTTTATTCTGTTCATCGCATGCAAGGGGCCAGTGGAAAGCACTCAGCTTCTTATTAATGCGGACGACTGCACCGGATGCGGAGAATGCATGGAAGTCTGCCCTTATAACGCTATTGAAATTATCGATGGCGATGCGGTTATCGATCCCTCCCTGTGTCATTTCTGCTACAGGTGTGTGGAAGAGTGCCCGGAAGGAGCGATATACTGATGAAGACTTCAATACTTATCTTCCTTTTTCTGCTTCCCGCGCTGGCTATGGCAGTATCCGTAGATGGTTGGATGGATATCCAGACGGGAGGAGACAGTCTTTCTCCCGGAATGGGTAGACTTGATGCGGGAGGTCTGCTCAAAGGCGGTAACTGGAGCCTTGTAGTCCACCAGAGGTTTTCCCACGAGGACAGCACAGGTATTGTGCCCAGAATACTGAATACATATAGCAGGACAGATGTAGATTTCTCGATTGAGGCCGGACCTGTAAGCATTAATCCCGATGTCTGCTGGACTGTGGATATTGGAGACAAAAAGCCGGAAATAGTTCTACCCGGTCAGGCAGGAGTTGCTTACAGAGAGGGTTTCATTAGACCTGGGCTTTTCCTTGAAGTGGATATTACAGAGAATTACCGTCTATTTGCCAGGGGGTTGTACTGGAACAGAGATCTGAAACAGGAAGATGGCTACGATCTTGCTTGGACAGAATCCCACATAAATGGCGGACTTTCCTGTGAAACACAGGGGTTAACATTGACCATGTCAGGTTTGTACCATAAGACGAGCTCGGATTTCATTGATTATGAGTCAACCTGGAACAGGTTTGATATCGCACTTTCCACTAAGCCGCAATCCCTCCCAGCTAACTTCTATGTGACAGGTGACGTTATGTATTCATTCTACGGCGGAACCAATTATCTTGGTGATGACCTGGCTGACAGATTCACATCAAGGATCAGGTTTGCTCGCATGATTGTCCCCTCACTTGCGGTGAACACAACTTTCGAGTCCGTAATTGATTACGACGGAGTAATTAGATCAGCATGCACTTCGCTTGAGTCAAGATTAGTCTACCGCTTCATGAGATCACGGGATATTACTTCCTCAGTAGTGGTCTTCGGCAAACTTTCCAGATCATCAATAAGAACGGAGCGGGCGGGGATTTTCTCAAGAGTTAACCTCTTCAAAGGGCTTTCCATTCTGTTAGAGGCTGAAGCCCGCGTTACACCTACATCGGTTGCTGGTGCAGAGCCTGACAGAAAGAGATATGTGTTCGGACCGGGGCTTGAATACCAATTCGGGACAACCGCCCGGATTTGGGGCATGGTTGAACAGGAGAGAACAAACCTGGAGACTAACCAGAATTGGTGGCGTATCAGAGCGGGACTAGAGTTTTATCCAGGAACTTTTAACTTCTGATAACATATAAACTATATATCAAGATGCAGGGACATTGTCGGATGTCCCTGCAGTGTGGCTAGGTGAAAGGAAATATCTTTGTTTGAAGGATTCGGTGCCGGGCTGACCCTGGGGCTTGCCACAGGAACCGCCTGTCTTGCTTCATGCGGCCCCATTTATGCCTCTTACATCATGGCTGAGAAACGAACAGGGTTACAGCCCCTCTGGGTGATTCTCAAGTTGAACGGCGGCAGGTTCATAGCCTATGCTACTTTCGGTGCCATTGTTGGTATGCTGGGTGGAGCGATACCTGTTACCGTACGCATTCCCCTTGCCCTCATAGGATATATACTTTTTTCCCTCTATCTGCTTCTTTCAGTCGTCAGGGTTCGAAAAACATGTACTGGCTGCAATACGGGGAAGGTACTGAAAATAACCAGAAGCCCTTTTCTACTTGGAATTCTCACCGGCTTTTCGGTATGCCCTTCTTTTCTCATAGCGCTGACAGGAGCCTTTGGATCAAGCGGACCCGTTAACGGGATGATGTTATTCATAGGCTTCTTCGCTGGAACAACCGTTTACATGCTTCCATTTGCCCTCTTCGGCCTTCTGACTATGAAGGACTGGATAACCAAAGCTGCCCGGATGATAGCTGTGGTGGTAGCAATATATTTCGGAGCCATGGGGATTCGAGGTCTTGTAACCTGGATTACCCGGCCATCCCTGAGAAGTCAGTTCGACCAGACAGTAGTGGAAACAGCGAATGTATCGGACGCTGACAGCATTAACATCTTCTCCGTTGAGGACGCAGATACCCTTTACATTATATCCTTCAACGACGATGAAGATGATATGGGAAGTCAGCTTGCCACTGATATGAATGCCGGTGTTCTCCCGCCCATCAAAGTTCTAATCATGGACCAGAACAGCTGGCTCGAAACAGTCGGGTCAATTCCCGGGCTTTCGGCCGTAATAGTCCCGCATTGGATTGACGACAGATCCGGCATCGAAACAGTGCAGTGGCAGGATACTTTAACCCAGTATCTGGTGGATATGCAAATGAGAACCTTTGCCGTTGAGTATCAGCCCTATTGCGATGACAGGGTAAAAGGGATTCAGTCTTTTCTGGAAAGGTACAGCTTCAGATGTCCGCCCGATTCAGGATTTGTTTTCCTGATGATGAATCCACTTGCCTGTTCGCCTTCGGAGTGTTCAACCTGTGATATTCCGCATTAGATTAGCAGTGTCGCGATAACTGATAATCCATGTTTAAGGAGTAAATATGCCGGGAAAAGCATCATGTGGTTATTCTGGCCCTAAAGTAAAATCCGACTGCAGGATCTCATACGAAACTACGGATACTGAACTTCGAATAATCGTAAACACTGAAGCATCAAAGGAAATTCTTGAAAAGGCTGTCAAGGATACTGCAGCGCGGATGGGTATCTCCAGAGGTACGGTAGAGATTGAGGACTGCGGAGCCGCTCCATTCGTTGCCGCTGCAAGATTTGAGGCTGCTGCCAGAATGGTGCTTGGAAATGATTTCCCCCTTCTTCCTCCAGCCCGGAACATCGAACCTTCAGGAAGGAATATTCCAAGGAGATCCAGACTTTACGTTCCCGGTAACCTTCCCAGGTTCATGGAAAAAGCTATGTTGTCAGGAGCTGATGGTGTTATTCTGGACCTTGAGGACAGCGTATCTCCAGACAGAAAATTCGAAGCAAGGATTATGGTAGCTCATGCGCTGGCGAACCTTGATTTCGACGGTATGGAGGTAATGGTCCGAATAAATCAGGGCGAATACGCTATTGATGATCTCGACTGGATAGTGCCCCAGCCGGTTCAGCATATTCTCATTCCCAAAGTAGAAATTCCTGAACAGGTTTCCGTAATAAGGGATATGGTTGAGAAAATCTCGGAGCTCTGCGACCGCGAAGCGGCAGTATGGCTCATGCCCATCATAGAGAGTCCTCTGGGCGTGTTCAATGCACTTGATATCGCCAGGTCTGTTCCCGATGAATCAGCTGCTCTCACTTTCGGTCTGCAGGATCTTTCTGCTGAGATGGGGGTTACTCCCACTGCCGATGGCACGGAAAGCTTTACCGCAAGAAGCCTGATAGTCCTGGCGGCGAGGGCAGCCGGGCTTCAGCCTATTGATACGGTATATGCTGACGTGAAGAACGAAGATGGACTTAGAGAATCGATACGCGGTGCGAAAACACTGGGTTTCGTAGGAAAGGGATGCATTCATCCCTCACAGGTACCCATCGTAAACGAGGGTTTTCTGCCGACCAGCGCAGCGCTGGACACGGCTAAACGGATAGTTATGGCCATGGCGCAGGCTGCATCAGAAGGACTGGGAGCGGTTGCTCTGGGTTCAAAAATGATTGACCCTCCAGTAGCAAAGCAGGCTCAGGTGGTTATGGATAATGCCATCAGACTGGGATTGATCTCAATTAACTGGCAGAAAGAGGAGGCGGAATAATGCTCTGTCCAAAATGCTTTGATGATTTGGTAGCGTCTGAGCTTCTGGGAGTGAGGATAGATACCTGTCCTTCCTGCAGGGGAAGCTGGTTTGACAGAAATGAGCTGAGGAAGGCAAGGAACCAGGCGGACAGTGACCTTGCCTGGATGGAGATCAATCTCTGGAAAGAAACCGATGGTTTTCATGTTAAAAGGGAATCTGTGGAATGCCCCTCCTGTGGAGAGAAGATGGCTTCTGTGGGTTACGCTGATACGGGAGTGCAGATAGATTACTGCAGCGAATGTGGCGGAATCTGGCTGGACAGCGGGGAGTTTACTCGGATCATCGAATCCCTCGAACATGATATTGTTAGCATGACAGCCTCAGATTATTTCAAGGAATGCATCAGGGAAGCCGAGGAACTGATAAGCACCAGCGATAATTTCGGGGAGGAATGGAAGCATTTCAAGACAGTTCTTAAACTTTTAGAGTACCGCGTTCTTGCTGAACACAGAACCCTGGCCAGGATAATAGAGAACTTCAGGAGCCCCTTCGGCTGATCTAATAAGCCCGTAGGCTGAACATCAACGGCAGCTTATCCATCCCGTCGGGTAACCTCCAGAAACCATTATCACCTTTGATCATGCATGGCAGCGCTTTCCAGGGTATAACATTGTGTTCATGGAGAAAGTTGATTTCCAGACCATTTTCGATAAGCGCATTCAGAACATCACCCATTGTCCACTGCCATTCCCAGGACGGTGATTGAACAATGTAATTGGAGTCCGAATAATCCGGATAGTCAGCCGGCCATTCATCCGGGTCTTCCCCATGAAAGTATGGATATCGGACAATCAGGCCGTCCGATTCATCATCGAAAACCCACAGAAACGGATGAGATTCCATCATATAGAAAAAACCACCTGGTTTAAGATATCTCCTGATGATTCTTGCCCACGCCGAAAGGTCCGACAGCCAGCAGAGAACCCCGATGGATGTGTAGACTATATCAAAGGATTCGTTCAGCTTGTCGGGCAGGTCGTAAACACTTGATTCGATGAATCTTGCTTTAAGACCGGCCTTCTTTGCGAGCCTCTCTGCGACTCGGAGGGAGTCAGGGGAGATATCAACTCCGGTTACGTCAGCTCCCAGCCTTGCCCATGAGAGAGTATCGGTTCCTATGTGGCACTGAAGGTGGAGAAGCGACCTGTTACGGACTTCTCCAATTTCACCGGTCTGGATGCGGTCCATTACATGCCCGCCTTTGATAAGCTCCTCGTAGTCATAGGATTCGGCGTGTACTTCCGCCAGCTCATCCCAGTGAATTCTGTTTCCATTCTCCGCTCTTAAGAACCTTTTCATTTGAATCTCTTTCTACTCCAGTTCTTTCGTTCCTCTGACGCTTGCCAGTATGTCTCCGATGATAGGCAGAAGAATGATCAGGAGCCAGCCGAACAGGAATTCCTGGGATCGGATGCCGAAGCTGCCGTAGGGAACCGCTCTTTCCTGAATCTCGGTGAATATCATCCAGAGTATTCCCATTGGAATTATCCACCGTATACAGATGTTCCACCAGAGGCCAATGTTGAAGCTTGAGTTCTTATTGATATACTGCCTCTGCTCCTCTGCTCCTGTACCCCATCCGATTATCAGGACTTCACCAAGAACCACCAGTGTAAGTCCGAAACTGTTCATGAAGTGATCGGCGATATCAAGGATGTGGATTCCCATACCTGTCAGCATCGGAATTCCGAGCAGGAAAGCACTGATGCCTACAATAAGATTCGCTTTCCTGTGCGAGGTTCTCCACTTGTCTTTGACCGAAGCAGTGACCGCTTCCAGCAGACTGAAGGCCGAATCAACCGCCAGAGTCAGGAGCATCAGGAAAAACAGAACCCCGAAGATCCTTGCTGCAGGGAGTGTGGAAATAATGTGAGGATAGGCCACGAAAGCGAGCCCTGGCCCGGATGACACCACCTGAGAAACGGGCACACCAAGGGATGAAGCATGGTGACCCAGGGCTGAGAATACGGCAAGGCCGCCGAAAAAGGCTGTAAGCGCATCAGCCACTCCTATTATCATGGCATTTGCGGCTATGTTGGTCTTCTTCGGCAGGAAACTACCGTAAGCGATCATTATGGCAAAACCTACACTCAGGCTGAAGAATACCTGTGAAATGGCCGCAAGCCAGATCTTAGCGCTCATCAGGTTTGACCAGACCGGTGTCAGGTAAAATTGAATCCCTGTGCTTGCGCCAGAAAGAGTCAGACCTCGTATCACGAAGATCAGAAGCAGTGCCCATGGAATCAGCACAGTAAAATATACAACCTTGCTTACTGTCTTCGTGCCCTTCCATACGGAAGCTACTATCCATATCCATGCCAGTGCGAACCCTATGAAAAGCGGCCATTTGAACTCGCCTATATCCCAGGGAGAGGAAGTAACCCCAAGAAAATCGTTGAAGAAGAAATCTGCGGGTGAACCCATGAATGTATTCGCCTCATCTACACTGTTGAAACCATAGAGATGTCCGCCAAAGGCCACCAGAATGGTGCCGAACCCTTCAGAACCCTCCGGATCACCGCATACAGTACTTTGATCAGAAGACACTGGAGACACAAAGCTTCTTCCCAGAAGAGAATCTGGAATTTCGACGAGTACATCCATATCCTCAAGATCGGTTTCCGTTATAGCGTACTGTACATCGGCGTACAGGCCCTCTTCCTGCTCCCACCCCAGAGTGGCGGCTTCGTAGGTGTAGTTCACGCTCCATGCCATGATAATGGCGTAATAAGTAACGATGATGAAACCGACACCCGCAGCGAACCAGCCGAACCACTCCAGCCTGGGGCTTATCTTCTTGAAGGAACCGGGGGCGGCCTGCTGAAACTTATGTCCAATACTGAATTCAAGCATAAGCAGAGGAATCCCCGCCAGGAAAAGACAGATGAAGTAGGCAACGAGAAAAGCACCACCACCGTTTTCGTATGTGATGTATGGAAAACGCCAGATATTGCCAAGGCCGATTGCAGACCCTATGGCGGCAAGTACGAAAGCCGTCCTGCTGTTCCAGGTTTCTCTGATGGCAGCCATGATTATCCCCTTTTAGTAATTTGCTTCTCCGTTACTAATGGTAAATATCTGCACACTGTAACGGGGTCAGGTCAAGGGGGGCTGTTATTCTCTTGCTTTTTTCACGGTATCATGGGAGGGTTGTTTCCTGGAAAACCGCTTCCAGAGGCCTATTCTCCCAAGGAAACTGAGGATAGCGCCATAGAAACAGAGGTACTTGCAGAAGAATCTGGGGAAGAAGACAAGAATAGACATTGCGACAACTGCTCCGGTGAAGGATCCCACGATGAAAAAAGAAAAGATAGTATGGAAAGGATCGTACTTACAGAAGATTGCATTCGGGACGAAAGACTCAAACTGACCGCTGCTGATCAGAATTATGAAACCAAAGAATAAAATCGCAAGAAGGTAGCGGAATCCCGAAAGAATAAAATGCACTCTGTGGGAAAATTTCGGGGGCCTGGGAACATGAAGCTTGCCCAGAAGATCCTGGAGAGCACCGAAAGGACAGACCCATCCGCAATAGATCCTGTCGAAAAACACGCTCCACAGCATCGGGAGAATGAGAACAGCAATCCCGAGACCACCCAGGAAGATCAATCCACCCGGAAGCAATGCATACTGCATTACGCCCAGAGGGCAGAAACAGCCCTGCACCAGGAAACCAAGCACTACAAGAGATACAAGCTGAACTGTGATATGAACAATTTTGCGGTGATGCCTGTCCTCCTTTCTTCTGCCCCTGAAATATCTTTTCAGGATTGTAGCGGTGAGCAGAAGAACAGCTGTGGCTATCAGTACAATCCAGGTTCTGCTCATTCCTCCTCCAGCAGGATTAGTGCAGCCGCTGAAGCCTTTGTAATTGGGGCAGAGTCGGGTGTCAGTTGATGGGCAGGCGGCTTCCGGCGGAAGCCCAAGGGGACATCCGCTCGCCAGAGGCACAAGGCTGTACGTCCTTCCGGTTACATGAATGCTGAGTGAGGAAGAAGAATCCGAAAGAGCTCCGGGATTATCACAGTATGAATCAGTATCTGCATCAGTGAAAAAAGTACATGAAGGGCTGTCCTCAGGGCAGGCTTCTTCCGGCGAGTATCCAAGGGGGCATGATAAGACGGCAGCGCTTATTTCCTCAATTGTAATCGTATCAATGGATACTGAATCCTGAAAGAACTCAATCTGAATTTCTCCGGTAATCATCGATGAATCGGTAAACCTCTCGTCGATTTCCCACACAATGCGGGAGTGTCCGGTAATTCTTCCATCGCTTGGATTGATGCAGAATAGATCACCTTCAGCATCGGAAAGAATTGTTACTCGATTACCATCGGATAATGAATCTTCGGCAAAAGTTTCCTGGTCTGAGAAGTCTGTTACAGAAGATTCAGCTATACTGGTTACACTGTCGGCAGGTACCTCAATGAAAACAGTGTCATCCGGCAGGGAGATTTCGTCTCCGGTGATTTCTGTCAGGCTGTCAGAGATAGATTCGGTTTCAGTAACCAGGGTGTCGGGAACAGTCGAAGATGTATCGCCGGGAGATTCTTCCGATTGTTCTGAGCTTGCAACTGGCTGAGGGCCGGGGTTGTCGCAGAGAGCGTCTCCGTCCCCATCGACGTAAAGGGCACAGGAAGGACTTTCTGTCAGACAGGCTTCCTCCGGGAGGAAACCGAGGGGACAGGATGCCAGCAGAACCGAACTCATCATGAAAAATAGAACAATGGAGATGTTCATCTATATAGTTTTTCCAAATTCTTAATAATAGAAAAGCAGCGAATTTGATAAATAATAGAGAAACCGGCCGCCTTAGCCAAGGGGCGGCCGGTTATACGAAGATCTCTATCAGAAAGCTGCTTTGATCCGGGCAAAAGTGGAATTCGATAGAGAAAGCGTGCCGTTGAGGCGTAAGTTTGGAACACTGGAGCTTTGCACAAGTGCTGTAGATGAACCGTACCGCCCGAAGACACATCTGTTGGATCCACCGCTCCAGTTCCACGTATAAAGGGATCCTAACCCGGAGGACCACTGGACCTCGATAAGGAGATTATCCTGTCCGTTGTACCAGAAAGGAGTGTCAAATGTTATGCTAAACCATTCGTTAGGCCCCACAGAAGGTGTGGTGTAGGAAGATGAACTCAGTACAAGAATCCTTGTACCATTGATATAGTTATCATCAAAGGTCATTCCCAGCTGATCAGTGTCGCAGAGTCCAATATAAACCGCCATGTCGTTGAAAGTTCCCTGTGATTCTCCAGTTATGTATCTTTTCCATGAAAGGCTTTCGATCTCAATTGCGTCTCCTATTTCACTGGCTAATACTACCACCTGGTAGCGGGCATCATCTTCTCAAGAGCCACACCATGGTAAATTCGATGGTAACGTCGCAGAACCGATCTCAATCGTGCTTGCAAAACCGATCCCCATCAGGATGATAAGGATTGCACCTGTCAGTCTCATTATGAACTCCCGTCTTTTTAAAAAGCGTTCTCTTCTTTCTCTCTTACTATACAAATATACAAGTGAATAGTTCCGTGTAAATGTTTCCAGAAACGGGAGAACTTGACATTCGCCTGGAATCTCCGATATTTCATTTCCTACTCTGAGCGGTCCGGTAGTTCAATTGGTTAGAGCACCGGCCTGTCACGCCGGAAGTTGCGAGTTCGAGTCTCGTCCGGACCGCCAGAGAGTTACCGTAAGGCGATTTCAAACGGAACGCCGTGCGGTTTTTGCGTTTATGGGGTTCGAGAGTCTGCTTTGAATAAAAAGATGTGCAGGTAATTATCAGATTAACAATACTTTACTGTGTACAGGTAACCATCTTCAAACACCAATCCCTCGGTGAATGAGGCTGTCAGTTCGGAGGGAAGCAATATGACAATAGATTTTCCGTGCAGGGCTTCAAGGATGGAAATATAGCCCGTCGACCGTAAGACCGCCTGGCAGATGGAGCATCTGTTCGCTAGAAGCTAGACTTGATGCCAGCCGCCAGTCGGTGTGTCCCCTGCAATCATTAGTACCGCCAGAAGAATCAGACTGGTTGAACCGCTGATTTCTTT
>JAUWMQ010000134.1 GCA_030613065.1 Candidatus Aegiribacteria sp. | reverse complement strand
TTCTACATCGTGAAGGCCAGCGGAACCATCGAAAGACCTATCGATGTATACAATTACCCGATTCCTCTTTCCCATGGCTGGTGGAACTGGAACAGCGACCCGAGTAGTGACCATGCGATTTACAATTACGTTTGGGGGCAGAATCCTGACCTGAACGGAAGACACAGCGCTCCGATGTATTTGTCAGACTGGGTTGGAAATGAGTACGCACCCGCAGCCTACGCACCGGAAAATCCGGGACCTTTCCCTATTGTCTACGACAACCCGTTGCGTCTTAATTACCCGGTGTTTGATTACAGGTTCCTGATAGCCGCAGGTCCCGTCAACCTCGAGGATGGAGACTCTCTTCATGTAACAGGTGGATGGGTTCTCGGTCTCGGTCTTGCAGGACTGCGTCAGTCAGCAGATGGTATGCTTGACGCATTTTATCGTAATGACGGATGGGGTGTCCCAAAACTTCCCGATGTGCCCATTCTTTTCTATAGCGCAGGTGATGAAGAGGTTAGGCTTGAGTGGGGTAGTAACGCTGAGACAATGGAAGGATTTGGTGGATACAGAATCTACAGGTCTACCTTCGAGCCCGCCAACTGGGATCTGGTCGCTTCGAGAGATGCGGGCGTTTACTCGTATACTGACAACAATGTTACCAACGGATACCCGTATTATTATGTTGTCTGTTCATGGTACTACGATGATGTACTACAAAAAGAATTCCAAAGTACACAAACCAATTACAAGCAGTCACTGGAAGGAACTCCCCTCGCAGTAACACCGGTTTCAGGGATTGATATCAACTGGTCAGAGAATGTTACCGTAGTTCCAAATCCCTACAGGGGTTCGGCAGGGTGGGAGCGGAGATACCTTGCCAGGATCGCCTTCATAAATCTGCCCGCCATGTGCAATATTCACATATACACACTTGCCGGAGATCATGTGATCACTCTTGAACACCGAAGCTGGAGCGGACAGGAAGGCACGGAGTTCTGGGATCTGATCAGCAGGAATGATCAGGAAGTAACATCCGGTCTCTACATTTATCGTGTAGAGACTGAGGATGATTATGTAATCGGCAAGTTTGCCATAATAAGGTAGGAGAGGAGTGACCATGAAGTATTCAGGAATAGTCCTTACAGCAGCGGTCGCCATTTTCCTGCTGTTCACGACTTCTGTTGAAGCCAGCTCTTTCGCAAAAGTTGGTACTTCCGGCGCACAGTTCCTTAAACTGGGATTGGGCGCCCGCGGAGCCGCAATGGGCGGTGCATTCATCGCCTCAGCTAACGATCCGAGTGCCGCATACTGGAACCCTGCCTGTCTTGTAAGAGTACCAGGAACACAGGTGCAGTTCACAGGCATGCAGTGGTTTGCGGACATTATCTACGGCGGCGCTATTGTTACCCATGAGGTTAATGATGTAGGAACCTTCGCTGCTCAGTTCGCAATACTGCAGTCCGGTGATATGGATGTAACCACTGTTGAACATCCCGAGGGAACAGGAGAGACTTTCTCATGCACTGATATGGTTGCAAGTCTTACCTTTTCCAGAATGCTAACCGACAGGTTCAGCGCCGGAATGACAGTGAAGTACGTTCGAGAACAGTGGGATGACGTTTCCGCTGGTGGAATCGCTGTTGATATTGGTACCCTTTACGATACAGGCTTCAAAACCCTGCGTATAGGTATGACAATTCAGCACTTTGGAGGAGAGTTAACTCCGGATGGAGAATACACTACGTACTACAGCGGAGGCGATTCGACGGAAACGTACACATCTTACTCAATGCCGATGGTTTTCAAGCTTGGTATGGCTATGGATGTTATTAACAGAGGCCCTCACTTCCTGACGGTTGAAGTTGATGGTATACATCCGAGTGATAATATCGAGCAGCTGGCTATCGGTGCCGAGTACTGGTACAACAACATGTTCGCCCTGCGAGGCGGCTATCGTGTAAATGCAGACGAAGAGGGTCTTACTGCTGGAGCTGGATTCAATATCCCGCTTGGAGGAAAGACCATATCACTTGATTATGCTTATGCAGACTGGAACAGGCTTGACATGGTTCACAGAGCCAGCCTGGGGTTTGCATTTTAGCTGACCTGGCATTATACGGGGCAGGTAACAAACCTGCCCCGGTCGGAAGGAATGAATGACACTTCTTGCGATGATGTTTGCGGCTATCACCGGATTCCAGGTTTTCTGGAATGTTGAGCCTGCCCGCGGGCAGGAAAGTGGTACAGTAAATATCACAGTGCAGTTCACCGAAGAGGATCTTCTTTTCGTTATGGAAAATGGCGGTGAAAATGCCTTCTGGGAAGCTGCTGCAGCTGTTGATGGTGATTTTACTGTCAGGAACAGCGGAACGGTGAACAGAAGTGAGTTACCACTGAATGAGAGCTTTTCGATTTTCAGTGTACAGCCTGGAATTCATCTGCTTACTGTTATGATTGGAGACCGGGAATCAGGCAGAATTATCGAATGGGAGGAAACCATTGAGGTTTTCCTCATCGATAATGCATCCTGGTCATCAGGTAACCTGCAGATATCCGGAGGTTCTTATCAGAGAGCTTCCGGTACAACAGATATATTCTGGAATGTATTTCCTCCGCTGAATGAAGCTGAAGAAGCAGATACTCTTTCGGCCGCTTATGTCCTTCGGGATGAAAACGGTGTTACAAGAAGAGAAGGCTGGATGGATATGGTGATCTCTGACGGTGCGTATAGAGGAGAAGCATCACTTGAAATCAATAATCTCGATGCGGGTAAGTACGAAATACTTGCTATTATCGTTTCTGACGGTGAAATAACTACGGCCTCAAGAGCGGACCTGAAGCTGCTCCAGTCATGGGATGTATGGGGAGAGAATCCTGATCTTACAAAAACTCTTGTAAGACCCATAGCTAATTCCTCGGAACTGAGGTATCTGGACGATGCGGAAGGGCCATCCAGCGCGAATGCTGTGATGGCAGAATTCTGGCAGGAAAGGGATCCAACACCTGGCACTGTTCAGAACGAGTACCTGGAAATGTACCTGACGAGGCTTGACTACATAGAGGAAAAATTCTCAATGCTCAATGTTATGGGTATCACTACCGATCAGGGGTGGGTTTTCGCTCTGCTCGGAGAGCCCGATATAATTGACTCCAGACCCCTCGAAACAGCAACTCTGCCCACTCAGGAATGGACTTACTTCTCGCCTGCTCTCGAAGTGTTATTCATAGATTATTACGGTTGTGGAACATTCGAACTCGCAACTGACTGGGAGGAGGTTCTGGCTATCTATGATAGGCATTAAACTCCTCATCATGCTGGTATTCTGTGGAGCTCTGAGCGGTTCAGACCTCGCGTCTGTCAGCAGTGGAGATATCCGTTTTGGAATAGACACTGCCCTGTTCAACTACACCGGAACAGAAACTCTGGGTCTGGAGATCTATGAACAACTGGATCTTGACAGGTTTTCATATGATCAGGATTCGATTGTAAGGTTTACAACGACTTTATTGCTGATCTCTGAAAGCGGGGATACTACAGCTTTTGACCAGTGGAACTCAGAAACCTTCTGGGCTCCCGGAAGATCTGCTGTAAACAGTTCCGTTATGCCTGTGACTCAGGGTAATTACACTCTTGTGGTTACCGTTACGGACGCGGGTAATGGGAAACAGGGAGTTGTGATCAGGGATCTGACAGTTGGATCTCCAGGATATCTCAGTGAGATCGAACTTGCCCGCGCAATCGTTCCTTCACCGGAGGAATCAACGAATCCTCTTAGAAAAGGAGAGGTTCTTGTATTTCCGGCAGCTGATGGAAGTTTTGCACTTCCAAATGAACATATGGCGTACTACTATATAGAGATCTACAATTTAGGCGGCAATTCCGTACAACTTCAGTGTCGCCTTGAGACATCCTCTGGTGAAACCATTTTCGCCCGTCCCTGGGTATCTTTAACGATACCGGACGGAGCGGAAGCTGTTGGACTTGTGGACAGTCTTGATCTCCGCGCCGCACGCAATTCGGGTTTACACAGAGTTGTATTCGGCCTGGTAGCACAGAATGATACCCTTGAAACAGACAAGTACATCGTTGTTGGCAGGAACCTGGAATATGAGGTTGAAACCATCAGTGAACCCGTTGGTGAGCTGAATGAAATACCTTATCCTGATCATTTCAGACTTATTCTGAATTCCACAGAGACCGATATCTTCGATAATCTCGATGAAGATGCCAGGATAAGGTTCTACGCTGCCTACTGGCAGGGGGCTCCCGAACAGCGCCTTCAATTCGAGGAACGCTGCGAGGAGAGTGGAAGATATTCGAATGTTCAAAAAGAAAGCTGGAGAACCGACCGAGGAAGGGTGTACGTTATCTTCGGCCCACCTGATGATATTGAATCAGAACTCTTTCATGGAGGAAATGTTCCATATGAGATCTGGTACTACTATGGAGGCGCAAACGAGAGTTTTGTTTTTGCCGACAGAAGTGAAACCGGTGAATATGAACAGATTTACTCTTCAGTTGATGGAGAAGTCAGTTATTCGAATTGGGAGGATATGCTTGCGCCTGTCTCAGTAGGAGGAGGCGGATGAAACTCCCCGTAATGAAAGTTGATAGAGGAAAAATGCCCGAATACCGACATGACATATAGGCATTTAGTATTGTTCGTGCGGTTTACAGCCGCTGAAATAGGAGGTCAAATATGAGAATCTTTGCGGGATCGCTAAGGACTGGTTTTATAACCGTCCTGACAGCGCTCCTGTTACCTGTATTGGGAATCGGAGTGGCGAACGCGGACATGAATATCGGAGACACGGTAATGCTGAAAGTTCCCGACCGTAGGCAGTTTCCTCTTACCGTCGAGGAGCACCAGTTCACTTGCCGGGCCGTGACTGAACATGCTTACTGGCTGGTGCAGGATACTGTATCAGTCGATGGCACTGGCCAGGGATCTCTGGATTCGATTGTCTGGAATAACCTGATAACACAGGAAGAACTTGACACTCTGACTTCTGATTTTGAAGGTAACGGAGTTGATGTATATGGTACTGTCACCGGATACCTCGGGGATGTTCCAGATACAGATAACGACCCGAAAGTATGGATTGCATTGGCTACCATACCAGATCTGTACGTGAGCCAGCCCGTAGACCCAAGAATCATGGTGTACGTAAATCCCGCTGATGTCGATTCAAGCGGTACCTTCAACGATCATGACATCTTCTACATTAACCTACATACATTCTCGATTGATAGTACTGGTCTTGCCAAGGCCAGAGAACTCAGGCGAGTATTCATTCCCAATGGTCTCGGTATGCTGATACGTACAGCCGTCAAGCCAACTGAGGTACAATGGATCGTCAGAGGACTCGGCGCAACCTGTCAGTATTTCTGTTACGGTTTAACAAAAACGAACGCGGGCTTCGGTATCATGTACGACCTCGCTCGTTTCGAAAAGTATCCATCTTTCGACCTTACCTTCTACGAATCCGGTGGGTGGAATATGGATTATGCCACATCGAGAGGGCAGGAATTCACGTGGTTCATGTACCTTGCACAACGCGAGGGTGATGAAATACTTGAAGCGATTGCCCGGTCGGATACTACTGGAATGCTCAATATTGCACAGGCAATTGATCCTTCTGTACCCGACACTACTGCCATCCAGACGAATGTAGTTCCTATCTACAAAGACTGGCTTGTATGTAATCTTACCAATGATTACAGAGACCAGATGAGCGGCGTGATCTACACTTACGAGATATTCGCGGATAGCAGTTTCACGCATATAGGCAAGGTTTCCGCTTTTAGGGGAAGGTTCAAAACCGGAGATTATCCTTTGCCGGTGTGGGTGCCGGGAGTAGGTATGAACGCACCCATCTGGGCCGTACAGTACAGCGAATTCAAAGGGGACTACACTGCCTATCCTACTGTGTATTTCAACGGAGCATTCTCCGATGGTAACAGCTCCGGATCTCTTATCGACGGCAACTGGGTCGTGATAGTTGTTTCTCTTGATACCGATTCCCTTGCCCCGGCAATCGTCTCCGTTGAAGAAGTAACTTTGAATGCTCTGTACAACGGATCATTTGAACTTGCCGGCGACAACGCTTACTTTATTGTAACAAACAATAACCCGGGCGGTCAGCCGGATCTTCTGTATGTCCTGTCTCAGGATACAGATGTTTCTGAACCTCTTCTGGCGAATCATCAGAATTCTGTCAATGATATGTACATGACAGTGTACACCACTTTATTTGACAGCATACCTGAAGGCTTCGACTGGTACGGTCCCATCTTCACTGCTACAACCGGTGACAGCAGCAATGTAATCGGTATGACCGAATTCTACGGAACTATCTGGGACGCCAGATTCACTGCCTGGGCAAGTGGAGACTACACACTTCAGATAGCTGGATACGACAGCAGCGGTTTCAGTACCAGTAAGAGCAAAAGTATTAGTGTCGGATTTGTGACGACAAATACTATGTCGCTGAACGTCAACGGTATCCATCTTGACGTTATGGCCGGAGCAGCCGCTCCAGGAACCATGGTATGTCTGAGCGAATCCAGCATTCTTGATCTTTCCATGGGCACGCAGGTTCCCGTGGAGGCTGTAGCAGGCATGATGACCGGTATTAATGCCGGCCCTGTAAGTATCCCCGGTGTGAACGCAACACTGTCCTTCCCGGCTGAAAGCTCTGAAGGTGCTGTATATCGTTATACAGCATATGGATGGGAACAGCTGGACAGTTACTATCAGGATGGAAGAATGTTTGCACTTGTATCCGATGGCGGAAACTACGTTTATGGACAGGCTCCAGGAGTTCATTCTCCTGAGATCCCAGCTGAATTCCACTTCGGAGGAACATATCCCAACCCCTTCAGCGCAGAGGCAGCCATAAGCTTTTCTCTGCCCTCCGCGGGACGTGTCAGCGTGACAATTTACGATCTTAGCGGCCGAGCTGTCAGGACTCTTAACGATACTGAGATGCAGGCAGCAGAACATACACTCATGTGGGATGGTCTTGATGAAACCGGTAATGCAGTGGGCGCGGGAGTTTACTTCTGCAGACTCCAGGCATGCGGAGAGACCGTTACACAAAAAATGCTCCGGATAGAGTAGGAAGGAGGGAGAAATGAAACAAATACTGACAGTAGCGATCCTGGGCTCCCTTATACTGCTTGGCGGTTGTGGAGATCAGCTTCCCACGGACATTCCGGATGTGATTGGTTTTCAGGGATTTCTTGAGCTTGGCTGGGATGCCTACCAGGCTCAGAATTTCCAGCTGGCGATTGAATACTTCAAGGATGCCATCGATATGAGACCAGAACAACCTGAAGGCTACATTGGCGCTGGTTGGGCATCACTGTATCTGCCTGATTATTGGAGAATTGCTGATGATTTCTTCTTCATGGCAATTCAGAACAATGTCGGATCCTATCCATTGAGCGGGTACAGCGAATCTCAGGTTCAGGATACTATGTGGACAAACTTCCAATGTGTTGATCCTGTTTTGCCGGATTCTGTCCTTGATGTTATAGAATCTTTAGGTGAAACATGGTATGACTGGCCTGCAGTAGGTGATACTACCTTTATCGATGAAGTAGCTATAGGTGCATATTTGTATGGAGCCAGTCCATTCAATAATTATGGACCTGATTACGGCGATAGAGACTTCTCGTTTAGATTCAAGCCGCTTAATGGCGGGGTTATGGCGATGTTCCAAGCTGTTAACAGCTACACAACGCTTGGCTGTCCGGTAGACAGTATTGCAGGGGGATGGATTTACTTAAACGTTCCTCTTGCAGAAATGGATATCGGCGGCAAATCGTACTACACCTGGATCAGCGTTGATGAACAGATCAACTACGAGTATCGCGTATTCGATACGGCAGGTTCTCCTGGCGGGCAGCTTTTCTGCGACGCCCTCGCCGGTTCCTGCATGCTGCAGGATATCAGGGGAGAGTATGGAGATCCACTTCTTGGCTGTGTATCCGCATGGGCACTGGACATCGTGAACAGTGATTACCAGTTTGGTCACGGTCAGTACTACGCAACGTTTGAAGCAGTATCAAATCTTCAGTTGAAGGGTACGGCCGCCTCTATAGCCTTCGCCCGGCAGTACTTCGGGTTCGCATGGTTCACATGTACAAGTGAGGGATTCGGTACGGATCTTAATCCTGCCGACATTGGCTTTGTAACAGGCCTG
>JAUWMQ010000056.1 GCA_030613065.1 Candidatus Aegiribacteria sp. | reverse complement strand
AGAATGCAAGACAAGGGAGTTATTTTGCATTAAGTAATTCAGAAATCAGTGAAGAATGGACGGTTCGGATTATCCTGGATTGCGGCATTCATCAGCCTGTCGGCCAGTTCCTCGCGGGACATGCTGAAATCACCAACATCCAGTACACCTTTCGAAAGATCGACGTCCGGGTTGAACCATACCGCCATGTCTTCGAACCATCCGGAGAAATTTCCAGTGGAGAGCAGGACGATATCCGGCCTTCTGTCCTCCACATATTTCAGAACCCAGCCTCCGTAAAGAACATCATTGTCACTGAGAAAGAATACCGATTCCTGCGGTGCCGGGGCGAAGTACTCAATGACACGCTCTTCCTGGTCGGGCAGCGGGTCCCATGAAAGAACACCCGCAGCAAGAACTGCTCCCGAGACGAATATGCCTGCCTTTCGCCTCCAGTTGCATATGACTGCTATTCCAGCGGTAGCAAAAACGAGGATTACGAACAGGGAAAGAATTGCAGTCTGGGTTGTTCCCGCTGCCATGGGATTGATGTAAACTACAAATAGCAGATCGGCGATAAGCAGTATTTCCAGTTTGATCAGTAATTTTCGCTTCGTTCCAAAAAGCCGTACTGCACCAATGATTGCCGGCAGAAGAAGAACGGGCCACAGTATCCTCCAGAGGGCTCCAAGATGCCTCTGCAGAACATCAAATGAAATACCCCACATTCTCCCGCCGTACACTTCCCTGTATCCACCCGCCGTTACCTGCCTTATGAAATTCCCAACTGTTCCGGTGCTGCCCCAGTCTACGATGGCTCCTGAAGCGGAGTAGATTGGCAGGGCAAGATACAGGCTGCATCCCAGCAACAGCCCCGCTAGGAAACGAAGAGGTGAAAATTCCTTCCACCTGAAAAGAACAAGCAGAAAAATCCCCTGGGGGTGAACCGCCAGGGCAAGCCCCAGAAGGTATCCCGCTTCAAGGTTGAAAGCCGGTTTTCTGAAGTACGCAACCGCGTAAATCAGGACGAGAATACCGTAAGCATCCCAGATAAGGAGTCTTCCGGCAACAGAAGGCAACAGCAGAATACCTGTGAGGAAAAAGAGCACGGAAACTGAATATTTCTTTGTTATCAGGACCAGAGCTGATGCTGCAGCACAAGCGAACAGTACTCTCAATCCCTCGGAGCCGAAGAGTATCCATGAGAGTCTTGAGGAAAGGCTTAGAAGGGGAAGGCCGGGTGGATGGTTGATGCCTCCAAGCCGGGCTACAGTAAGAAACTCACCCCCATCTTCAACGGGGATGCCCCTCTGACCTGTTAGAAAAGCAATGAAGAACAGTATCAGAAAAAAAGATACTGTTACTGTTAAACGCATACTCAAATGGATGCGCATCATGAATCATCCTTTTCCTTTGCGTATTTTTCCAGCTTTCTGTAAAGGGTGCTTTCGTTAATACCAAGGATCTTGGCAGCAAGGCGTTTCTGTCCCATCGCCTGGTGTTCCAGTACATAAAGTGTATACGCCTTATCTATCTCATCCAGCGTAGGATTCTTCCTTGAAGTACGCTCAGACAATATCCCTGTATCCTCAGATGACTGCTCCGCTTCGCCGGGATACCTGATGAAGTCCGGAATGTCGTCCGCCCCTATTTCCTCGGTCTTTGTCATCACACAAAGACGTTCAACCACGTTTTCAAGTTCACGTACATTTCCAGGCCAACCGTATTCAGACAGGATACTTCTTGCCTCAGAGTTAATCGTTTTGAGCTGCTCGCCTTTTCCATCGGAATAGTCTTCAAGGAATTTATCCAGAAGAGATGGAATGTCGGATCTTCTTTCCCGGAGGGCGGGAACATGGAGAGGAATAACGTTCAGCCTGTAATAGAGGTCCGCTCTGAAACTATCGGTCTTTACCATTTCACCAAGATCGGCATTTGTGGCCGCTATTATCCTGGCGTCAAAGGGAACATGTCTTGTACCGCCTACGGGTAGCACCTGACGTTCCTGGAGCGCTCTGAGGAGTTTAACCTGAAGCTCCCGGTCAAGTTCACCTATCTCATCCAGAAAGAACGTCCCTCCCCTTGCAGCTGCAAGGAGCCCCTCCTTATCCCTGTAAGCCCCGGTGAACGATCCCTTTATATGACCGAACAGTTCACTCTCAAGAAGACTGCGCGAAAAACTTCCGCAGCTGACTCCGAAGAAGGGCTTGTCAGATCTGGAACCTATGCTGTGAATAGCCCTTGCGATGAGTTCCTTGCCTGTACCGCTTTCACCTGTTATCAGTACGGTGCTGTCCTTGTCCGCAACCATCCTTACTTTCTCAAGAAGTTCGACAATTGGTCTGGATTGCCCGATTATCTCCTCGATAGAGTATTTTGACCGGACTCTTTTTCTGAGTTCCCTGTTCTCACTTTTAAGATCCCTTTCGCTCAGGGCTCTCTCTATTGCGATCAGAAGCTGATCAACTTCAAAAGGTTTTACAAGATAATCCGTGGCTCCTTTCCGCATAGCTTTGACTGCCGAGTCCACGCTTGAGAAGGCCGTCATTATTATGCCGATAAGACCGGCGGATTTCTCCCGGAGCTTCGTCAGAACATCAAAACCGCTTATTCCAGGCATTTTAACATCAACCACAAGTATATCAGGCATGGATTTCAAACCCGCCTCAACAGCCTGTTCTCCTGTTGAATAGCACGATACATCGTATCCATGTTCTTCCAGAAGTATGGATAGCCATTCAAGCATAGGCTTCTCGTCATCAACGATCATTACAGATAGAGGTCTGTTCATGGCTGATTTCCCCCAGTTTCCGCTTTTACGACATCGGGCGGTGCTATCGGTATGCTTACACTGACGATCGTACCTTCTCCTGTTTCTGATTCGATATCCATTCGACCTCTGTGATCACGTACAACTTTCCGGGCCACGAACAGACCGAGGCCCGTACCCTCCTTCTTGGTGGTGAAGAACGGATCAAATATCTGAACCATGATTTCATCAGCTATTCCAGGTCCGTTGTCGTGCACACTGAGTTCAGCCATACCGTCCATGGAAGATTTCACAAGGGATAGAGTGATTTTCCCGTCAGATGAGTTTTCAAGAACCTCAACACTGTTACGCATGATGTTTGTAAGCAGTTGAACCAGTCTTGCCTGGTTGCCGAATACTATGAAATCACCCTCAATGTGAGATTCTATCTCAATCAGCCCACCAAAACCCTGTCTGGCAACATCAATTGCTTCATTTACAACAGCTTCAAGAGATACTGAATTCGTATAGGAAACGGTACTCATACGTGAGAGTTCAAGATAACCCTCTATTATCTCCGATATTCTCTTTGCCTGATTGCTTATCAGTTCTGTCATTCTGTCCGTTTTCTTCCAATCCAGCGTTCCCATTTGAAGAATATGAGCGGCACCGCTCATTGATGCCAGAGGATTTCTGATTTCATGCGCCATGGTACTTGAGAGTCTGCCTATTGCCGCAAGCTTTTCCTGCTCCTGAAGCTGCCTTTTCAGCTCGAATGTCTCGGTTATGTCGGTCATTGCCACCAGGGCTCCCGCCGAGTTACCTTCATGATCAAGAAATGTGCCCATTCTGCATTCCAGAATAACTTCATTCATACTTACCTCTATGACCGGAGGCATGCCGTCTGAAAGCTGAAATTCCCTCAGCATCGTATATATGTCCGTATTATATACCTTTTCGCTCCATCTATCACCCAGTGAAAGCATTGCACTGCCGGATTGATTGATGCTGACAGGATTTCCCGAATTATCTATGACCAGTATCCCGTCTGAAAGGCTTTCAAGTATTTCGCGGGACATCGTCCTGGCTTCCCTCAGCTGTCTGAGAATCCCTTCAGCCCTTCCCTTTTCAAACAGAAGATGCTGTGAAAGGTATCCTGAAACAAGTCCTGTAATTGTAAGAAATCCGGCGTATATCATCACAAATAACAGAGCGTACTGAAAAGATATATCCGAGGGGACAGTGTTCATCAGTCTTTCAAATGCACTTCCTGTGGGTGTTGCATCAACCAGCCCGGAAACTGTAACGAAAGCCATTGAGGCTATCATGAGAGAATCCAGTACGGCTACTGTTACACCGCCGCGTATGCCGAGATACACACCTGCTGTAAAGGTATGAATAAAGAAGAATGCGGTGAATGGTCCGTCGAAACCGCCTGCCATTCGAATCAGGAATGAGGCAAGGATCGAATCCAGAATAAACAGGACCCAGAGCTGCCAGTTTTTCTCTTTCAGGATTCTTCTGGAGAGGAAATCCAGGAATACCGAAAGAATAACCACGAAGCCCACGATGGAATAGATCCTTCCAACACTTGACCAGCCAAGGAACAGGATGCCGATAAGCACGAAAAGACCAAATACAATGAGGCGCCCCACCTGTAACCAGGTGCGGCGCTTCATCGTAAGTATATCTTTATACATACTCCGGTATTTCTTAGGAACACCAGGGGTTTAACACCGCTGTTATTCCGATTCTCAGTTTCCTACAGCACCGATCATGTCGAAGATCGGAAGGTACATGGCGATAACTATACCACCGACAATCCCTCCCAGAATAACGATCATGATCGGTTCGAGTGTTGCAGTAAGACCTGCGACAGCTGTATCAACCTCTTCCTCGTAGAAATCGGCGATTTTCATGAGCATTGTATCAATTCCGCCGGTCTCTTCTCCCACTGCGATCATCTGGGTCACCATGCCCGGGAAAACACCGGATGCCTGCAGCGGGTTTGAGATGTTCTCACCTCCGGAGATGCTGGTCCGTGCTTCCATGATCGCATCGGATAATATCCTGTTTCCTGAGGTCTTGGCGGTTATGCTCAGACCATCAAGTATTGATACACCACTTGAGATAAGAGTACCCAGAGTTCTGGAGAAACGGGCTATTGACATTTTTCTTAAAAGTATGCCGAAGATCGGCATTTTGAGTTTTATCATGTCAATGACCTTCTCGCCATTCTTCGTTCTATAGTACATCTTGTAGCCGGTGATCAATGCGGCAAAGCCTATAATAATGAGGAGGACATTTTTCTGAACGAACTCAGACAGATCTACAACAAATTGAGTGGGCCCCGGCAGTGAGCCACCCATGTCTTCAAACATCGTCTCGAAAATGGGTATGACGAAGAGCAGAAGAGCCATTACAACAACAACAACAACTATCAAAACAACCATAGGGTACATCATGGCAGATTTTATTTTGCTCTTGAGAGCGGTTGATTTTTCAAGGTGAGTGGAAAGCCTGTTAAGGATGATATCCAGAATACCACCCTGCTCGCCTGCTGCAACCATGTTCACATACAGCTCTGAGAATATCTTAGTGTGCTGCCCCATACCATCAGCCAGGGTTCCTCCCTTTTCTACAAACTCCGTAACATCTTCAATAACCAGCTGGAAAATCTTATTGTCCTGCTGCTGTGAAAGTATCTGAAGGCACTTGACAAGCGGAAGCCCCGCGTCGATCATCACTGCGAACTGCCGGGTAAATGTAGAAAGTTCCTTGTCCTTCACACCTGTGCCTATTACACCGAAGGTGGATATATCGAACTTTTTACCCCTCATCCTGGTTACATTCACACCCCTCTGAGTGAGGAGTGCTTCCGCTTCTGCCTTCTTAGTGGCAGAAATCTTTCCCGACATTTTTCTGCCAGCCCTGTTTGTTCCTTCCCATCTGAACTCAGGCATTTCCGCCTCCTATTGCTAAATAATGTCTCTTCCGGTTGCTACCATCTGTTCAAGTTCCGCAACATCGTGAGATCGCTCCAGAGCAACCTCTCTGGTTATTTCCTTATTCTTGTAAAGATTAAAGAGGGATTGGTTCATCGTTTGCATACCATGTTTGTGACCGGCCTGCATAAGCCCGTATATCTGGTGAAGTTTATCCTGCCGAATAGTTGCCTTGACCGCAGGGTTACACACAAGTACCTCCGCAACCAGTACCCTCCCCGTCCCTCTGGCTTTCGGAACCAGCTGCTGAGTAAGTATGCCTATGGTTACAAATGACAACTGACTTCTGACCTGGTCCTGTTGTGTCGCGGGAAACGAGTCGATGATCCTGTTGATGGATTCATAAGTGGAGTTTGTATGCAGGGTGGCCAGTGTAAGGTGGCCGGTCTCGGCGATATTCAAGGCTACCTGCATGGTTTCCATATCTCTCATCTCACCGATCAGAACAACATCAGGATCCTGCCTTAACACGTATTTCAGAGAATTGCTGTAGGACTTGGTATCCTGCCCGACCTCCCTCTGATTAATAATACCCTTATCATGATGGTGTACATACTCAATTGGGTCCTCAATTGTTACGATATGACAATGCCTTGTAGCGTTTATCTTCCGGATTATTGAGGCAAGTGTGGTGGATTTGCCGCATCCTGTCGGGCCGGTTACAAGAATCAGACCCTGCCGTTTCTCTGCGAAGGTTTCAACTGCTTTCGGGAGTCCGAGTTCATCGAATGAAAGTATCTCATGGGGAATGGATCTGATGGCACAGGCTATGCAGCCCCTCTGATAAAAAACGTTTGCCCTGAATCTTGAAAGGCCTTTGATTCCGAACGCGAAATCAAGCTCCTTCTCAAGCTCAAACCTCTTTTTCTGCTCATCCTTTATAAGGCTATAGACGAGGTTCTGCGTATCCTGACCAGTCAGGGGATCGTACTCCATCCTTTCCAGCTCGCCATCTATTCGGATTACGGGAGGTGTTCCAACTGTAAGATGAAGGTCGGTTGCCCGTCTTTCCATCATTTCCTTTAGGAGAGTCTTAATAATCATATTACGCCGAATGTCCTTCCTCTGTCTGCTGTTGAGTGGTTTTGCTCTTCATTTCCTTCATAACCCTCGTCACTTCCAGATCATCTTCAGCGGTACCTCTGGTGACTTCCTCAAGTGTCGTAATACCCGCCTTCATCTTTTCTACAGCATCCATTCTAAGTGTTTTCATCCCGTTTCTGACACCCATAACCCGTAATTTTCCTGCAGTGACCTTTTCAATAATAGACTGCTTTATATTCTTATTGATTGGGAGCACTTCGTAAAGACCTATTCTTCCTCTGTACCCGGTGCCGCTGCATTTACTGCATCCTTTGCCCTTATATGTTGTATGATCGGCCATTTCAACGGGATCGACACCTGCTGCTTTGTATTCTGCATCCGTGTACTTATGGGGAGTTTTGCAGTGAATGCAGATCTTTCTGACAAGTCTCTGGGCCATGATCGTTCGAACTGCTGATGCTACCAGAAAAGGCTTGATACCTATATCAATCAATCTGTTCACTGTACTTGGGGCATCATTCGTATGTATCGTAGAAAAAACCAGATGCCCTGTAAGTGCAGCTTTAATCGCGATGCTGGCAGTTTCCAGATCTCTAATTTCACCTATCATGATAATGTTTGGATCCTGCCTGAGAATGGCCCTGAGAGCAGAAGCGAAGTCGTACCCTTTACTGAAATCAATCTGAGACTGGCTTAAACCTTCGATATTGTACTCCACCGGTTCTTCAGCTGTATGTATGTTTACGTTATCGGTATTCAGTGCGCTGAGAGCAGAATAAAGAGTTGTCGTTTTGCCGCTTCCAGTGGGACCTGTTACCAGAACGATACCGTATGGAGATCTGACCCCCTGCATGAATACATTGAGCGCTTCTTCTGGAAAGCCCAGCTCCCGGAGGTCCAGTTCCAGGCTGCCCCTGTCGAGGATTCGCATGACGATCTTCTCACCGTTGACAGTGGGTACAGCGCTGACACGGAAGTCAATCGATCTTCCATCAATTATGGCCTTTATTCGGCCATCCTGTGTTTTTCTTTTCTCAGCTATATTCATACTGGCCATTATTTTCAGTCTGCTTATAATCTGAGGCTGGACTTTCTTGGGAAGTTTTCTGACCACAAAACACTTGCCGTCGCGTCTGTATCTAATCCTGAGGTATTTTTCGTATGGCTCTATATGAATATCACTTACTTCAGTACGAACAGCTTTGGCAATGATCGCGTTAACAAATGCAACTATCGGACCTTCCGAGAGATTAGCGTACTCATCCTCAAGGTCGTCTTCCTCAATGTCATCGTCTTCTTCACCCTCGTATCCAAGAGTTTGCACTATTTCCAGATCATCTAGTTCTTCCTCATAATCGTCCAGCTGATCCTTCACCGACACAAGTGAATCCTGCTTGCCGTACAGGTCATTCTGGGCTCTTCTAATGGCGGAGGGAGCTGAAGCATAAACAATGACTTCTTTTCCAACCGCGAATTTCACATCATCGATTGCGTAAAGATCCCCAGGGGAACTCATACCAATGTGGAAGTAGTCTTTTTCTTCTTTAAAGGGAGCCAGGAGGTATTTTCTTGCAGTCTCTTCCTGAAGTGATTTCGCAAGAGAGGGATCAAGTTCCATCTCATTGAGATATACGGGCTTTACAGAATATATCTCGGACAGAAATTCCGTGATAAGGTCTTCAGGTACAACACCTGTTGACACCAGCTGGTCAGCAAGTTCAATCTCACTGGGGCCGAACTCGCTTACTATCTGGTCAATTTCATCCCTGGCGACCATCCCCGATTCAAGAAGCATCATACTAAGTCTGCTGAGCAAAAAAAACCTCCGTTATTCGTTCGAGATCGTTTCCCGCAGAACTTCTTCGAATGTAGTAAGCCCGGCTTCCAGCTTTCTGACAGCTGATTCTCTAAGATTAATCATACCCTTTTCCAGCGCCGCTTTTTCGATCTGTATACTGTTGGCATCCCCTTCAATCAGCTGCCTTATATCATCGTCAATGCGCATGACTTCGAAAATTCCCATTCTACCTTTGTAACCTGTATTGTTGCAGAATGAACAGCCTGTACCTTCGAACAGTTCGATATTCCTGAATCGTTCAGGATCAATTCCCGCATCAATAAAGGCTGCATCCGGAACGTGAATCTTTGTCTTGCATTTAGTGCATGTCTTTCTGATAAGTCTCTGAGAGGCGATGCATACCAGCGACGTACTCAACATAAAGGGTTCTGTGCCCATGTCTATAAGCCTGTTTATAGTACTGGGAGCATCGTTCGTATGTGTAGTCGAAAGCACAAGGTGCCCGGTAAGAGCGGCTCTAATCGCGATTTCACTGGTTTCCTTGTCACGAATTTCTCCGACCATGATAATATCTGGATCCTGGCGAAGGTAAGCTCTGAGAGCGTTTGCGAAGGTCAATCCGACCTCGGAATTCATCTGAACCTGGTTTACGCCCTTCAGGTTGAATTCAACCGGGTTTTCAGCGGTCATAATGTTTACGCCAATGTCGTTACGTTCTGTGAGGGCCGAATACAGCGTAGTTGTTTTACCGCATCCGGTGGGTCCCGTTACCAGGACTATTCCAAATGGTCTGTGAATGCCCTTTCTGAATTCCTTGAGAGAATCTTCTTCAAATCCAAGTTTATCAAGATCCAGAATAACGGCGCTTCGGTCCAGCAGCCTGATTTCAACCTTTTCACCGAAAAGGGTAGGCAGGGTCGCGAGCCTCAGATCAACGAACTTGTCACCGACCAGAATTTTCTGCCTTCCATCCTGCGGAAGATGATGTTCAGCGATATCCATTCCACCGATAATTTTGAGTCGGCTGACCATGGATGTCCTGTACTTACGGCTGGGGCGCATTACTTCGTGAAGAATACCATCTATCCTGAATCTGACCCTGATGTATTTCTCGAAAGGTTCGAAATGAATATCACTTGCCCCCCTTCTTACCGCATCTGCTATGAGACTGTTCACGAGCCTGACTACAGGAGAATCCGAAATACTGAAGTCAAGGTCTTCGTCTTCAATTTCATCTTCATCATCATCCTGGATTATCATGGATTCGAAGACTTCGTCGCCCATAAGCATTTCATTCTCTTCAACAATGCCATCGTTATCGATATCGGCCAGAGCTTCATTGATATTACTGACGTTCTTCTTCTGGCTTTCCTCGAGAGTCACGATGGCCTCTGAACTGGGATAGAATTTTTTCAAGGCAGTTTTTATCATACTTGAAGCACATATGTGGGGTTCTATATCCATGCCCAGTGAGAATCTCAGATCATCGATTGCAAAGAGGTTGTTGGGATCGGTCATAGCTACAATCAGCTTTCGCCCCTCTCTGCTGATTGGAATTACTTCGTATCTTCTTGCTATATCACCAGTTATTAGATTAATAATATCTTCATCAATCTCCAGTTTATTGAGATTTGAACTCTCGATGCTCTGCTGTCTTGCAAGGAATTTATTAAGATCTTCTTCCGATATGGCCTTGATATTCACCAGATGGTATCCGATCCTGTTGCCTTCTTCACTTTGTTTGCTGAGCGCATTATCAAGCTGCTTGCTTGTTATGATTCCTGAATTGAGAAGAAGCTGACCTATCTTTATGTTCATCAAGCCTCCAAAATCAGCTTTAACTCAAATTATCGTGCAACACAGCCGTAATTATACCTTTTCAAATTGTGTTGTACATTCCAATATTTAAAGAAGTATTTTCTTCTTACAATAATGAGCATATGAATAAATGAAGTGATTGACCAGAGTAATAAGGAGGGATTCAGCAATCAGGCATTAGAAATTGATAGTCACCCAGATATTCATTCCGGTATCCCGCTGATTATACTGAGAATTAACCCTGTCGGTTTTCCAGCCGATAATACCTGTAAGCCCTGCTGTAACTGTGCCAAAATCGTAATTAAGAGCAGGTTCAATCCGCCATTCCTCTCTGTCGGTCTGAAGCTGTGTGCCAACTGAGCTTCCGAAAAGCTCACTGATGGTTCTCGATCTGGTTACACTGAGGCTCGTTGTGAGATCGCTCTGGAAGCTTATCCGAAGCCTGTCAAGCAGCGGGAGAGGGATGGCGAAGCCACCGGGAGCGCTGAATGCGTATTGAATCCTGAATTGAAGGCTGTTACTACTGCTTTCAGTCTTTGCCTGCGTTCCTGAAAAGCTCTGCATTACTGTATTGGTAATGTTGTCACTAAGAGATATCTGTACATCATTCATCAGTGTGATACTGATGTTGAACAGTGGTGTCCAGTTTGTCTTTTTCGTTTCCGTAGTCGGTGTATAGACATCACTTTCAAATCTTCCGCTCTCGTTTGTTTCAATACTGTAGCCGGAGTTAACTGTACCTGTTCTTAAGATATCAGTTAATCCTGCCAGGCTGTTCAATCCGGACCAGGAGAAGGAAACGGAGGGCCACATTTTCGATCTCTGATTGTTCCAGAATCCGGAATAGAGAGTTCTGTTTTCAGATGATCTGTACTCGAGCCTTACTGACATCGATGACACGGGTCTGAATCCTCCGGATGCCTGGAAGTTCCACCCCTTTGACCTGTTCCACGGAACTATATCGTCCAGTACCGGATCGAGACCGGTCTGGTACCGCCAGTCGGGGATGAAGTGCATATCCCTGTACTCAGTGCCTTCAGTTTCCGAATAGGTGATATTCGGATCATTAATCATGTTCGCCCAACGCTCGAGCTTTATCAGGAACCACCTGGGGCTTCCTGGTTCAGCCTCTTCGTCCAGTCTTTCATCCCGCAGCCTTGCAAGGCTTCTTATTGTATGAACAAGCCCTATTCTGACATTGATTCTCCGAGTGGCTGAAACCGAATACCTTTGCAGCCCAAGGGAATCGGCGCCTGAGAGAGTATGTGGAGCAAGTCTGGACTGGCCATAGTGGGAATCAAAGGAGAATCTGGGGCTCAGATAGTCAAACAGATTTATATCCTGGGAAAGACTGATATTCTGATTCCTTGATATCTCCCGTCCGACATTTACCCCCATGTTTCCCTCCCAGGGGAACAGAAGATCCCTGATAAGTCCCAGGGAACCGGTGGCCGATAATCCCTTCCAGGGGTTAAACGTAATGGATCCGCTGGACGACAGTGTGCTCGATATCGTTGCCCTGGTCTGAACAGTATCGTCACTGACAAAGCTCCATCTCGTATCCCAGCTGTTCCTTCTTGCCAAAGACCAGTTCAGGCTTGTTGGGCGTATTCTTAAGAATTCAATTACAGGCAGATTGAACAGCTGCATCCTGCCGGGACTGATATCGTACGACAGTGAACCTTCAGCTGTACTTGAAGTATCCCTGGTTGAAGGGGTTATTCCGTAACCACGAGTATACGTATGCATAAACCTGAAGGGATCTATAAAGTACCTTCCCAGCAGTGATTCAGCATTGCTGTTCTTTCGCAGCTGAAAACCGGTGCTCCAGCTTCTGTTCTGTGTCCGTGCATCCCAGGATTCGGAGTCGCCCAGGCGGTAGTCAGAGCCGGATTGAAATACAGGCTCGGAGATATTCAGTAACCAGGCATAATTGACCGGTGCATAAAGTGACCAGAGGGGTGGCGTAAATCGGTTAAGATACATGGTCGCCCCGGCGTTATAGGTGGTCTTCGTATATCCCTGACCGGATCTGCTGCCAAGTCCGTGAAAATCGGAATCAATCTGCCTGTAGTCACCCCTCAGGGCTAGAAGATCGGCAATATCAACACCCAGAGTTATTCGATGCGCAGTTCCTGCATTACTCCATGGCTGATTCAGTGATATATCATCAATCCATACTGTGCTATTCAATGGAGTTAAAGACTTGTTACGCATACCAAGGCTCATCTGCATGATTCTGGCAAAATTCGGAGAACCCCGTACGGCAAGATCCCCTTCCCTTATATATTCGAGCTCCAATTCATCCTTCCTTGCCTTCATATCTACAAGATCATCCAGGCTTACCTCTACTATCTGCCAGCCGGGATCGATCCCGACTCCAATCTCGTAGTAATTGAGACTGTCGGATCCAAGCCTGTAAACAAGTTCTGCATCGTGCTGTTCATCTCCGTGTACCAGGAATCGTATCTGCTTATATCCGGTGTAATCTTCCCCGCTGTAGAAACTCTGGGTCGCCAGTCCGTAATGTCCGCCAGCTATGTTCTCGGCCACAAGAGAGAGGGACTGCTCAAGCCGCGGGTCACCGTACTCATCCTCCCCGGGATCAACACCGGGAGGGGGATCGTTTGCGTATTCAGGATTATCTTTATTGTTCACTGTGGAAACGTACATTATTTCCGTCGGAGAGACAGGCATACCTATTGAATCATCCAGAAATATACCTTTCTCCTCCCACCTGTTACCCACAATTTCAAGGTCGTATATCTGTACTGTATCAGCACTTGCAAAACCGTCTACCCAGAGCCTCGCGTAACTTATCTTTTCCCAGGTCGGTATCCCCGTTACAAATCCGGGAACGGAAACGACTGTTGTATCCTCCAGTGGGATCTCTATAAGCATCCATCCATTCTCATTTGGTCCGGATACAATGTAGTCCGCGTCATCTACAGGTATGTTGATCCGGAAGAAAGAATTTGTTCTGTCAAGTACACCATTTCTGTTAAGATCCTCTGTATCCAGCTGGTCGTTTTTCTCTGTACCGTTTATACTGTCGTATCTTACAGATGGAGGATCGTCACGGTCGTATTCGAAATTGTCCCGATTTGGATCGCCTCCCTCGGGGGGGTTTTCCTCAGTATCCAACAGATTATCCAGTCCTGTATCCTCATTGTAATCATCCCGTTTGTCTAATTCACCATTTTGGTTCAGATCCTCCGTATCAAGTTCCCCGTTAGCCCTTCTGACTAGTTCTCCTGCCGTCCTCTCAAGCCAGTAGGAATCCTCATCTATTCTCTCTCCGAGATCGAGACAGATATTCGCATCCCGGGCGGAACCTGTAACTCTGATGTACATTCTCAGATAAGTCTTTGTAGAAAGGTCCATCCCGTACTTGTCCATGCACCTCATGATCCCGCCCCAGGAAGCATTGATATTTTCATCCGGCTGGAAATAGAGTTCCAGCACATTGTTCACATAATTATCTTCCTGACTTCCTGTTACGTTTGGTACGATGTCCTCGAGTTTCCATCTTCTGTATGTATTGTACCAGCGGATTTCTCCCACAGGGTTGTCAAGGGGAGAAGAAGGATCGGGAGTGCTTGAAAGGTGCCATGAAGCCCTGCTCTGCCCTATGGGAAAGGCTGTTTCGGTACCCTCCATATCGTCGATAAATGCTTCTCCATCAACATTTGGGTTGGGAAAACTCATGGCTATCTCACCAGACAGTGTTGCTCTGCTTTCAGCTTCTGTATTGATCCCGGGAATTATGTTCGCGAAATCGGTAAGGAATTCAGGTTTAGCTTCCAGGTGCGCGTCAATATCGGCAACCAGTGTCCTGGTGGATTCCTCTCCGACCCTCGGCCTGTCACCCGGTGTACTTGCGCTCTCGAACATTACCGTAGCCCCCAGCCATGAATCACTTCCAATCGCATAGACGGCCCTTGTTCCTATCAGAGTCTTCTTCTGAGCAGCGAATAGTGGAAGGTACTCGAAGGTTACGCGCAGGGTATTACTGGGATTCTGTGCATCTTCGGCGGCTTCTCCCATCAGGGTGATCAGTCCGATTTCATAGATAATCGTGTAGTCAACGTTCTTGACAAGGGTTCTGGTTATTCCGGCCCTGGTAAGAGTAACATTCTCGCTAGCAGGTATTATTCCCATGCGTCCCAGCGAATATGTGGTTGAAGCTGCCCTGTAATTTACCTCAATGAAGTATTTGCTCTGTACAGGAAGGGGATTGTTCTCATCGTAGATAGCCGGGTTCGGAACATCAAGGATGGGATCGGTAAAGGGTCTGACCTGGGGAAACACGAGAAAACCGTTGTCCCAGTCAACAGCATTTTCCTCATCGGCAAGAGAACCGTCACCGTTGGTATCCAGCCCGAGAAGCTCTATGAAGGGAATTCCATTCTGCGTCTGGATAGGGTCCTGTCCGGATCTTTGAAGGTAGATGTTGCATATGAAGCTCTCCTGAACGATGTTGTTTGCTCCCAGAAAATACCTGTTCCGTAATTCATAATCCCATGTGGGATCGGTAGGCAGGGGATTACTCTGTTTTATAAGTTTCAGATTCCAGTCCGACCCCGGAGTGACATTTCCAATGGTGTCACCCTCTGTGGTGACCATCCAGATGCCTATCCTGTAATTGTTGTTGACAGGCCTGATAAAACGAATGGTTGTGGCTGAATCGACCAGAACGTAGTCCAGATCAGGGCCGGGCTGAAGTTCATCCCAGTTGCCAATGTTAGTTATAGCCGTGCCTTCAATGAACCATGCCCCTTCGACCGCTCCGGTTTCCTCGTTATTGGTTACATCATCGTCATCCTGAAAAACCCTGATCGATGCAATCTGAGGCTGCTCCAGGGAATCCGGCTTTGTATAGAAGAAGTAATTATCAGCTGGATGTATGTCGAGAATACTGTCTTCGACCGCAGTGGCCTGACCGATGAATTCCGAGGACTCTGTGGACCCCGATTCACGGCTTGCAATAGTGGTAAATTCAACGGGACCAACCTGAGCCAGTATCTTGGCTCCGAACAGCCCCTGGCGGGGAATGCTGTACGATACGAATTCAGGTCCGGTAATAGAAAGACTGATATCACCCATCTCGATACTCTGCAAAATCTCATCTTCGTATCCTTCGTAACGCAGGCTGAGGGTGCTCTGCGGACCGAAGCTCCTCTGGCTGTCATGGTCTACATCAACATGTACCTTCTCACCGATTGTTCCTTCCAGCTGAATCCTCAGTTCCTGTTCCATCTTGAGATCAGGGAACAGGGACTGACTCTCCCCCTCCACTTCAATCGCGTTCGGTCTGTAATGGGTTATTCCGGAAAGAGTGATCTTCTGGTAACCGCTGATATCTATCTGCCCGCCTTCGCCTATTGCACCTGCAAGTATCGACGGCATGTCCAGGGGCAGGTAAATTGTAGGTATGAGAGAACTCTGGTCGTGTGATGTACGCAGGCAGTTATTCCTGTTCATGGTGGTCCAGGTATCACGGAGAGTCCATTCCATTGACCGATGGTTCAACTCATCAATGGGAAAACAGCCCTGTGTCGAGACGGGGATGGATCCGTAGAACAGCCTCCAGCAGATGAAATTCCTCCGCACGGAATGCACCAGTTTCCAGGATATACCGGGATCTGCGAGCAGATCAGTAGCGTATTCAGTCTCCCAGGGATAGGCGGGTATAAGCATGGGAGCACGCACTCCGACAGCGGAGGCTGCTCTGCTTATTATGAACAGCATTATTATCCATGATAGAATTCTGGTTCTTATTATCATATGCAGATTCTAGTCTCCTGCTTACTCATGGTTCCCGATATTAGTGGAACGAAAACTCCGTACAGGGTATAATTGTCATATTGTCCGATTTTTCTGAATGCCTATAATGAGATGTATATGAAAAAACTGCAAGTTTACACTTTAAGAGAATTCATTGCGCCCTTTCTTCTTTCCTCCGGTATCTTCACTTTTGTGATGCTGCTGGATAAACTGCTGGATCTTCTGGATATGATTGTAAGCAAGGGAGTTCCTGTAAGGACTGTTGTAGAAGTATTTCTGCTGCTGCTTCCCTCTATGGTGGCAGTTGTAATTCCAATGGGAGTTCTGGCAGGAGTGCTCATGGCGGTGGGCAGAATGGAATCCGACCTTGAAGTAACGGCAATGAAGTCTTCAGGAATAAGTATCTTCATGCTGATAAAGCCGCTCATGCTGGCAGCAATCCTCCTGGCTGCAACCATGGTGCTCTTTAACAACTACGTTCTGCCCGACGCAAATCACCTGGCCAAAAACCTCCTCCTGGACATAGGCACAATGCGTCCTGCTGCAAAGATAATACCTGGAATGTTCGTAGAAGATATTGAAAACTACAGGATAATCGTTGAGGAAAAGGACGACCTGACAGGCGAGCTTGAAAACGTTGTCATACACGAACGGGTTCCCGGTATGCCCGGAAGGACTATTACCGCACTTCATGGGAAAATGGAGCCTGTTTCAGCCAATCGTTTTCGCCTTGTTCTCACCGACGGCCAGATGCATGAGCTGACGGAAACCGGCGAGTACAGGAAACTGGATTTCGCTGTGTATACGGTTGAAATTGTCCGACCAGGGGAACTGGTCAGGCAGGACAGGGATAACCGGGGAGACAGAGAACTTTCCGCAGATCATATGAGAGCGCTTGTTGATTCCCTTGAAGAACAGGTTGAAATTATTGAGGATTCACTGATCAGTTTAGGAAGCAGCCCCCTTCTTACACTGATCAATGATTCAACTATTTTCACTGGAAGAGGCGCTTTCCCCCCTCCTGACAGCGTTGATGCACGAACGTATTTCAATCTTTCAAGGAATTTCCTGGCACAGCTTTCAAGCGATCTTCGCATTCTTGCAGATCGCAAATCTTCATTACAGCGGAGCATAAGCCGTTACAGGGTTGAAATTCAGAAGAAGTACTCCATACCTTTCGCATGTATAGTATTCGTACTTCTTGGTATCCCGCTTGGACTGTCAACAAGGAAAGGCGGTGCCGGTATCGCCCTTGGAGTAAGCCTGCTTGTGATTCTCCTGTACTACCTCTTCCTGATTGCCGGGGAACAGCTTGCGGACAGAAGAATGATGCCCGCATTCCTTTCAATGTGGCTTCCTAATATCATACTGGGTGCCTTAGGAACAGTACTCACCATCAGAAGCCTGCATGAAGGCAATCCTCTACCACTGGGCAGACTGACCGCAGCTGCCAGGTCCTTTTTCACAAGATTCCGCGCAAAGAAAGAAGCTGGTAATGCCGGCGGATCAGAGAAAAGCGGTTCTTTATGATTTTCAGAAAGCTTGACGTTTATCTTGCATTAAGGTTCTTAAAGATGATACTCGTAGCCGTTGCATCGTTCACAGTCGTCTTTGTAAGCGTCGATGCCTTCGATCATTTAACAAGATGGGTTGAGAAGGATGTATCACCTGGCGCGTTTCTGCCCGACTACGTATACGGGCGGGCC
>JAUWMQ010000100.1 GCA_030613065.1 Candidatus Aegiribacteria sp. | reverse complement strand
TCTGACGAAGAATCTGTCATCGTGGGAAAAAGGTATTGACCAGCTTAAAGCGGACAGGATAAAAGCAAGGAAAAGTGCTTTTGAGGAGACAGAAGGCCAGCTGCGTGGTTTTGATGGGCTGCTGTCAGTATTCGCCAATTGCATCGGATGCCACAACTGTCAGAGTGCATGCCCTGTATGCTACTGCAGACTCTGCTATTTTGATTCGGAAACCGCGGAGCAGAATCCCGATGCGCTCATAACCGCTGCCGAAAAACGAGGCGGTATTTCTCTTCCGGTGGACAGGATCATGTTCCATACAGGTAGGATGGCGCATATGAGTCTATCCTGTGTTTCCTGCGGGCAATGTTCCGATGCCTGCCCGGTTTCAATACCGGTGGCAGGTGTATTCAGTTATGTAGCAGAAAAGACACAGAGGACATTCGAGTATGAAGCCGGACGGAATGATGGAGATCCTCTTCCTCTTCGGCAGTTCAGAAAATCGGAATTAACTGGAGTGCACGAACTTGTGAAAGATGCTGATGCGGAGGTTTCATCTCATGAGTAGCATAACCATCGATACAAGCGCTTCCAGAAAAGTGAGAGACCTACTGAAATATCTTATCGAGAACGGAAAGATCGATGCCGCTCTGACAATGAGGAAAATTCCTGAGAATAACTCATACGATCTCGGGTTGATAACGGACGCCTCGAATCTTGATGAGGCTGTTCCACTCATTCCTGTTATGACAGTCAATGCCGGGCATGTGCTGTCATCCATTTCAACTTCCGGGAAAAAGATAGCAGCTGTTCTGAAGCCCTGCGAGCTCAGGGCTTTTGTGGAACTGGTAAAACGGGAACAGGGATCATTCGAGAATCTGCTGACGATTTCGCATACGTGCGGAGGCGTTTTCCCTCTCGATCTGGTAGTAGCAGAAAAGATCGAAGAATTATTACCCAAGTATGAAAAAACTGTCTCGAATGGTGAAGTGCCTGCCAATACAAGAGATACATGCAGAGCATGCGAGCATTTCATTCCGATGAATGCAGACATCACTGTATCGGTAGCTGGTGAATGCGAATCCGGAAAAGGATGCGTGATGTACCTCAATTCAGAAAAGGCCGAGGAATTTACCGAGGGATTTGCGGGGGAGCGAGGCGAACTGAAATTTGACCCGTCTGTACTCAAAAAAACGCTTGATGCCCGTCTGGCAGAAAAAGATAAGCTTTTTGCATCCATGACAACAAACGGCCCGGGACTGGACCGGTTACTGGATACATTCGGGAAGTGTGTGGGATGTCACGGCTGCAACAGCGTATGTCCTATCTGTTATTGTCTTCTCTGCGATTTTGAATCAGCAAATTTCGATTACAATCTGCCATATTTTGAAGAACACCTGTCGCGGAAGGGCGCATTACGCCTGCCGCCTGATACGATATTCTTCCATCTCGGAAGACTGACACATATGAGTTTTTCCTGCGTGGGATGCGGAATGTGTTCGGATGTGTGTCCTGTCGGTATCCCGGTCGCGGCGATATTCAAGAAAACAGGAGAAAAGACAGCGGCTCTTTTCGATTACGTGTCTGGAAGAGATGTTGAAGAACCGATTCCGGTCATGGTTTACAAAGAGGAGGAATTTCCAGATATCGGATAGCTTTGCTTGCGGATAGAGCTACCCGGCTGTTTTGGAGTTTGATATGAAGACAGAATTCACGCCAAGGATCACAAGCTTTCTGTGCAAGTGGTGTTCGTATACAGGGGCGGATCTCGCGGGTACGGCCAGATTGCAATACCCTGCTTCGATAATTCCCATTCAGGTGATGTGTTCGAGCAGGGTTGATCCTGTATTTCTGATCAAAGCGTTCTTAAGCGGTTCCGATGGCGTTCTGATCGGTGGTTGTCATCCGGGGGACTGCCATTATGAAACAGGCAACTACCATGCCAGAAGAAGATTCGCGATTGTAAAAAGTGTGTTTGAATCTCTCGGGCTCGAATCGGACAGGCTGAAGCTTTCCTGGATATCCGCTTCGGAGGGACCGAAATTCGCCAGAGTGGCGAATGAGTATACAGAGGAGATAATGAAACTCGGAGAGAACCCAACAAGGAAGAGCATATTTCTGTGACTGAACTACCCGTTAAAGAGAGCAGCGGCAGCAAAAAGAACTCGGTTCTTGTTCTGGGTGCGGGGATCGCCGGAATACAGGCGTCTCTGGACCTTGCGGAGATGGGTGTTGCGGTTCACCTGATCGAGGAAACACCCACAATAGGCGGCAGAATGCCGCAGCTGGACAAGACATTCCCTACCAACGACTGCTCGATGTGTATTCTTGCGCCCAAGATGAGCGAATGCGTGAGACACCCTCTTATCACTCTGCATATCATGTCGAATCTTAAAGAGATCTCCGGTACTCCGGGTGATTTTACCTGCAGGGTAATTGAACGGGCCAAATATGTGGATCCGGTGAAATGCGTCTCCTGCGGTCTCTGTGAGGAAAAATGTCCTGTCAAAATAGAAGATGAATTCGATGTGGGACTCCGGAAAACAAAGGCCATATCTCGATATTTCCTTCAGAGCATTCCATCGGAGTATACCATCAACAAGGAGCATTGCCTTTACCTTACCAAGGGTGTATGCAAACTTTGTGAAAAGGTCTGTCCTACCGGCGCGATCAACTATGAAGACACAGACAGGGAAATAGAGCTCAATGTAGGTGCTGTTATTCTCGCGACGGGTATCGATCCATTTGATCCTATCGGCTTCGGCCAATTCGGATATCATCGCTACAGTAACGTCGTCACCTCTCTCGAATTCGAACGTATGCTCTCCGCCTCCGGACCATATGGCGGGCATATTGAAAAAGCTTCCGATGGCAAACCTCCGAAGAGGCTGGCTTTTATACAGTGCGTTGGTTCAAGGGACGAAAGCATTGACCGGAATTACTGCTCATCAGCCTGCTGCATGTTCGCCATAAAGCAGTCGATTATCGCGAAGGAGCATAGTAAAGAACTGGAAGCAACAATATTTTATATGGATATAAGGGCTTTCGGCAAGGATTTCGATAAGTATTACGATAAAGCGGAAAACCAGTACGGCGTGCAGTTCAAGAGATCCAAGATAGCCGACATCAAGGAGCTGCCTGATGGCAGCCTGGAGTTGAAGTACACGTTCGAGAACGGCGACATACAGCATGAAACGTTTGATATGGTCGTACTTTCTATTGGTCTTCAGCCCCGAATGGGAAGCCGCGAACTGTCGGAAGACCTGGATATAAGGCTCAACAGATTCGGCTTCTGCAAGTCGGATACATTCCATCCTCTGAAAACTTCAAGGGAAGGTGTATTCGTGTGCGGAGCGATGAACAGCCCGAAGGATATCCCCGAATCGGTAGTTTCGGCATCCGGCGCGGTCGCTGGTGCTGTCAGTTTACTTGAACTTGAAAGATATGACCCCTCAGTCAGCGAAGAAGAAGAGGAAAAAGAGAAGGATGTTACAGGGGAGCGCCCGAGGGTCGGAGTATTTGTGTGTCATTGCGGTATTAATATTGCCGGTGTTGTTGATGTAAAAAATGTTGCTGAATTCGCGAAGGGCCTGCAGAACGTGGAGCATTCCGAGGATGTAATGTATGCATGCTCAACCGACTGTCTTGAAACGATAAAACAGCGTATCGAGGAGCACGACCTGAACAGAGTGGTCGTAGCCGCCTGTACACCCAGAACCCATGAACCTCTTTTCCGGGATACAATCAGCGAGGCCGGGCTTAATCCCTACCTCTTCGAGATGGCGAATATTCGTGACCAGTGTTCATGGGCTCATATGAATGAGCCGGAAATGGCTACCGAGAAATCGAAAGATCTCGTTGAAATGGGTGTCGGCAAGGCGAGAGGGCTTGTGCCGCTTTCAAGGCTTCCTATCGATATTGACCCGGAAGCCCTGATCGTCGGAGGCGGGCTGTCAGGCATGACGGCGGCGCTCGCCATCGGGGATGCCGGACATGATGTCTATCTGATTGAGCGGGAGGATGTTCTTGGCGGCAACATGCGGGATATCTTCTTTAATTTCAGCGGTAGCGACCCGCAGGAATTCCTTGCTGAAACGATTGAAAAAGTAGAAAACCATGACAGGATCAGAGTCCTGCTGGACAGCACAATAGAGGATATTACCGGGTTTGTCGGTAATTTTAGAACAGTTTTCAAGAATGTCGCAGGTGAGCTGGAAGAACTGACTCACGGAGCCGTTATTGTAGCAACCGGAGGCAATGAGCATGAGACTTCGGAATATCTCTACGGCTCCTCATCGAGAATAGTCACTCAGAAAGAATTCGAGAGAATGCTTCATGAGGGGAAATTCCCTGCCGGGAAACTGAGGGAAGTGGTAATGGTGCAGTGTGTGGGGTCCAGGGAAGAAGGACGAATGTACTGCAGCCGCATCTGCTGCTCGAAGGCGGTAAAGAACGCGCTGGAACTCAGGAAAAGAAAAGCCAGGGCGAATATCTACTTCGCTTACCGTGACATAAGAACGTATGGATTCGCCGAGGAGTACTATTCAGAGCTTCGCGATGGAGGAGCACTCTTCTTCAGATACACTCTTGAAAACAAACCGAAAGTAGAGAAGATCCGTCCCGATGACCCTGACAGCAGGATCAGAGTAACGGTATTCGATCCGGTTCTCGAGAAAGATGTGGTAATAGACGCTGACCTGCTCGTGCTGGCAACGGCTATCGATGCCCCTGAGCAGAATCTGGAACTTGCGAAAATGCTCAAGGTCCCTCTCAATTCCGATGGCCTGTTCCTTGAGGCGCATGTTAAGCTTCGACCTGTCGATTTCGCGACAGAGGGTATCTTCGTATGCGGGCTGGCCCATTGTCCAAAGGATATGAGCGAATCACTTGCTCAGGCAAAAGCAGCCGGAAGCAGAGCGCTTACCTTCCTTAAGAAAAAATCCATTCTGGCGGAAGGAACCATTGCCGAGGTCAGGACGGACAGATGTTCAGGATGCGGATACTGCGAGGAAGTATGCGCTTATACCGCTATAGAAATCGATCCGGAAGAGTGTGTGGCTGTCATCAACGATGCTCTCTGCAAGGGGTGTGGAGCATGCGTAGCATCCTGCAGATGCGGAGCCCTTGATCTTCGCGGGTTCACAAACCAGCAGCTTTTCTCCGTATTCGATTCGCTTGAGATAGAAGCTTCGGAAGGAATATGATGAGTGAATGGCAGCCCAGAATCCTTGCCATCCTTTGCAACTGGTGCTCGTACGCCGGTGCTGATCTGGCCGGTGTGTCAAGAATGCAGTACCCGCCGAATATCAGGGTTGTCAGAGTTCCCTGCTCGGGGCGGGTGGATCCGCTGTTCATTATGAAAAGCCTTCAGTCCGGATTTGACGGTGTGCTGGTTTCAGGATGTCATCCCGGAGACTGTCATTACATATCAGGGAATTATATAGCACGCAGAAAATTCGCCGTATTGAAGCCTCTCCTTGAATTTATAGGGATAGAGCCGAACAGGATTCAGTTCTCATGGATATCGGCCGGTGAAGGCGAAAGATTCGCTACTGTTGTAACGAAGATAACTGAAGACATCAGAAAACTCGGCCCTTCGACGAGACTGGTGAAGAAACTATGAGTATGGTTAACAACCTTCGCAAAACCATAAAGGAACTGTTGGCAGAAAAGAAGATCGATCTCTTCATAGTATGGGAAAAGGGCTCTTTGCCTCTATCTGCGACGCCTCTGTTCATCACTTCCGAGGATGAGGCGGACAGGGCTGTTTTCGATATTACCTGCGGGAACAATCTCTCGGTCTATTTCACGAAGGACAGAAAACAGTTCTCTGACAAAAAGGTTGGTATCGCGGTCAAAGGTTGTGACGCGCGTTCGGTGGTTCTGAATATTCTCGAAAAACAGATCGATCGCAGGAACGTCGTAATAACAGGAGTACCGTGCCACGGGGTGCTTGATAAAAAGAAAGTGCTGGATAAGACGGATGGAAGAGAAGTTCTCGAGATGATCGATGATGGAGATACCGTTACCCTCAAAGGGAAAGGATACGAACTTTCATTCGACAGAAGCGAGATACTGAGTTCTTCATGTCTTGCCTGCATCTATCCCGATGCACAGGAGTGCGATATTTTCATCGGCGATGCCAGGGCTGAAATTCCGAATGAAAACAGGCTGAAGGAAATAAAGGAGTTCGAGGCTCTGTCCTCGTCAGAAAGATGGGCAAACACCCGTGCGGAATACGAGAAGTGCATTCGCTGCTATGCATGCAGGAATGTATGTCCTTCGTGTTACTGCAACGTCTGCTTCGTAGATCAGAACGATCCGGGGTGGATAGGTAACACATGTGAGTTCACTGATTCAATGATATTCCATATCATCAGGAACCTTCATGTTGCCGGAAGATGCGTTGAATGCGGAGCATGCGAGAGAGCCTGTCCGATGGATATCAACCTTCTGCAGCTCAACAGGAAAGTCGCGATGGAAGTAAAAGACAGATTCGGTGATATCGCCGGCCTTGATATCAATGGAAAGCCCGCTATGGCTGATTTCAGGGAAGACGAAAAACAAGATTTCATAATGGGGTAATGAAGATGGTCAGGCTGGATAAACAGAAATTTAATGATTTCATACGTGAGCTTTCTGTGGAGTATTCTGTCTATGCTCCGGGAAAGGTGAGCGGGAAAACCGGATTCATCCCCGTAGAGTCAGGTGATGAAATCGATTTCACCAGTACTGTGACCGACATGTCTGCGAAAAGCATCTTCTTCCCTCATTCAGAAGTACTCTTCGAGTATGACGAAGATGGTATCAGGGCAGCGCAGACATCTCACAGGCCGATCGCTGTATGGGGAATGAGAAGCTGTGATGCGCGCAGCCTTGTAATGCTTGACAGGGTATTCGGAAGCGCGGTACAGATGCCGGAGGACGAGAAATTCCAGGATCCTTACTGGAAAGAGAAATATAACACTTCGCTGATATTCGGTTGCGCCTGCAATGAACCGCTTTCAACATGCTTCTGCAACTGGTTCGGCGGTGGACCGTATAACAATGACGGAATGGATGTATCTGTTGTTGATGCCGGGGATGTCTACCTGATGGAACCGGTGAGTGAAAAAGGCACTGACATTATCGGAAAACTCTCCTGTTATAAGGATGCTGCGGAAGAGGATAAAGCCCTGGCCGCGAAGCTGGCTTCAGACGCCGACTCGATGATGATCGCGCCGCCTGATACAGACGGGCTGGGCGAACGGCTTACAGCTCTGTTCGATGAAGCTGTATGGGAGGAGATCAGCGCGAAGTGCGTCAACTGCGGCGCATGTACCTTCAGCTGTCCTACATGTCACTGTTTTGATATGCAGGACGAGGGCAAGGGCAGCAGGGGTAAACGGGTTCGTATCTGGGATTCATGCATGTTCCCGATTTTTACAATGGAAGCATCCGGACACAATCCAAGAGCCCTGTCAAGCGCGCGTGTCAGGCAGCGAGTCATGCACAAATACAGCTACTACCCGGAGAATTATGGAGAAACTCTCTGCACCGGTTGTGGACGCTGTGTCATGGTCTGCCCCGTAAATCTTGATATCAGAGAAGTGCTTAAAAGAATTAATGTATACAATGAACAGGAAAAATAGTGGCTAACTCATACATTCCATTGCAGATGAAGGTTCAGCGGATCGAAGCAGAGGATCCGGACAGAACACTGCGAACCTACGATCTTACCTTTGTGAATGAATCGGAAAAAGAAGCATTCAAATATCTTCCGGGTCAGTTCTGTGAGATATCGATCCTCGGAAAGGGTGAATCGCCATTCGGTATCGCTTCCTCACCAACCGAGCCGGATTACCTCCGTTTTACGGTCAACAGAACAGGTTCGGTAACCAGCGATATTCATTACCTGAGGAACGGCGATATCGTCGGTATGAGAGGCCCTCTGGGCAACTGGTACCCTGTAGATGATATGAAAGGTATGAATGTCCTGATAGTAGGTGGCGGTTTCGCTTTCACAACCCTGCGATCTCTTCTCATATATCTTCTCGATTCAAGGGATGATTATAAAGATATCACGGTTATCTACGGAGCGCGGAATCCGGATCTGTTCATCTACAAAGATGAGATAGCCATCTGGAAACAGAGAGATGATATCCAGTTTCATCTTACCATAGATAAACCAGTGGATGGCTGGAACGAAAAAACCGGATTCGTTCCGACTGTTACGCAGGAAGTCGCGCCGAGCCCTGAGGATACTCTGGCGATAGTATGCGGCCCCCCTGTCATGATCAAGTACACTCTTCCGGTACTGACAGAACTCGGATTTCCCGATGAGCGGATATTCACCTCTCTTGAGCGGCGCATGAAATGCGGTATTGGTAAATGCGGAAGGTGCAATATCGGTTCAAAGTATATCTGTATTGACGGACCCGTGTTTTCAATGGCTGAATTGAAGAATATACCCGAGGCGTTTTAGATGGAGATTGGCGGATGAAAAAGATAATTATTGCCGAGAATGACCCGAATTTCAAATACGATATCGCTTCCCAGCCGGGAGCGGAATCCTTCATGCGCTGCTTCACATGCGGAACCTGTACTGCTTCATGTCCTGTGGCCGAGGTAAATGATGAATACGACCCCAGAAAGATCATCAGGATGTCGATACTTGGAATGCGGGAAGAAGTTCTTTCATCGGATATCTTATGGATGTGTTCTCGATGCTACACCTGTGCTGCCCTCTGTCCACAGAATGTAAAGTTCACGGATGTAATAAGCATCCTTCGGGATATGGCGGTGAAAGAAGGATATGTTCAGCCTGAGAGGCTCGATAAGGCCCTGGAACTTGATAAGGTTATTCAGAGCCTGCGATGTATGATAATCGAGAATAAACTGCATCCGGATGAGAATGGCAAGGGAGAAATTCTTAAGGCTCTCGAAGAAGAACTGGACACGAAATGGTAAAGATCTGTTTTGAGGAGCGCCATGACTGATAACAATATAAAGACATTCGAAGACCTGAAGTCCGAAGTCATTGAAACAGGATTATGCGGAAGGTGCGGCGGGTGTGTATCGGTCTGCTCCGCCAGCGGATGCGGCGCTCTTAAACTGGGTGATTCCGGTATCCCCGAATACACCGAATCGGAAAAATGCCTTGAAGGAGGGCTCTGCTACCTTGTCTGTCCTCGCACCGATGCTCTGAGGGATGAGCTTGAAGCGCGATCTGACTGGGTGAAGCCGATCGGACATTATACCGATGTTCTTTCCGCCAGAAGTACATATGCAGATGTTCGCAAACATGCGACGGACGGCGGGGTAGTGACCTCTCTTCTCATTCACATGCTTGAGACCGGCCATATAGATGGCGCTGTTGTCTCTGTAACTACGGAGATGTTCAACAGGAAAGCGATAGTAGCCACAACGCGAGAGGAACTACTGAACGCGGCTGGATCTCACTTCTCCGAACTACCTCATCTTGAGGAAGTCGGTGAGATGTATTCCGGTTTCGTACCTATTGTGAAGCAGATCAATTACTTCAAGCAGGAAAAGAAACCCCGGAGACTGGCTGTTGTAGGAACGCCATGTCAGATAACCGCCATAAAGAAGATGCAGGCGGTTTCAATCGTGCCTTCGGATATTATAAAATACACAATCGGTCTTTTCTGCATGCAGTGCTTTGAGATGGATAATCTCATGGATAAGGAATTCATAAAGAGCAGGAATATCAGCCCTGACGACATCGCCAGCGTGAATGTAAAGGAGGATTTCATTCTGAACATGAAATCCGGCATTCAGGTACACATTCCGATGAATGAAGTAGAGAAGATTGCACGTCCGGCATGTCTGCGATGCAGCCATTTCTCGAATGATTTCGCGGATGTCTCGGTCGGAGGCCTCGGTTCTCCCGATGGGTATACAACTGTGATGATCCGCACGATCGAGGGGAAACAGAGATTTGCGGATGCGATGTTCGGAGGCAGCATTGAATTGATAAGCGGCATGACGAAAGAGGATCGAAAAGCGGACAGACTGAGAAAGGTGGCTCTAATTAAGGAGTTTGCCGCTCGAAAGAAAGTCCGGGCTGAATCGTACAAAGGGCGGTCATAGTAATAAATGTTATGGCTGATATGAAGCAGGAAAAGAAGAATATGGAAAAAGACTCCGCAAAATCAGGAGCCGTTCTTGTCGTTGGCGGGGGTATAGCCGGAATCCAGTCATCTCTCGATCTTGCCGACTCCGGATACAAGGTCTACCTGCTTGAAGAGTCTCCGGCCATCGGCGGAATCATGGCCCAGCTGGATAAGACATTCCCGACGAATGACTGCGCCATGTGCGTAATCTCGCCTAAGCTCGTGGGAGCCGGCAGGCATCTGAATATCGATCTCATCACTAACGCGGAGCTGATGGGTATAGAGGGAGAAGCCGGTAATTTCGTTGTCAAGGTAAAAAAACATCCCCGTTACATCGATTCGGAGAAGTGCACAGGATGCGGAGCCTGCGTTATTAACTGTCCGGTTACCAGGATCATTTATCCTGTAGAGATCGATGAGGTCGAAGTCAGTAAAAAGGACAGGGACATCGTAGAGGGCATCCTTGAGAAACACGTTGATCAGCAGGGTAATCTGATGCCTGTCCTGCAGGAGATAGACAAACATTACAGCTACCTGCCGAAAGATGTCATCCGTTACGTTTCAACGAAGCTCGAAATCGGCATCAGCGATATCTACAATATCGCCACTTTCTACAATTCCTTCAGTCTGGAGCCTCGAGGCAGGCATAAAATCAGCATCTGCATGGGAACAACATGTTATGTCAAAGGAGCGGAAAAACTCATGCAGCGGACATGCGAGGAACTTGGAACTGAACCTGGGGGCACAACAGAAGATTTGAGGTTTACTCTGGAGGCGGCAAGGTGCATAGGCTGCTGCAGCCTCGCTCCGGCTATCATGATTGATGATCGGGTTTACGGCAGGGTTAAACTGAATGACCTCGCAGGAATACTGAAGGATTACGAATGAGTGTCATGAATGCGAAGAAACTGGATCAGCTCGGGCAGAACGGTATGGGATCTCTATATCCGGAACAGATAAAAATTTCTGTCGGAATGGCGACATGTGGTCTGGCTACGGGGGCTCAGGCAGTTTATAACAAATTCGAGAAAATCCTGGAAAGAACAGATTTTAATGTTTTTCTTTCTAAGACCGGATGCCTCGGTTTCTG
>JAUWMQ010000136.1 GCA_030613065.1 Candidatus Aegiribacteria sp. | reverse complement strand
CGGGATGCCAAAGGCTACCCCGAAGGGTTGTCTGTCAACCAGCCTGATGTAGGGTCCGAGGCGCCAAAACGGCTTCAGCCGGATTGCGGCACCGCTTGAGGACACTTACAAGCCCTCTGCTTCAGCGGAGGGTGGTTGACTGCTCCCCGCTCGACCGGGGAGGCGCTCATAATCGTCTGCGATTCTGTTGGAAATGAGATCCGGATGCTGCAACTCCCCTACCAGCCCGCGGCAAGGACTGAGGAAGAGATGGAGATGGAGCGGAATATTCTCAGAGCAAAGGCAATCGCGTCTGATGAAAATCCGGAGGGCTTGGAGCCGGACCCTCTCAAACCCATGATCAGAGGACTTGAAACGGACGGAGAAGGGAATCTCTGGGTGCTGCAGGGCGGTCCGGCCAGCCTTTCGAGGTAATGACGGGGGTGGTAAGCTCCACAGATGTTCGTACCGAAGTATTTTTCTCCCCGCACTACCAGCTCCCCATTTCGGAATTGCTTCAGCTGTTCCTCTGAAAGAGCGGATGTCCTGGAAACCCCATGAACTGTGAGAATGATATAGCCTCCGGGCTTCGTTATCCTGATTAGTTCATCCAGCCAGAAGGACTGCATCTCCATCGAGAGGTGTGTAAATACCGAAATGGCGTACACAAGATCGAAAAAGTTATCAGAGTAGTCTGTACGGGAGCAGGCGCCGTTTACGGAGACCCTTGCGAATGGAAGGTTGTTCTCACACCATTTTATCAGAGACGGATTGTAATCAGTGCCGTAGACCCGGGTGTGGGTCAGGTTCTTCCAGAAGCGCAGTACGCGGCCACAGCCGCAGCCGAAATCGAGAATGTCGTTGAACCCGTCCATATCAAGCCCGTTTTTCTCAAGCAGATCGATTATCCACTCAGCGCCTTTCCTGCCATTGTAATACATGGCCTCAAGGTCGTACTGTCCGCAGATCAGGTATGCCTGGCCCGGAGTCTGCACAGGTAATCCGTCAGGAGCTCCATTCCGTCTGAACCTGGCGTTTCTGCGGAGAAGCTTCGGGCTGGAAATGTATTTAAGATAATTGAGACCATTTCGCGCAGAAGCCCCCAGCTGTAATCGATCGAGAACTGTATTAATCATGCGCTTCATAATAACCGGATTTCCTCTGCTTAATAACCCATATTTTAACAGCTATTATATCCGTTTCTCCGGAATACTCCACTGCATGGGAATTGACCGGCAGCGGTTGACCGGAGTATTGTTATTCGGAAATTAACACCGTTGAAAGTGATAGCACAGCAGATCTGCAAATGGGAACTGAGGGGGAGGAATACGTGAGTACTTTCGGAGGAGCATTTATAAGCGGCAAACCTGTGGTGGAAGGCAGCGGGGCAGGACCGGGAACGGAGGACATGTCTGAAGTTCAGACTCTTCAGAGGCAGAACCGTTGAATACCGCTCTATCTATTGCCATCCTCTTCACAGGAGCCTGCCTGCAGGGGCTTACCGGGTTTGGATACTCCCTTTTTTCACTGCCCCTTCTGGCTTTTCTGATGCCTGTCTCGTCCGCTGTACCCATGCTGTGCCTGACCAGCATTTTTCTCAATCTTATAGTGTTCCTCAAAGCCAGGAAGAGCCTTGATCTGAAGAGGATACTGCCGCTGCTCGTTTCAGGAGTTGTTGCCCTTCCGGCAGGCATCTGGCTCCTGAAGACAGCGGACGAATCGGCGCTCAAGATAATCATCGGTGTAATTGTGACCCTTTCTTCTATCATCTACCTTTCCGGGTTCAGGGTAGTCGTCAGAAGGGAGAAACTGGTCATGATACCGGTGGGTTTTCTGAGCGGCCTGCTGAACGGCGCCACTACTTTCAGCGGTCCTCCGGTCATTCTCTTTTTCGCCAATCAGAAGGTGGCCAGGCATCAGTTCAGAGCGAGTCTCGCGGCCTATTTCCTGCTGCTGAATATTATCTCTGTTCCGGCCTTTATCGCCGGCGGTCTGCTTACGGGTGAAACTGCTCTCAATACGCTCTACCTTTTCCCGGCTGTGGTTCTGGGAGTGCTGCTTGGGATAAAGCTGGCTGATGCGGTGAGTGATGAACGGTTCCGGTTCCTGGCGCTTATCGCTCTTGGGGTTCTCGGAATATTCTCTATTGTTTCAGGCCTCTGACCTGGAGAGTTTCTTCCCGTTCAATCCGAGCTGTATTGCCATGCCTTTCAGCAGGAATGAGGTTTCCTGATTGAGGTTGGCATTCCCTGAGCAAAGCCTTCTGACCAGCACGCCTGTAAGCCTTAGAAAAAGCAGCCCGGCAAGAAGAAAACGGTGCAGAAGCAGAGGCAGCAGGCCGAAGTGTTTGCGTACGAACCTGTGTTTGCCTTTGTAGAACTCAAGGATGAGATCTTTCCCCCAGTACACAGTCGCAGACTGGCTTCCGAAATGAGTAACTGCAGCAGTGTGAACGAACCAGATATTCCAGTCAGCCTTTTTCATCCTGTAGCACCAGTCGGTCTCTTCATGGAACATCGGGAACCCTTCGTCCTTAAGGCCTATATCCTCGATGGTCTCTCTGCGTACCAGGATGCACGCCCCTATTATCCAATCCGGCTGTATGGTTTCGTCATGATCCCAGTACTCTAGGACCCACTGTTTCCTCCAGCTGTTTGAAAGCCTTTTCCAGGGAAGAATGTGCTGCATCAGAAGGTGCCTGGACTTGAGGAAATGCCGGCATGAGGGCTGAAGAGAGCCGTCCCCGTTCAGAAGCTTCGGAGCGGCAAGGCCTGTTTCAGGATTCCTGTCGAGAAATTTCACCAGTTCATCGATCGCATTTTCATGGCATAACGTGTCCGGGTTAAGACAGAGCAGGTATTCGCCCCGGCTTGCCTCTATTGCCTGGTTGGTTGCTCCGCTGAACCAGTTGTTGAAACCGTTCTCAATGCAGCGCGCTTCAGGATACTTTTCCTTTGCGGCAGCTATGGAACCGTCCTGTGAATTGTTGTCAACGACTATAACTTCAAGGGGTTCCGTCTTAACTGTGTCATATATGGATTCCAGACAGTCTAAGAGCATCTCGCCGCTGTTGTAATTGACAATGAGGATGGAGAGTTTGAATTCAAATGGACGACGAAGTGGTTCAAGGGGCTTTTCAGTGTATTTCAATAGGGATTTCTGCGGAGTACAGACTCCTTTTCTCTGAAATTTTCTGGAAGAGAGCCTGGTGCCTTCTTCGTGTTCCTGAGTTTTCAAGGATGGTAAAACCGCTTCTTACGGCTGCGTCAACCGTTGCTTTGAAAGCCTTCTCTGAAACACGACCGCCCGGTTCAATCACCAGAAGCCTCCCCGATTCTTTAGTAACTCCGTACAGTTCGGCAAATAAGGAAGCGGTGTCAGGCACTTCATGAACTACGGCTATAGCAAGAACAAAATCCGCTGCATTCTCCAGATCATTAACGTTAAGACTGTCACGGTTGCAGACCCTTGCCTCAACGCTGTTGAGGAGTTTTTTCTTCTTCGCTTTTCTGTAAAGCTTCTGGACCATCTTCTCCTGAAGGTCAATACATATGACCCTGCCTTCGGGACCCACCATTTCCGCTGCGGGGAGGCTGAAGAAACCCATGGCGCAACCCACATCGATAACTGTCATTCCTCTGGTAATGTATGGGGCAAGTATTTTCGCAGGATTATCAAACATCTTCCGCAGGGGGCTTGCCAGCAGGTAGCCAACCCATACGGGGCAAACATGATCTGCCAGAATCTACCCTCCCTTGAGAATCGGATCAGAGGACCATTATATCCTGTGGGTCATCCGGATTGACTTTAACCGTAATTGTCTTTCCCACCTGTAACTGAGCCAGAAGAGTGAGTGGTATGACCTGTTTGTGGACCACTTCACATGGGGGATGAACAGGGGAATTCACATAGAACCTGAAACGGAGCTTCGGCTGGTTGTTTATGTAGGTTCCAGTTTCACTGACTTCGAGAATTTCAGCCTGGGCATCGAACCAGGTTTTTTCTATTCGGTCCCGTCTTCTGTTCGACAGTCCTACCCATGCAAGTATTCCAAGGTTGCTCAGCAGGAACATTCCCGCCATTGCCCAGAAGAAAATGTTCAGCGGGTGGCCATCGTCAGTTTTCGCATCCGAAGATACAAAAAATCCCGCTATGATAAAGCCAACAATAATAACGGCAAATATGCCGAATACACTCCAGTTCATTCCCCTTCTAATTCCCATGTATGGAATTATATCTCCCTTTCGCGAATGGGACAAGAAATGAAAACTACCCGCTGTGCTTCATCCAGGTGCCTTACCGTGCAAGTTCAGGGCGCTTAACATTCTCCTGAGAAGATCTATGCTCCTGCTATGGTTTTATTCCGGTAAAGGAATGAACAGTTCTACATCGAATTTTAAACTGTCTATCCATGCGCTGTCCCCCTCGGTACCTCCGAGTACAAGCTCCCGCACGGTCAACATACCGCTCTCTCGGTGAATCCCGTCATGTACGGCGGATGCGGCCTCCTGTGTTTCGGGGCTTTCGGGCCAGAGCATGGCGGAGAGTGATTCAAATGCGGTGTCATAACTCGCTTTATCGGTTACAAAATTGAACCTGCGTTCTTCCCCGGGAGCGTTAACAGAACCGTCGTTGGGACCGCTGCCTTCTTCGTTGAGAAAATGCCATGCATATATCTGCAGCGCATTGATTCCATTGTACGGAGGGGTCACGACCGCGCAGAAATTGTCAGATTGAAAAGCGGGGTCGAATATCCTGACAGCCCAGCCCTCCGGCCCATAATTGATGAACTCGAGTGCGAAGACCAGCCCCCCGGGCAGCTCATGCTGAAAATCCTCATTGCGACTGACTGTGCCGGTGAACGTAAAGGGACAGCCTGTGTGTTCAGGCTCTTCACCGAAAATGGAGCTGGCTGTGGTTACAAGCATCAGCACGATAAGTAAAGCGGAACATCCGGTCATGAATTTTCTCCTTCCAGTCATTCGCACGGAATAATCTCCTTTGCCTTTACACTACGGGAGTTCTTTCAACAAGGCAAGCTTCATTGAATTGTCCTGCGGTTTGCAATTGTTCGCGATAGTAGTATTGTTATAATGTAGTTGGACTGAATTTTCAGCAGTGTGGTTCTATGGGCAGAGTTTTCTACTGAACATTCGTACAGGATCAGGAAACATGAAAAAAGCACTAATTACAGGAATCACAGGTCAGGATGGTTCGTACCTTGCCGAACTTCTTCTTGAGAAGGGGTACGAGGTCCACGGCATAGTAAGACGTTCAAGCAGTTTTAACCGGGAAAGGATAGAGCATCTTATTCAGGAACCGGATGTGTACCGCAGTTCTCTTTTCCTTCATTACGGAGATCTGACCGATTCAAGCGCTCTTAACAGAATCCTTGAGAAGGTGGGGCCGGATGAGATCTACAATCTGGCGGCCCAGAGCCATGTAAGGATATCATTCGATATACCGGAGTACACAGCTGACGTAGATGCTCTTGGTGTCGCTCGGCTTCTGGATGCCATCAGGGAAGTTGGACTGGTTGGGGAGTGCAAATTCTACCAGGCTTCCACCAGTGAGATGTTCGGGTCTTCTCCTCCTCCCCAGAACGAGGATACTCCATTCCACCCCAGAAGCCCTTATGCCGCTGCGAAACTCTATTCGCACTGGATGGTGGTTAACTACAGGATAGGATACGGGCTTCACGCGTCCAGCGGAATTCTGTTCAACCATGAATCTCCAAGACGAGGTAGAAACTTTGTAACCAGAAAGGTTGCAATTGCAGCCGCAAGGATAAAGATGGGCCTTCAGAACAGCCTTGCTCTGGGAAATCTGGACGCGAAACGGGACTGGGGTCACGCCAAGGATTTCGTCAGAGCAATGTACCTTATGCTGCAGCAGCCTGAGGGAAATGATTACGTTATAGCGACCGGGAAAACCCATTCAATCAGGGAACTTCTTGACCGAGCCTTCAGCAGGCTGGAACTGGACTGGAAAGAATATGTTACCTTAGACGAAAGATACTTCAGACCCACGGAGGTTGACGTACTTATGGGAGATGCATCAAAAGCGGAAAGACTTTTCGGGTGGAAGCCCGAAATTTCGTTCGAGGAACTGGTTGATGAAATGGTTGACTACGAGATGGTTCAGTTGAACTAAAGGCTCTTATTGAAAGGAAATAGTATGCTAAAATTCGGAATGCTCGTACTTTTTGCGGTGGTGTCTGTATCGCACAGCGAAGATATCACCTTCGATTTTTTCCTGGATAGCGATGATATCCAGGTTTCACAGTGGGTTGATGGTGACGTTGTCTCAATTCCGGGAGGAATTGTTCCCTTCGAAGAGGGGAATCCTGCCCTTCAGGGTCTTCCATACACTTTTCTTCTTGCGCAGGGATCTTCCATAAGTGATGTAACTGTTGATGTTCACAGCGAGGTAACGCTTGACGGAAGATATGATATCGCACCTGTAAATTGCATCATACTCAGCCAGCCTTATACTTCGGTCAATCGATCTCCTGTATACTTCGGGTCGGCACCGTTCCCCTCATCTCCCGTGGAACGAACGGTTTCGGGTAATCGGACAGGCTTTCGGCTGGGAAGCTTTACCCTGGTTCCCTTCAGCTACAACCCCCTCTCCGGCGAGCTTTCAGTAATAACTTCGGCCACTGTAACAGTTGAATGCTCCCCCGACCATGACGTTCCGGCTATTTCTCTTACTCACGAACAGATTACTACTGCTGCCATTGGAATTGAGGGGATAGTCGAGAATCCCTCGATGATTGCGGAATACTCCCCTGCCGTCCGCATGGAAACCGACGACGATCCTGTCTGGATAGCTATCGGAGCAAGCAGTCTTGAAACTGTTATCCAGCCGCTGGTAGATCACAGAAACGTGAGAACGGGTTTTTCGGAATATGTAACTGTAGAATGGATAGAGACCAATTATACAGGTTACGATACTCAGGAGAAGATCAGAAACTATCTGAAGGACCAGTTCTACAACCACTCACTTATCTATGCGCTGATGATTGGTGATTACGGAGTAACTACAAGAATATCCTCCCTTTACTTTAGCGGGGAGACTCTCAACAATGTTACCGATCATTACTACATGGATCTTGATGGAACATGGGACCTTGATGGTGACCATCTCTACGGAGAAGCAAATGATGGCATGAATTACTACACCGACCTGTACGTCGGCAGATTCAGTGCTGGCGGTGCATCTCTTCTTGAAAACATGGTTGACAAGACCTTATTCTATGAGACCCAGTCGCCTGGAGGATCCTGGCAGACAACCGCGATACTTATCGGTGCAGGCCTGTGGCCGCCGACTTACTGGGGGAGTTTTGTATGCGACTCCATCGACGCATTTATTCCTTTGGCTTGGACTGTCGAGAAACTTTACGAAACAGCCGCTTCCCACCCTAACAACCAGGTCGAACTCATCAATGCTGGCTGTTCATACGTTGCCCCTCAAGGCCACGGATGGTACGGTGGTATATCCTGGGACAGTCATCCGCCTTTAGATGTTATTGCTATCAGCAATTGCAATCAGCTTGTTAA
>JAUWMQ010000053.1 GCA_030613065.1 Candidatus Aegiribacteria sp. | reverse complement strand
AAGAAATACCAGTCTCAGGTGAAAGACTACGAAGACAGCGATATCCCATTGTTTATCCATGAAGAGAAGAAATATCACCCCTTCTACAGAGGCGCTGTACCATTACTTGAGAAGTATTCGGTTTCACCGGAGATGATCTGTTCAATTGTTGCAGCTCTGCATGATGTTATTGAGAGAAACATGATTGTTGACTGGGAACGTAACATCGAGGTGCGCAGGAAGGTACACCGGGAGATGGAGGATTACCTGTTCGATGTTGTGAAGGGTGATTGCGAAGTCCCGCTGGATATCGACACTATTGAAATCTTAGTATCACGAGTCTGGGAGCTTGCTGTGGAGAACAGGGAACAGTGAAAACATATATCAGGGACGATGTTTCCCTTGAATATCATCTGCTGCTTGAGGAGAGAAAAACAATCTCTGCAACCCTGTTTCCCAACCTGGAAGTGCCTGTGAAAGCCCCACTGGATGCTTCAGCGGAGGGCATCGATTCGTTCCTTTCCCGCAAAGTCCGCTGGTTGCTGAAACAGAAGAGATACTTCGCTCAGTTCAAAGACATGCGGAATAAACGGTATGTGAGCGGGGAAACGTTTCAGTACCGGGGCAGGTCGTACAAGCTGCTTCTTCATGGAGCTTGTACTTCAAGCAGGGTTTTACTGCAGTATGGGGTTCTGAACGTTTTCATTACAGGTGATAAACATCCTTCCAAAGCTGCCCGGCTGGTTGATATATGGTATTCCAGACGGGCTCTGGCTGTATTCACTGAAAGGCTTGAGGTCTGTTTCAGACTTTTTAACTATTCGGAGATGCCGTCAGCGGCAGTAAGAAGAATGAGCAGACGGTGGGGAAGCTACTCTCAAAGAACAAATCGGATAAATCTCAATCGTGAGCTGATTCGAGCAGCTACAAGGTATATCGATTATGTGATCGTGCATGAATTGTGCCATATCACCCACAGGAAACATGACACCTCATTCTACGCTCAGCTGGAAAGCATCCTGCCAAACTGGAAAAGGTTGAAAAAAGAGCTTGAGCTTCGCTTATTGGGGTGAGTTTCAGTTTCCTGACGATAATGTTATTGAAGAATAAGCTGCTAAAATCATGTTAGATACTCGGTCCGGACGATTCAAGCCACTTTCTTCGCTGAATTTCCGAAGCAATAATAGCCGCTACGCTTGATACGTTAATGCATTTCCTTTGTCCCGTCTGCGGAAAACAGATGCTTACATCAGCCATCTGCGCAATAGCAGGATTCAATCCATCAGCTTCGTTACCGAGCATGAACACGCTTGAAAGATCAAATCGTGCTTCCCAGATGGGAATGGCGTTGTCTGAATTTTCTACAGCTACTAGCATCCGACCGCTCTCTTTTGCCCATATCGCGGCGTCTTCAGCTTTACTGAAATATCTCCATGGAACGACAGCATAAGTTCCCCTTGATGTATGACTGAGTTTCCGGTTCCCGGGCCTGCAGCATATACCGGTCAGGAATACAGCTGACGGATAAACTGCTTCCGCTGACCTGAATACAGATCCGACATTGAAAGCACTTCGAAGGTTGTCAAGCAAGAATATGGGCATACCACTTGAACTGCATAGAGATTCTGAGTAAACTGAATGTACAATGGTTTTAAGCAAAACACTCTTTCTGTTCACGGTTTCTTTTCTCGCAGGGTATTATACACCGCTCCAGTACTACTCTCAAATATGGATTGCCGCGATTCCCGCAGGAATAATCCTGGTTACTGTCGGCCTTCGAAAAGCAGGGATCATTGTTCTCTTTACAGTCTCATTTCTTGCCGGGGCATACATCGATACTCATCGAATTGATACATATCATGACAGAGCACCTGCAGGGGGTGTATGGCACTGCAAAGTTGAGACAACTACAACAGCGGGAGCAGTTCTGGCTACTGCTGCGGGGAATGCCTTCTGGGCATCCGACCGACAGCTTGCGCAGTCCGTCAGCAGGGGAGATTCAGTAGTAGTTATCGGTTCAGTAAACAATGGATTCATGGAAAGTTTCACATTTTACCCGATTTACTCATCCTTGATTCAGGATCGTCTCAGGAAGGCTGTCAGCATCTGTCTATCCAATAGAATTCCCTCTCGCGAGGCGAGTTCACTTGTATCAGCGCTTCTTGTAGGAGAGAGGGGGCAGGTACCCCAATCAGTACGCACTATTTTCAGGGATACCGGCACATCTCACCTGCTGGCCCTCTCAGGCCTTCATGTTGGTATTCTGTCAGGTGTAATGCTTGTTCTTTTTCGAAAGCTTTTCGGAAAAGGATGGCTTTCGATAATCGCAGTCATTCTGACAGCGTTCATTTACGTTTTCATATCCGGTGCAAGACCGTCTACGTTAAGAGCAGGAATCATGATCCTTCTTATACTGATCGTACTGCATTCATCGGGAAGAAGGCCTGATCTTCTCTTCGTATGGTCAGTTGCGGTAATTGTCCTCACGGCTATATCAAAGGGTGATGTTCTCAATGATACCGGAGCACAGCTGTCATTCGGGGCAGTACTGAGCCTGATTATTATGGGAAGGGAGTTCCGCTTCAGGGCAGGGTGGATATTGTCGATAGCATATGCTGGTCTGGTGGTCACTATTGCTCTTGCACCGCTGGTCTCATTCAGATATGGCGGCCTCAGCCCATTTGCGCCTTTTGCGACAGTCATCTCGGTCCCATTCATGCTTGCAACCATGAGCACGGGATTCCTGACACTTCTGCTGCCATTTGCATCGGCAGCTTCAGTTCTATCCGAATGGGTCGTGTTCATCTGGCTTGCTTTACTGAAATTATTTGGATCCTACAGGATCATTTTTCAGTATTGGATGTTCTGGCTGTGGCCGCTCTGCCTTGTAACTCTCTGGTTATGTTCCAGAAGGAGAGGTTTCCTGAGAAGGTTCAGATGAATATTCTGATTCAACCCGCTCGGTCTGAGAAGTATCCTCAAGGGCTTCAAAGACTATCTGGATATTTCCCTTGTTGTCCATGGCATCTTCCATGTTATCAAGACCGGTTGCCTGAATTGTACCGCCCAGAGGAAGTGAAAGTATTAGTGAATCACCTGGATTCATGCCAAATGCTTCCCTGTGTTCGCCCTGGGTTTTTACTATTAGAATAACAAGACCATCGTACCCAATGAGAGCATCTCCAGTTGAAACGGCCCTGTATATTCCAGGGGCGATCTGAATGCTTCTGGCTCTTTCCAGGATGCAAAGATGGTATGCGGCAGAAACGGTTACTGAAGGAATAACATCAGGAACAACCGGAAGGAACCTGACCGTATCTGAAACGGAGGGAGTTGTGATGATTATTGAGACCGAATCCTCAAGACCGGGGGAGGGCTGCCACGTCACGCTTCTTCCACTCGCGACAACATCGCCGGTTTCTATAAATTTTCCGTTAGAACACTCCCAAATTGCCTCATTACCATCTGGAAGGATTGTCGAGAAATTTGTGGTCTTGCCTCCTTCAAGATTAATGGAAGCAACGATATGAAGAGGATTCTGTTCCTGTCCGCTGCACTGTGAAGCAAGCCATATAACGAATACGGCAATCGGTAGTGCGAATGGAAGGATGAGACTGAGAAGGCGGAAGTATCTTTTTTTGCGTTTGTTTTTCATCATGCTGGAAATATGATTATAATTTCACCTGACAGTAACCCTCAAATCCTCATCAGGTTTTTAACGGTTTCATCCGAAAGGAAGACATATGAATAAGGAATCATCTGTTACAGACATTCTTATGGAACTACTCACGACCAGAAGCATTGCCGGTCATACAGAGGAAGCCATGAGAATCATCGAAGAAAGATTCAGGGTATTCGGACTGAAGACAAAAGTAACCAGGAAGGGAAATCTTCTTGCAACGCTCAAGGGAAGAAGTAATGAAGGCATTATAATGTCGGCTCATATGGATACCCTTGGGGGAATGATCAGCGGAATTGATGAGGGGAACGGAACAATCAGGCTCCGCTCAATCGGCTCCTTTACAATGTCCAGCATCGAGGGGGAATACTGCCGTATTGAAACGTGGGACAGGAAACTTTTCGATGGAACCGTTCTCTTTGACAGCACATCAGTTCATATTCATGGAATGGAAGATGCATCGGTAAAGCGTGAAAATAAGAATATGTATGTAAGGCTTGATGAAGAGGTGTCTTCAGGGGAAGATGTACGCAAACTGGGAATATCCGTCGGGAATTACATCCATTTCGATCCCAGACCCGTCATGACGGAATCGGGGTTCATTAAATCAAGACACCTTGATGATAAAGCCGGTGTGGCCATTCTTCTACGGGCTGCCGGAGATCTTGTATCCGATGCAATAACGCCTTCGTATACCCTTCATATGCTGGTAACAGGATACGAGGAAGTAGGTCATGGCGCTGCGGGTTTCCTTCCGGAGAATGTAAGGGAGTTCATCGCAGTCGACATGGGTGTAGCCGGCCCTGGGAGGGAATCATCAGAGGATAAGGTAACTATCTGCGCTGCCGACAGTAGTGGACCATTCAGCTATCTGCTGACAAAGGAATTGATCGAAGTAGCAAAAACTGAATCCATTCCGTATGCCGTTGATACTTTCCCGCATTACGGGTCGGATGCCGCCGTGGCCCTGAGAGCAGGTCTTGATGCCAGACATGGCCTGATAGGTCCTGGAGTTGACTCCTCACATGCGATGGAAAGAACACATGCAAAAGCTCTCAATGCGACTATTGATCTGATAAAGGCATACGTGAGCAGATAATCTCAGGAATCCAGAAGATCCTCAACCGCTTTACTGAGTTCCTTTATGGATATCGGTTTCTGGAAAGTGTACTGTGCTCCCATAGAAGATGCGATTTTAAGGTAGCCGTCCGGTGAAAGTGAACCGCCTCCTGAAAATGCGATTATTTTAGCATCGGGTTTAATCTTTCTAAGCTCACGAATAGTTTCTATACCCTCCATATCAGGCATGATGATATCGGTAATAACGACGTCAACATCTTCAGATCGGAATATGCTGAGGCCTGTCTTTCCGTTGGAAGCATCCATTACATCGTAGTTTTTCTTCCTGAATGCTGTCATCAGCATTTTCCTTATCATGGGATCATCATCTATTATAAGTATTAACGACATTGTCACCCTGCTTCCATTTATTGTTTCAACAGTTAACATATTAAATTAATTTCAAACCTACAACAAGACGTTTAGATTGACTAAATCTCTTATTACCGGTGATCCCGAGTATCTGTTTTCACAAACATGATAACTGATGTTTGCATTTTCATGCCTCTTTGGAATAGATTCAATACAATTATCGAATAACTGATTACAGTGGAGACCCATTTGGATGCTTCGAATAATTTTGAGGATAATGCAACAGGAATAAATGAGATGTTCTTAGATTCTCAGGGTGCGGGTGTATTTGTAGTTGATTCCGCAACAGGCGGAATATTTGAGGCGAACAGCACAGCTCTGAGGATGATAGAAATGCCTGCAACGGCTGTAACTGGTAAACTCTGCAGTATTTTTCTGAGTTCAGCCGACGGCAGCCCTCTGAAGCCTTCAGATGAGGCCGTTCATGGCAACCTCAGAATATACCGTGGCAGGAGTATCCCGGTTATCATTTCAACGGTCAGCTCTTCAATTGGTAAACAGATAAGATACATCCACTCATTCATCAGAATGGAAAACAGGGATACCGAAAAGGATGACTCCTGCAGAGTCTTGTTCAAAGCACTTACCGAATGCTCTCAGGATGCCATAATAATGATGGATAATGAAAAGCGAATATCATTCGTAAACTCAACAGCGTGCAGAATGTTCGGTTTTAAAGCAGAAGAAATGATGGGGGAGGACCTCCATAAACTGATTGTTCCAGAACAGTATATCGATTCTTTCAGAAATGGATTTGAGAAATTCCGCAATACTGGTGAAGGATTTCTACTGGGCCGTACTCTTGAAATTGAAGCAAGGAGGAAGAATGGCAACATATTCCCCGTTGAGCTTTCAGTATCATCTGTTAAACAGAGTGACAGATGGCATGCAATAGGCGTTATAAGGGATATTACCGAAAGGCGGGACGCTGAAAGAGAAATAATTGAAGCCAGCGAAGCTGCCGAGAACGCATCCAGGACGAAATCCGAATTTCTGGCTAATATGAGCCATGAGATGAGGACACCACTCAATTCCATAATCGGAACAATAGATCTTCTGAATGATACTGACCTTAATGATACACAGATAAAATACATCAAACTATTGCGCTCCTCCGGGAATAGTCTTCATGATCTGATTAACAATGTTCTGGATATCTCAAGGTTTGAAGCCGGAAAGATAACCCTGGAAACAATCCCGTTCAACATCAGAAATTCCCTTAATAAGGTGATAGATACACTTGTACCGCGTGCCGAGAAAAAAGGGCTCGCTCTTAAATGCGTAATAAACGATAATGTGCCCCCATGCCTGAAGGGTGATCCCAACAGACTACAGCAGATCATTGTCAATTTAGTAGGCAACTCTATCAAATTCACTGAATCAGGAAGTATTAAGGTATTCGCTGAAAGCAGTGGTATTTCTAATGATGAAGTGGTTATCAGAATTTCAGTTATAGATACTGGAATTGGAATCCCACCCTCAAAACTTGAAAGCATCTTTTACAGCTTCATGCAGGCTGATCCGTCGGTTACGAGGAAATTCGGCGGTGCCGGCCTGGGGCTGACAATAACGAAAAATCTTGTTCATCTTATGAATGGGAATATCAGCGTTGACAGCCATCTTGATCAGGGCAGCACCTTTACCTTCACAGCTGATTTCGGTATCCATCACGAACCCTGTGATGAGATTAAAGATTCTGTTGGACCTGAGGAGAATGAAGATAGTATCCTCAGAAACCTCAGAATACTGCTTGTAGATGATTCACCGGATAACAGATTCCTGGTCAAAGCCTTTCTTAGAAAAGAGCCCTGCCTCATCGCAGAAGCCGAGAATGGCAGCGAAGCTCTGGAAAAATACCTCCTTATGAACTGGGATATCATTCTTATGGACATGCAGATGCCCGTAATGGATGGTTACAGCGCAACAGCGAGAATACGGGAGCTCGAACTTGAAAAAGAACTAAAACATATACCTATAGTTGCTTTAACAGCTAATACCATTAACACAGAGATCAGAAAGTGTCTTGATGCCGGATGCGATGTTCATCTTGCAAAGCCCGTAAATAAGAATGCTCTGATTAAACTGATAGCAGAGCTCACTGACAAAGTTGAGCTTGAGGAAATTGGACTGACAGAGGAACCGGTGAAAAGCGGAAGAATAGAAATCACGGTAGATCCTGATCTTATCGAGTTGATACCCGGCTATATCAGCCATCGCCATGAAGATATTGAGAAACTGAACACTCTGCTGAAGAAAAGGCAGTACAGAGATATTGAAAGGTGCGGTCACAGCATGAAGGGATCAGGATCAGGTTACGGATTCGATGAGATTTCCAAGATCGGAGCCTTTATCGAGAGAGCTGGACGTTCAGAGAGTTTAATGAGAGTAGAGGAGGGTATAAAGAAGCTGGAGCAATACCTGGATAACCTTGAAATAGTAGAGGGAAACTGATCAGTCATCGCTGCTGTTCTTGAGTATTATTTCTACGGCCGAGGATATGTCTTCAGTAATTTTCCATGGCCGAGTTAAATTCTCCTGATCTATCTTCCTGATCTGATCTTTTCCGCGACCTGTCATAACAAGAACTGTCTTTAATCCGGCTCTCCTGCCGAGTTCCATGTCCGAATCCGCATCGCCGACAATATACCCTCCATCGGGAAGGTCAAGCTCCCTTCTTGCGGATTCAACCATACCTGTACGGGGTTTTCTGCATTCACACTCGTCATCGGGAAGGTGTGGACAGTAGTAGATGCCAGCTATCAATCCTCCAGATGTACTGACTAGATGCATCAGATACTGATGTATCTCTTCAACATCGGACATACGGCAATACCTCCTGCCGATTGCTGACTGATTCGTCAAAACTATTACGGGATGTCCGGCATTGCTGAGCGTTACGATAGCTTCAATGGCGCCTGGTATAGGGATCCATTGCTCCAGTGATCTTACGTAATCAATCCTGTTCAGATTGATGACACCGTCCCTGTCAAGAAAAACAGGCTCAGCTATAATCATTTTTTTGCCAACCTTGCGCGATGGTACTCAACCAGGTCCTTCAAGCCGGTTTCAAACTTGATCTCCGGTTTCCAACCGAGAATACTCGCTGCCTTTGAGCTGTTCAACGCTATTTTGAGAATCTCTTCCGGCAGGGAGGGGCCGAACGACGGTTCGAGATAAGTTCCGACATAACCGCGGATGATCCTGTCGAGTTCGATGACAGATCTGCCCCTGCCAAATCCGATATTGAATATTTCTCCGGAAATATCAGCTCTATCGAGATCCATGCTCATCCAGTTTGCCCTTGCTATGTCTTTGACATGCACATAGTCCCTCATCTGCATACCATCGCCATTGATGACAGGGGGGGTACCAGTAAGGTAGGCAAGTGTGAAAATAGCTGTAACACCTGCCTCTCCATAGGGATTCTGTCTTGGTCCGTAAACGTTGGGATATCTGAGTACAACGTAATCTATAGCATAGAGATACCTGTAGAGAAAAAGGTAGTGCTCTACTGTGTGCTTGCTGATGCCGTAATGGCAGATGGGATTAACAGGATGATCTTCAAGAACCGGAATGTATTCTGGTTCTCCATAAACAGCACCACCGGTGGATGCGTAAATGATCCTTTTTACATTACCTTTGCGCGCTGCTTCAAGAATATTCAGCGTTCCCTTGATGTTCACATCAGCATCGAAGAGAGGCTCCCTTACGGATCTTCTGACATCCATCTGGGCAGCGTGATGACATATGATATCGAAGTTGCCTCCGGAAATCAGTTCGAAAGCTCTTTCGCTTCTGATATCCATTTTATGGAACTCCGCATTTCCATTGATGTTCGCTCTGGATCCTGTAGAAAGATCATCCAGTATGTGAACTTCAAATCCCTTGTCTAAAAGGAAATCAGCGATGTTGGAACCGATAAAGCCGGCTCCCCCGGTGATCAGTACTTTCATAATACCTCCAGAGCTGAATCAGCATCAAAACTGTCCCTGCCGGACAAATAAAGTAATCGTATATTAGCATTCAACCAGTGTCCCCGCTAAAACTACCAACGCGAACGGTTCGGTCAAGACCCTGCACCGGATCATTCAGTTCAGGAGGAGCGATGAAAGTTCTTCTACTTTCCGGAGGAAAGTCTGCCGAGCGTAAGGTTTCGATAGCATCTGCAGCCTTCGTTCTAAGTGTACTTGAAGAATCAGGCCATTGCGTGATTCCTGTGGAAATAGGCAGTGATGGCCGGTGGTCCCAGGAGGATACTTCTCTTGATATCCATACCGGTTACCCTGTCTGGAAACTGTTTAGAAGGGGTTCCTCGATTGATTTTGATATTGTTTTTCCCGTACTGCACGGTCCATGGGGGGAAGATGGTTCAGTTCAGGGACTCTGCATGATGGCAGGATGGCCCTGCGCAGGAGCGGACACTATGACATCGGCTATAGCAATGAATAAGATCACAACCAAGGAACTTGTTTCATCCAGAGGTATTCCGGTTGTGCCCTGGAAAAGCTTTTCTGTTCAATCTCCTCCAACATCCGCCGACCTGGCATATCCTGTCTTTGTGAAACCGGCAAGAATGGGGTCCAGTCTCGGAATCTCAAGGGTCGATTCATCTGATATGCTTCAGGACGCAGTAGATACGGCATTCAGATTCGACAGCCTGATTCTCATCGAAAACGGTATTGAGAAAGCAAGGGAGATCGAGGTAGCCCTTTTATCCGAATCCGGCATAGTATCCTCTTCCGTTGCCGGTGAGATAATTCCAGGTCTGGAATGGTACGATTATACAGCTAAATACAATTGTGATGAATCAAAGCTGCTCATTCCGGCTCCAATCTCTGAAAACCTCTCAGCGGAGATAAGATCCTGTGCCGAAGAGTGTTTCTCGATTCTTAACGGAAGTGGTTTCGCAAGGGCTGATTTCCTTCTTGATAGAGATGGTAAGTACTATTTCAATGAATTGAACACCATTCCTGGGTTTACCGATATCAGCATGTTCCCCAGGCTCTGGAATGCGACAGGACTCAGCTCTGCGGAAGTCATGAACAGGATACTAAAAGAAGCGATCAGAAACCATTCCCTCCAAAGTGAAAGTTCAGGGATAAAGTGTGCAGCATCAGGGTAGATCTCCGAAGTGATACGGTAAGCACACCTGGCCATGCGATGCGGAATGCGATGGCCAGGGCAGAAGTGGGAGACGATGTATTCGGTGAGGATCCAACCGTAAACCATCTTGAGAGTATAGTAGCGGAAATGACCGGATTCGACAGAGCGGTTTTCATGCCGACAGGTACAATGTCAAACGGTGTGGCAATAAGAGCTCTCACTTCTCCCGGTGATGAAGTCATATGCGGCAGCAGAAGTCACGTATACCTGTATGAAAGAGCTCAATACGCCATGATCGGCGGTCTTCAGATGCACAGGATAGATGAATCGGAAAGCGGCTGTATTCCCCCTGCAGAAGTGGAGATAGCACTGTCTCGCGGTGAGGATCAGCATTACGCGCCCAGAACACTGGTAGCCCTGGAGAACACGCAGAATGTCATGGGGGGGCTTGTCCTTCCAGACAGCGAGGTCAGGGAGATAACTGAAATCTGCAGCAACAGGGGAGCCTCTGTTTATCTTGATGGAGCAAGGGTGTGGCATGTGATATCTTCATCCGGTGAAAAACTCAGAAAGATACTTTCAGGCTACAGAATGGTCTCCATGTGTTTCTCGAAGGGGCTTGGATGTCCCGTCGGTTCCATTCTTGTATGTTCGGCAGAGGATGAAGATAAGGTACGGTTTCTGCGCAACCAGCACGGAGGTGGAATGCGGCAGGCCGGTATTCTTGCTGCTGCCTGCCTGTACGCCATTGAGCATAATCTCCCTCTTCTATCCAGAACACACCAGTATGCCAGGCTGCTCGCCAGAGGTATCACTCGTTCGCCTGTACTGAGAATGCTGAATCCTGAACCGCAAACCAACATAGTGATAGCCGAAGCCCCTGAAGGTAAGGCAGGTGCTATAGCTGATGCCCTTGAAAGTCTTGAGATAGGTTGTCTGGCCCTTTCTCCGTCTATATTGAGATTCGTTACTCACCTTTCTCTTTCCGAACGGTCAGTTAAATATGCTGCCGACGTTCTGTCGGCATTTGGAGGATAACATGCTTACAGGAGTTATTGGAACAGGTCATCTGGGTTACCATCATGCAAGGATACTCGGTGAGATAACAGGCAGAACGGTTCCCATATTCGACACTGATGTCGAAAGGATGAACAGGCTAGCCTCTGAACTTGATATTCGACCGTGTGTACAAATGGATTCCCTTCTTGAAGAATGTGATTCTGTAGTTGTAGCATGTCCTACTTCAAGCCATTATCACGTTGTACTCAAAGCCCTGAAATCAGGTGTGCATGTCCTTGTGGAAAAACCCATCGCTGCGACAACTGCAGAGGCTCAGGAAATGGTTGACCTGGCCGAGGATAACAACCTCATACTGGCTGTGGGACATGTTGAACGCTTCAATCCTGCAATTCTGGCTGCCGCGGACCTTATCGGCGAACCTCTTTTTGTGGAAGGTCACAGAATGGCTCCCTTCAATCCAAGGGGCACCGATGTTTCCGTAGTGCTCGACCTGATGATACACGATATAGATCTTGTTCTTTCCTTCGTTCGTTCTCCGGTAATCTCGGTTCAGGCTTCTGGTGTGCCTGTTCTGAGCAACAATGTTGATATAGCCAGCGCAAGGATACAGTTCGAGAACCGTTGCGTTGTCAATATGACCGCCAGCAGGATATCCAGGGATCAGGTAAGAAAACTCAGATTTTTCCAGCACAGGAATTACGTCTCGGTTGATTTCGCTGCAAGGAAAGTTGAGGCTTTCAGGATGGTGGACGGGAGAATCGAACCGGTGTCCGTCATCGTATCGGATGGTGATGCTCTCACGTCAGAATTGAACGATTTCAGAATGTCCTGCGAAACAGGTTGCGCTCCCACAGTCCCCGGTTTGGATGGCCTAAATGCACTCAGATCGGCGCAGATCATCTCCAGCAGGATAGAGGAAGCGATGAAAGACCTGCTGAAGGATATACCCGCAGAATGAAGATAGTCATTTCAGCGGGAGATCCTTCAGGTGATGTCCGTGGAGGGGAACTCCTGGAGGAGCTTCAGAAGATGGCCACTTTTGAAGTTTCAGGTCTTGGAGGCAGGCATATTGAAGAGGCAGGGGGCGAGATCGTATTCAGTCTATACGAGTATTCGGTTATGGGGTTTGCCGAAGTTCTATCCTCTCTTGGTAAATTCCGCAGACTTCGCAGGGAGATGAGATCTCATATTCTCTCCGTTGATCCGGATATTCTGCTTCTGGTTGATTATCCCGGTTTCAATATCCCTCTTGCAGAGTGGGCGAAGAGAAGAGGTTACCGCGTTATTTACTACATCTCTCCGCAACTCTGGGCATGGGGCAGAAAAAGAGTCAGGAAGATACGAAAATCCGTTGACCTGATGATAACGCTTTTCCAGTTCGAAGTTGATTTCTACAGGCAATATGGTGTCCGAGCTGTATGTTCGGGACATCCACTGGCGGATTCTATCCCAACCCCTCTGGAATCCGAACCCTTCGGGGAAATCGCCTTCCTTCCCGGAAGCCGCCGACAGGAAATATCACTCCTTCTTGAATCCATGATGAATTCATTCATCATTCTCAGGGATTCAGGAGTGGTTTCCAGTGCTTCTATCGCGGTCTCCCCTGATGTGCCTCCTGATTACTATGAACCCGCTGCGAAATTAGAGGGTATCAGGCTTGCGTATTCCGTGGAGGATGCGCTTGCAAAGGCTTCCGCAGCTGTGGTCTGCTCTGGTACAGCAACTCTTGAAACTGCAATGTGGGAAATACCGTTCATCATTACTTACAGAACCTCTCCGCTGACATACTTTTTTGCCAGAATGCTTGTCAGGGGTGTTTCGAATATTGGAATGGCCAATATTGTAACAGGTTCAGAGATCGCCCCTGAGCTCATTCAGAAGGATGTCTCCCCTGATAACATCGTCAGTTATCTAAAACCGCTTATCCAGGATACCGAAAATAGAAGAGAATCGCTGAATCGAATGAAACTGGTCAGGAAAGCACTTGGCGATACAGGCTCATCCAGAAGAGCAGCCCGGTACGTACTTGAAGAAGCTCAAAATGAGATCTCCTGACCTCCTGAGCCTTTCCCGCATGCTGGGATTGATATTCATGAGGCTGATCGGCCTTTCATGGAGGGTGCACTACGTCAGGTCGATGCCGGTAAGAGCAGGCAGAGTCAGAAACAGACCTGCACTCTTCGCATTCTGGCATGGAAGACAGCTGCCACTTATACATACTCACAGAAACGAGGGGGTCAGAGTTCTTGTCAGCCAGAACAGGGATGGTCAGTATGCAACCAATGTGCTTCATTCCATGGGATTCAGAACTGTAAGAGGTTCGAGTTCCAAAGGTGGATTTAAAGCTCTTCGTGAAATGGCAGATACCCTTAGAAAAGGAATCGACTGCGCTATAACACCTGACGGTCCCAGGGGTCCTGCAGAAACTCTTAAAAGCGGTATTGCTCACATATCAAGGCTGGGCGGCCGTCCACTGATACCCATGGGAACTTCCGGGTGGCCTGCAGTCCGTTTCTCATCCTGGGATGGTTTCATTCTGCCCCTTCCATTCGCTCGGGTACCGATAGTTGAAGGCAGACCAATTCCAGCCGTAAAAAGGGAAGATGATGAGCAGCAATGGATGGAAAGGGTGGAGACCGAGCTGAACAGGGTCACAGCCTGCGCAGATCTTCTGGCATCACCTTCCGCTCTGTTTTTCAGTCGTATCCTCAGAATACTTGGAGCTTTTCTGCATCCTTTCATTTCCTTTACCCTTTTATTCAGACCGGTCAGAGAAAGAAAGGAAAGAAAGGGATACGTAAAACTCTCCCGCAGAAGGCCGGTATGGCTGCATGGTTCATCACTCGGTGAGCTCAACGGCATCCTGCCTTACGCTGAATACCTGAAGGAGAACGGTATTCCCGTCTGGATAACATGTTTTACACCTTCCGGCCGATCATTCATAGAGAGGATGGGGCTGGAAGGGAGCTACATTCCTCTTGATATTCATCGCTTTGCTGAAAGATTCATTCAACGGGTCAGACCCAGAGCCTTTATACTTGCTGAAACGGAGATATGGCCTAACACCATCCTTAAGGCAATTGAATCGGGAATTCCGTGCATGATGATCAACGGGAGACTTTCAGAGAGAAGTGTAAGAAACTACCGTTTTATGGGTTCCCTTCCAGGAAGACTGTTCTCCTGCTTCACAGGTATTCTGACAAGAAGTGATTTAGATCGGAAAAGATTTCTTTCGATGGGCATCGATGAGAGAATTGTAAGTGTTTCCGGAGATTCCAAAATGTTCACTGACCATGGTGATCCTCCCATTGAATGGCGTACTGCACTTAATACAGAGAGACCAGTTCTAGTCGCCGGTTCCACAAGAAAAGGTGAGGAAGCAACCCTTCTTAAGGCCGCTTATTCTACAGGATACTTTCCTGTCATAGCACCGCGTCATCTGGACAGGATCGATGAAGTATGGGATCTCATGGTCCGTATGGGCTTCACTCCGGTCAAATGGTCGGGGCTGATGAACTCATCCTGGTCGGGACTGATTGAGTCATCCCGGTCGGGGCTGATTAACTCATCCCGTAATACTCTTGATTTTGACACTGTTTTAGTAGATGTTCATGGAGTGCTTGCGCAGATGTACGGTATCGGCGACGCAGCCTTCGTTGGAGGCACTCTTGTTCCGATTGGAGGGCACAATGTACTGGAACCTGTCATGAGAGGTGTACCGTTTATTGTTGGTCCACATCACAGCAGTTATGCCAGTGTAGTGAATAATCTGACTGTATCGGGGATAGCTCATATTGCCTCATCACATGAAGAGATAGCTGATGTACTTATCAACCTTCATGACAACCCTCGAACGAGGGATAACGTCAGAATTGCGTTTGATAACATCAAGGGGAACGTGCTTGATGATTTTGTGGCATTGATCAGGCGAACTGGAATTATTGAAACGAATAGATGCAAATGAAAAGACCAGACATACTGTTCGGAAAGATTGTAACCCGGGAGGGCGGATACGCATGGGCGGGATGGTTTCTCATGCCCTTCGGCTGGCTTTACGGTCTGTTTGCTTCCATAAGACGAAGATGGTACGAATCCGAAAACAGGCAGCTTCACCTTCCGGTGCCTGTGATAAGTGTTGGAAATATTGAAGTAGGCGGCACCGGAAAGACACCTGTAACTATATGGCTTGCAAACCGTATTGCGGGAATGGGGTATACCGTATCTGTTGTAGCCCGTAATTTCGGACAACGTACACATGCCTGCAGAGTCAGACTGGACAATGATGAAGTCATGAATAATTTCACCGACGAAGTTCTTCTTCTGGCTGAGAGCCTTCTGGGCAGAAGCAGCGTGTATGCCGGCAGATCGAAATCAGAAGCGGCAATGAAAGCCTACCGTGGCGAGAAACCTGACATAATAATAGTTGACGATGGATTCCAGCATCTGCAGCTGTTCAGGGATATCGAACTAGTTGTTCTCGATTTCGCAAGTCCCTTCGGACAGGGAGGTATCCTTCCTTCAGGAACCCTCAGAGAATTCCCCTCGGTTATTTCAAAGGCAGATCATATCTGGATTAACCGCATACCGGAGGGTATGTCCGCGGAATGGATCAAAAGGAGAGTCTCGGATTATAACTGGAAAGCACCCGTTCAGTTCAGCAGGGTGAAGCATACGGGTGTAAGACTTGTAAATGGGAGATCCATACCGAATATTCCAAGGAAAACGGTTCTTGCATTCTGCGGTATAGGCAAGCCGGAAAGTTTCCGAAACTCACTTGAGGAAGCCGGAATCAGGCTTGAAGGACTTGAAATATTTCCCGATCACCATGTTTATTCAGAAGGTGATATCGAACGGCTGAGGGATATTATGGAAGGAACCGGCGCATCAGCGCTTATAACAACTGCTAAGGATGCTGTTAAGCTTTACGGTTTACCTGATACCGAGGATATCCTTGTACAGACTATGAACCTTGATGTTGAAGGGGCTGTTCCCGAGTTGATGAACGATATTCAGAAGTGTATAGATGCTTACAGAAAAAGGAAAATTAAGCGGGAAAAGCATGAGTAATGGATCAAGAGAAACCGATGTCCTGATTCTGGGGGCCGGTATGGCTGGTCTGACATGCGCCCTTTCACTGCCGGAAGAACTCGAAATTCTTCTAATCAGCAAGATACCAATGCCTACAGGCAGCACCTTTCTAGCCCAGGGAGGGCTTGCGGCCGTAGTTTCAGAAAATGACAGTTTTGATCTTCACCTGCAGGACACTATCAACGCGGGGGGTGGGCTTGTAAACGAAAAGGCGGCTATTGACATCATATCCAGCGGCCCGCGGCTTGTTGAGCAGCTTTCCAGGTGGGGTATACAGCTTGAGGGCTCCTTTGGAAATGGAAAGAGCGGTATTGAGGGCGGTCACAGTGTTCGTCGCGTTCTTCATCATAAAGATCGGACTGGAAGGCTCATAAGTGAGAAACTGAGTGAGTGTTGTTCTCAGCGAAGTAATATAACTGTAATAGAGGGTGCCTTTGCGGTAAATCTCCTTACAGCCTCAAGGGAAATGCCTGAAATTGTTGAAAACGGGGTAGACAGGTGCATAGGAGCGCATATCCTTAACAATGGAACCATTTCCACAGTTCTCGCGGGCGAAACAGTTATCGCTACGGGGGGTTCTGGAAAAGTGTACAGGTACACCTCCAACCAGGATTCCGCTACTGGAGATGGAATAGCAATGGCCTACCGGGCGGGACTCACTATTGTGAACATGGAATTCTACCAGTTCCACCCAACCTGCCTGTTTCACGCGGAAAAGCGAAACTTCCTTATCACAGAGGCCCTTAGGGGAGAGGGAGCAATTCTACTCAACCTTGAGGGCGAAAGATTCATGGAGAACTACGATCCCGAGAGAATGGAACTGGCACCCAGGGACATCGTCGCACGCGCTATTGATTCGGAAATGAAAAAACTAGGTAACGATCACGTCCTGCTGGATGCTACACATCTGGGTAGAGAAAAGCTTACTCTATCCTTTCCGGAAGTGACCGATGGTGTCACCTCTGTAGGCATTATTCCCTGGGAGGAGCCAATACCGGTTGTTCCCGCTGCTCACTACTCGGTGGGGGGGATTTATGCCGGAACTGACGGCAGCACCGCCATGAACGGTCTCAGGGTCATCGGGGAGGTATCCTGTACGGGCTTCCACGGAGCCAACCGGCTTGGCAGCAACAGTCTTCTCGAGGCTGGTGTAATGGGGCTTAAGGCGGCTGATTCAATACCCGACACTTTAATGAATTCTGATGAATTCCGCGCCAGGGACTGGTCCTTCGGCAGGGCAAAACCTATCATGGAAAACGTGCTTGTGGATCACGCATGGGCAGCCCTGAGAAGTGTCATGTGGGATTATGTTGGAATAGTCAGATCGGACAAAAGGCTAAATAGAGCCCTCAGGATTATTGATGTTCTGGCGGATGAGATAGAGGAGGATTACTGGACAATGCTTCCAGTTACGGAGATGCTGGAGCTGCGGAACATCTGTACTGTAAGCAGGATTATAGTAAAGTCAGCGTTAAGCAGAAGGGAGAGCAGGGGTCTTCATTACAGTCTTGACTGCCCCGGAACTCTGAGTCCTTTAAAAGACACGGTTATCAAGTTAATATTATGAAAAATATGCAATGCTTTTTACTATCGGCAGTGACTGCTCTGCTTCTTTCTTCATGCGGAACAACACCAGTATACAGGGGCGACGGCATACATTGTTCCGGAGGTAACTGGTCGGAGATAACCTCTTCTGGAGGTGGCCCCAGAACTTCAACGGACAACAGTATGATGAACGAGATTGAATCATGGATGGGAACACCTTATGTATACGGCGGTGAAAGCCATTCCGGTGTTGACTGCTCAGGTTTCACCCGGGCGGTTTTCAGTGCTGTCAACATAGAAATTCCACGCACAGCAAGCCAGCAGTCCGCTGCTTCCGAGGTCGTAACTCCATCAAACCTGCAGTTCGGAGATCTCATATTTTTCAACACTTCTGGTTCCGGAATTTCTCATGTTGGCATCTACATAGGAAACGGTTTTTTTGCTCATGCTTCGTCCAGCAGGGGAGTTGTGCGGGAATCCCTTTCTAAAGAATATTACGCCGAGAGGATCGTAACAGTGGGAAGGTTCCTGGAATGAGTATTATTTTTATTATTCTGGCAGCAGCTATTGCAATACCTGAGCAATTCATATCGGTAGAAGGATTCATGGATCTGGATAATTCTGCCACGCCTACAAGGTTCGGCCTCCTCCTTGTGGCTGGAGAGGATTCTGTCTCCAATCTTCAGATGGCCGAACTCATTCTGGCGACAATGGATAGTCTACCTGAAGGTGCCTTCCCCGATTTGTACGTGATAACACTTGATCAGCCGGGCTATACTGATATTGCCGCGCTTTGCGGTGATTTCTCCGGTTACCCGACTACACTTGTAATGGTCGGCAATTGCGGTTACATTGAGATGGATCCCGCTTATCTCATAGTGGAGATTATCGATGCCTGGTTTACATGGGGCAACCATGATTCAAGACGAACAGGCATCTGCAATTTCTGCAGAAGATGTAATCCATGATCAGAAGGAAAGTTATGGATTGGTTTGAACATGATGATTTCTGGGAACTGACTTATCCCTTCATGTTCCCCGTAACCAGGATTGAGAAGGCCGAGAAGGATGTTCTTTCCGTTCTGCATCTGTCCGGGATGGAAACGGGTCATATTCTGGACCTCTGCTGTGGCCCTGGCAGGTTCTCCATCCCGCTTGCAAGAATGGGATTCAGGGTCACAGGAGTCGATACAACCGGTTTCCTGCTGGATATCGCAAAGAACAGAGCATCACTTGAAAATGTGGAAGTGGAATGGATTAAAGAGGATATGCGAAAGTTCCTGAGGTCAGGATTTTACGATCTGGTAATGAATATGTTCACGTCGTTCGGGTACTTTCAGAATCATTCGGACAACATGATCGTTCTTGCGAATGTTAACAAATCCCTGCGACAGGGGGGAAAATTTGTAATTGAGATGATGGGTAAAGAAACCCTTGCGTCCATTTTCCATCCTGTAACAGATGAGGAAACCGATGAAGGACTTCTGCTTGTACAGAGACACAGAATAGATGACGGCTGGAACCGTATTGAGAATGACTGGCTGCTCATCGATAATGACAGAGTACTTGGTAGATGGAAATTCTCGCACTGGGTTTACAGTGCCACGGAATTGAAGAATATGCTTCTGGAGGCAGGATTTTCGAATGTTGAAATCTACGGAAACCTTGAAGGCGGGCCGTACGATTCTGAATCCGGAAGACTGATAGCCGTCGCAACAGCAGGATAGCATAGTACACTGTCAGGTATTAGTTGTCGGGAAATTGCGAAGTTATTTGGTGTTCCTGCAAGGCTCGGATAAAGGCGCATAGTAGCGCTATGTAACTGAATCCGTAACGCCGCAGGGGCATCAAAGAACGAGCAGGACACGAC
>JAUWMQ010000031.1 GCA_030613065.1 Candidatus Aegiribacteria sp. | reverse complement strand
CTGAAGTCGGGGAACCGCTGGATGGCCGCGATGTGAGTATGATATCTGTTGATTTCGGAAATCTCTGCTTCTGCCATACCGATGGCCTTCTTCTTGGGGCAGGCAGCAGAGCCGGGCTTCAGAGCATGCTTGAGAACATCGACGGGAACCTTCCGGCGAATCTGCCGGGAATACCCGACGGCAGCTTTTATATGTTTGCGAATGTTGCATCATTCGGCCCGATGGTAGCAGGTCAGCTGGCAATGATGGAACCGCAGATACTTGCCGGAATGCTAAGCGAAGCTGATACGGATATGGAACTGATGCAGAACGTTATGGGGTTGTATTTCGACGCCATCGGTCTTGTGTTGAATGAAACGAAATCGGTGAATTTTGTTCTCTCATTTGAGGTGGAGTACATTACGGGAATCTCCTCCGTTGAATTTATTCCAGGGTCCTCACTTGATGAGTACTTAATCCCTGTTGAAGCCGAATATCTGACGGGTATCATCCCTGCAGGTAACGTGGCTGTTGCCAGGGTCAGCCTTGATCCGTCCGCAAGCGTTGCTGCGATGAATGCCGTATTCAGTGCGCTGAATATAGATAATATTCCACAGAGCATGGTTACATTCTGGGCTGAAGCTGCAAGAAACACGGCAATGTCCATGATGATTGATACCGATAATCCGATGCATATCGTGGCCGTTTACGAAATGCCTGAGGGTACTTCACTAGAGGATGTGAAGGAAACCTACGATTTCCAGTTCTCCATGCTTGCGGAGATGATGGACATGCCAGGGCTTACCCTTTCTGACGTTACATATTCTGATTACGAAGGTTTTGAGTGGGTTACATTCGGGATGAACATGGACATGACAGCATTCCAGCCGGATTCCATAGTAAACAGCGCACCCCTGACTGAAAATGTGGCGTGGACAGTCTGGTTCACCGTTAATGATGGAATTCTTTACATGGAAATGGCTCCTGAACCTGTTATAGTGCCGCAGCTTATTGATGGAACGTATCAGGGCGAGACTGCGGGTGAAATGCCGGAGATGCAGAACTTCTCCAGCTCCTCCGAGATGGCGATGCTTATTAATATCCCCGGATACGTGAATATGGCCATGGGCATGTCCGGTCTTGATGTGCCGCCTATCGATTCTGAACCTGTCTGGCTGGAAATGGAAGTGGACTTCACCGGTGGTGGCGTGAACAAGTATTTCAGGGTTTCAGGTACAGGAATGTCCGCGTTTATCGGGCAGGCGATCCAGGTATTCGGAGCGATGGCTCAATAAGGAAAACTGCTTCCATAAGTGAGATGCCGGCAGTCCTGCTGTCGGCATCTTCTGTTCAGACATCCTTTTTTTTGTTGTATCTTTCCTGAGCGGAGGACAATCCTTCATTTGCGTAAAGAAGGACACAATCCGCCGCATTGTGCGCCATAACCGAAGCCTCCTCCTCGAGCCTCTCAGGTACCTTATCAAGAACGTAATCGGCCAGATCATCCCTGTCCGGCGGCGGTCCGATACCCAGCCTGAGCCTTGGGAATGCTTCGGTACCCAGAGAGTCGATGATACTCCTCAGGCCGTTATGGCCTCCGTGAGAGCCAGTGTCCCTCAATCGAAGTCTTCCGAGTTCGAGATTAATGTCATCACAGATCACCAGCAGTTCATCGGGGTTGTAACCCCTGCTGTCAAGAAAGGCCGCAACGGCTCTGCCGCTTCTGTTCATATACACAGTCGGCTTGATAAGATCCATGCCATCCGGCATAACTGCTGCATTGAAAAGACCTGCGTTTATGAAATGAACGCCGGCTTCCCGCGCCAGTATATCGGCTACCCAGAAGCCAGCGTTGTGCCACGTCATTCTGTACTTATCCCCTGGATTACCAAGGCAGACAACAAGACGGGGAATTGACAAAGATTATTCCTTTCCGGACTGCGAAGCCCCCTCTTTTGTATCTCCCTTGCCTGTCTCTCCAGTTTCTGCAGAGGCTTCCTCATCTTCAAGAAGTTCTTCACCCTTCTCTTCATCGGTCTCGACCTTGGCGACACTCGGCGCTACAACGCAAGCGACCACGAGGGCACTATCCATATCAAGGGTCATGCCATCAGGAAGTGTGATCTCAGAAAGGTGAACGGAATCTCCGATATTCAGGCTTTGAACATCAAGCTTTATGGCTGTTGGTATATCCTTTGCCCTTACCTTGATGATGATCTCATGAAGAATATGCTCTAGCACTCCGCCCATCTGAACACCAAGAGGAATATTCTCAAGGTGCACGTGAACCGGGATTGAAACTATCTGATCCGCTGACACCCTCAGAAAATCAATGTGAACAGGTTTGTCTGAAAGCATGTCCCACTGAACATCCTTGACGATGGCAGTTACCGGGGATTTTCTGCCCATTTTAAGGTTGATTATTCCGGTCGAGGTGGAGAAACCAATCGAGTCCATGAAGTCTTTTTCAACAACCTGGACTTTCAATTCTCCGCCGCCTCTGCCGTAAACAACAGCCGGTACTGATCCTGCGCGGCGCAGTCTTCTAGCTACTCTGGAACCGAACTCGGTACGTTCGTCGATTTTCAGAGAAATTTTCTCTGGCATTACTATATCCTTCTCCCTCCCGGTTACTCCGGGATAGTGGCTGGGGCGGGAGGATTCGAACCCCCAATGCAGGGACCAAAACCCTGTGTCTTAACCATTTGACGACGCCCCAGCAGTTTCTGCTGATCTGCACAGGGTAAAACTCCCGTGCAGTGTCTTCGAGAAACAATGTGCCCTGCTCTTCTCTCTGAAGAGAGCGTAAAAAGTAGGCCCTGATCCTGACATACCCCAGTTTTCACACTGACTGTCTGTCATAAACTGTACCAGCTCCGCAATCTCAGGGAAGTGTTTCTCAAGCAGTGGAAGGAAGTCATTCCGCAGGTTATGCGGAAAAGGCTTACCCTCATGCCATACTGCTGACGAGGCTGAATAATGCCTAATCATAGTATTGTTTGTCAAGGATGTACTTGAATTATCGTCCCAGACGCTGTATGCCCAGGCCGTGGATACTTTAATATCCGGGTGAATAAGCACTGCATGGAAGGGAATGAAAGGTGTATCTGATAAGAGTTCGCCACGTCCCTCTATTAAAGCAGCACCTCCTCGAATGAAGAAAGGTACGTCGCTTCCAAGGGCTATCGCAATTTTACTGAGATCAATGTCCTTAATACCTGTAAGCTGACAGAGGCCTTTCAGAACGGTAGCAGCATCGCTGCTGCCGCCACCCATACCTGAGCAGGAAGGGATATTCTTCTCAAGTTCAATTTCCACATCAAGTAATGCTCCGGTGCTGTTCAGGAAAGCATCGGCCGCTTTCCAAGCCAGGTTCGATGAATCGGATTGAATATCGGCGGTTGAACATGATAACGATATTGCGCCGCTTCCGGGCTTTATGGAGATACGGATTATGTCACAAAGCGAGATCTCGTGGAAAACGCTTTGTATATCGTGATAACCATCAGGCCTTTTACCCAGAATTCTCAATCCCAGATTGATCTTTGCCCTGGCATCGAGTTTAACGATCACTGTGAGAGAGATGCAGTGCCTGGGTACAGAGACAGAGCAACTGCTACTGCAATTATCCAGAGCAGGATGTTTATCAGAAGTGGTTTATCCGAGAGAAGGAGTTTGTCAGGGCTTCCGCCATGACCTTTGATGTGGATGAGATAAAGGTATCTGAAGACTCCGTAAGTCACGAATGGAATGGTCAGCCAGAGTCTTGTGGAAACCAGCTCCAAAGTTCTTTCGCTTACGGTGTATATGGAGTAACCGATGATACTTGCAGCAGTTGCAATTCCCATCATTTCATCAAGAAGGGGAATACTGTATTCATCCAGGATCTCCCTGTGACCGGCTGCATCCTTGCCGAGGTAGATGACCTCCGAACGTCGTTTTGCGAAGGCAAGGAAAACAGCAAGAAAGAAGGTGCAGACAATAAGCCAGTAAGATATGGATACATCAGTATATCCGGTATCCATTGCCAGTGTTACTCCTGCTATTGCCCTTAGAACGAATCCAGTGGCTATGATAAGTACATCAAGAATAACAACGTGTTTTAGCTTTAATGAGTAGCTCACCTGCATCACGAAGTAGACGCTGAGAACCAATGCGTAAGTCGGTGCCAGTATCCAGGATGCGACCATAACACACGCAGCCAGCAGAGTTGCAGCCCCCGCAGCCAGCGGGACGGGAAGCGCTCCTGATGCTATTGGTCGTTCCTTCTTTTCAGGATGGTTGATGTCACGTTTCCGGTCAGCTATATCGTTTATCAGATATACCGAACTGGAGAGCAGACAGAATCCCAGTGCTCCCAGAGCGGTTATGCCAACAGCTTCCGGATCACTCCAATGATTAGCGAAGAGAATTCCGGCAAAGACAAAGAGATTCTTCGTCCATGATCGCATTCTCAGACTGCGCAGAAGAGCTGAAAACCTGTTCATAACCAGTATAATAACTCATGGGATTCTAATCAAACAGTTGATCTCGACGGCTGTCAGCCGGTCAGAGGGATATTCGCGGTAAATACCGTTTTTCCATCACCTGGAAAATTAGTATATTGCTACCATCATACTTGAACCATATTTTGTTTTATTCAATTACGATGTTCCAGGGATTGTCTTCGGTTCGATAAATTCCTGACGCACGGTTTTTCAGTAACCGATGTGTCTGGTAGTTGAAAGGCTGGTATGCGAACGGCTCTATTTCTCCTGATCTCCATCTTCTCTTTGCTTGCAGCGGAGAATTATACTGTCCAGGAGTTCGGTAATTCTCAGAATGGCAGAATTGAAACCCTGCTGGAAGAACCTCTCCAGATCAGGGTGACTGACTCCGGTTCCATGCCCGTTGGTGGAGTGGCCGTGGAGTTCGAGATAAATTCCGATGGTGGCATACTTGCATATCCCTTTGTAGGCGAAGACCCTCTGATACTGGAGGGTGATACAGCATCGGGAGCCTTTTCAACCGTACTGATTCTTACGGATTCTGATGGATGCGCCGCAATTTCACTGAGGCTGGGCGGCAGCACCAGCAACAATCAGGTCGAAGCTCGAGTTTTTCTTCCAGACGGCACGGAGGAAAGAATTCGATTTTCAGCGCTGGCAGTTGATCTGGAGAGCATTATCTTCCAGATTCTTGGTGGCCTGGCGATTTTCCTGCTTGGTATGAAGATGATGTCAGAATCCCTTCAGACCGTAGCCGGAAACAGGATGCGTAGCATCCTGAAAAGGGTAACCAGCAACAGGGTGCTTGCACTTATGGCCGGTGCCCTTATGACTGCTGTCATTCAGAGCTCAAGCGCCACTTCAGTGATAGCGGTGAGTTTCGTAAATTCCGGTCTGATCGTTCTCAGACAGGCCGTTGGCGTAATAATCGGTGCCAACATCGGTACAACTATCACAGGGCAGCTGATAGCGTTTAAAGTAACGCATTACGCTCTTCCCATAGTTGCGGTCGGTTTCGCGATGTACGCGTTCGCTAAGACCCGCCGTATTCAGTCCTGGGGCAGGGTTATTGTCGGCCTGGGTCTTATCTTCCTCGGGATGACACTCATGAAGGACATCCTCGGTCCTCTTAAGACCAGTATGGCCGTAAAACACTTTTTCATGAGTTTCAGCACAAATCCGCTGCTGGCAATCTTAGCCGGAACACTGATCACATCTATTATTCAGAGTTCAAGCGCTACGGTTGGATTGACCATGACGCTTGCCGGAGCCGGGTTGATAGATCTGCAGGGAGCTTTCTACCTGGTTCTGGGTGATAACATCGGTACCACGGTAACAGCTCAGCTCTCCGCTATAGGAGCCGGTAGAACAGCAAAGCAGACCGCCATGGCGCATACACTCTTCAACGTTATCGGTGCTGTATACATGGGGCTGCTTATAACTGACAGCAGCGGTTTCGTACTTAACTTTGTAAGATCAACTTCGGGCGATCCGCTGAGACAGGTGGCTAACGCCCATAGTATGTTCAATATTTTCAACGCGCTTCTATTTATTCCCCTGGTCCCATTTCTGGCGAGACTCTGTCAGTTCATTATTCCGGACAGGGAAGAAGATAAGAGCGACGAAATCGAACTCATGCTTGATGATAATCTCCTGGATTCTCCCTCCCTCGCAATCGATAATCTTGAACGTGAGATGGTCAAAATGGCAAGCTACGCAGAAGCAACTGTCACGGGGGCAATATCCTGCTTTTTCAAGGGTTATCCAAAGACTGGTAAAATAATGTACATGGAGGACAGAGTAGACTACATGCAGCGGGATCTTACCATCTATGCTTCGAAACTCTTTCAGCGGGTTCTTGATCAGAACCAGTCATTGAAACTGCCTGTTCTGATCCATACGATCAACGACCTTGAAAGGGTGTCAGACCATGCGGTAAATATCGTTGAGGCCAGGAACAGGATATCCGGAAGCTTCATGATAGAACCGGGAGAACTGGCAGACGCGGCTGTACTGGCATCCGAGATTGTAACCGAAATGCTTGCCTCAACATCATTATCCCTTGAATTTCATGACAGGGAAGCCTCCCAGAAGGTTCTTGCTCTTGAGTCAAGACTCAACAGACTTGATGAAAATGCGCGCATATCTTACACTGAATGCCTTACCAGGAACGGGCAGGACGGATTGAAGAGGCTTGCGCTGCTTGATTTTGCAGATTACTGTGAGCGTATCGGCGATCACCTTACAAACATAGCTCAATCCCTTTTAGGTGGAGGTGTCTGGCATGGAACAGATGATATTCACTGATACAATGCTGTATCAGTGAGTATTGAGTTGACAATTACGTTCAGGGTTGCGAGATTTGTCTAGTTGTGTCCGGTCAACGGTTGACCGGAGTTTTTTGCAGATGGGAGAGGCCGAACCGCGAAGGTGGTTCGCTGTTGCTTTCCCGCAAGCAGTCATCCTCTTGCGGAAAGGACGACAGATGAGCAAGATCAGAACCTTGATACTTGGTGCTGCGGGGCGCGATTTTCATAATTTCAACGTAGTCTACAAAGATAATCCGGACTACGATGTGGTAGCGTTTACCGCAACTCAGATACCGGATATAGACGGTAGAAAATATCCTCCGGAACTTACAGGCGAGCTTTATCCCGATGGGATTCCTATTTTCTCTGAAGATGCACTTGAAGAGGTATTCATCGAAAAGAATGTAGAGCTCTGTGTTCTGTCCTACAGTGACCTGTCGGACAATACTGTCATGGAACTCTGTTCCCGGGTCAATGCTGCAGGTGTTGATTTTTTAGTGCTTGGGGCAGAAAAAACCATGATAGCGAGTTCAAAACCTGTAATAGCTGTTTGCGCGGTCCGTACGGGCTGCGGAAAAAGCCAGACAACAAGACGTGTGATAGATATCCTGCAGAAAGCTGGCAAAAAAGTCGTCGCCATCAGGCACCCGATGCCTTACGGTGACCTTGTTGCGCAGAGAGTTCAGAGATTTGCCAGAATAGAAGATCTGAAGAATCATAATTGCACCATCGAAGAGATGGAGGAGTACGAGCCGCATATAAAAAGTGGGAATGTCATATACGCCGGAGTCGATTACGAGGCAATACTCCGTGAGGCGGAAAAAGAGGCTGACATCATCATCTGGGACGGCGGAAACAACGATACATCTTTCTACAAAGCTGATCTGACCATTACCGTGGTAGATCCACACAGGCCGGGACATGAGATATCCTATTATCCGGGACAGACTAATCTAAGACTTGCCGACGCTGTTGTTATTAATAAGATAGACAGTGCCTACCCTGAGGATGTGGATGAGGTAAGAGCTAATATTAGAGCAGTAAACCCTGACGCAGTGATCATAGATGCCGCAAGCCCGGTGACAGTGGATAATCCCTCGCTCATCACAGGAGCAAAAGTCCTGGTGGTTGAAGACGGACCTACACTTACACACGGTGATATGGAGTACGGAGCAGGATATGTCGCAGCCGAGAAATTCGGCGCAGCTGACTACGTCGATCCCAGACCCTTCGCTGTAGGTACGATTATCGACACGTACGACAAGTACTACGCAGACAGGGAGGAAGCCGTAATACTGCCAGCTATGGGCTACGGTGAGGATCAGATGAAGGATCTTCAACAGACTATAAACGCATCGGATTGTGATGTTGTTATCATAGCAACTCCAATTGACCTGACACGGATAATCAAGATAAATAAACCAGTAGTAAGAGTGGGATACTACCTCCAGGAGATCGGAAAGCCTGATCTTCCAGAGGTTTTAAAGTCATTTACAGATTAGCTGGAACAGAAAAATGTTTCATAATGCAGAAGGCAGGATACATATCCTGCCTTTCTGCGCAATCAGTTGTCTACCTGTGTAATATCTAAGGGAGGTACAGGTTCAATGGCCAAACAATCCTCACCTTCTGAGAAAACCTCCGCCGTGAAGAAGAACGGCGGCAAGGCTTTGGAGAAGAAGAAAACATCGAATGGAAAACAACGCTCCGAACCTGATTCCTTCATACATGTTTTTCCGGATTGGTGTAAAGGTTGCGGCATATGTGTTGAGTTCTGTCCCACAGGTGTTCTTGAAATGAAGGATCAGAAAGCTGTAGTAGCTCACCCTGAGAAATGTGTCAGATGTTATCTCTGTGCCAGAAGATGCCCTGATTTTGCCATCGGTATCAGAAACAAACAGGGACGGGTAAACAATGCCCAGGGTAAACTGCAGCATTTACCGGCAGTAAAGGGAGAAGGTGATTCCAGGTGATTGTGCCTTGGGGTGAAACCAGACTTGTTCAGGGAAATGAAGCTGTTGCCCTCGGGGCAATTGCTGCAGGTATTGATTTTTTCGCCGGTTATCCCATAACCCCTTCAACGGAGATAGCGGAGCTGCTTGCGCAATATATGCCTCTGCTGGATAAAAAGTGGATCCAGATGGAGGATGAAATAGCAAGCGTCAGCGCTCTTATAGGAGGAAGGCTCGCGGGCTCAAAGTCCATGACAGCCACCAGTGGCCCGGGATTCAGCCTTATGCAGGAGGGGCTTGGATATGCCTGTATGACGGAGGTTCCAATCGTGGTTGTAAATGTCATGCGGGGAGGACCCTCCACCGGCTTGCCTACGCAGGCTGCCCAGGGGGATGTTATGCAGGCCAGGTGGGGAACCCACGGAGATCATCCTGTGATAGCGCTCGCACCCTGTGATGTAAGGGAATGCTTCGAGCTGACCATCAGGGCTTTCAACCTTTCGGAGATATTCAGGACTCCCGTTATTCTTCTCCCTGATGAGATCATCGGCCATATGAGGGAGAGAATAGTCTTTCCCCGGAAGGAAGATGTTCATGTCGTACCCATGTCAGTTCCTGACGTTCCCGTTGAATGGTACGAACACTACCATGAATCGACTTCGAACGTATCTCCCATGGCCAGTTTCGGCAGCGGGTACAGATATCATGTGACGGGCCTCATGCATGATGTACATGGTTTTCCCACAAGAAAAAAAGACGAAGTACAAGCCAAGATGGACAGGCTCAAGCACAAGATCACAAGAAGACTAGATGAACTAGAGGATGTTCGTATGCATGACGTGGAGGAGAGTTCAGTAGTTATCTTTGCCTACGGTTCTGTTTACCGGTCAGCGCTTGCAGCACAGGCGATTCTGAAGAAGAAGAGGAAAACTGTCGGTATCTTCCGCCCTGTGACCCTTTGGCCATTTCCCGACAGAACGGTAAAGGAAATGCTGGATTCCAAAGATGTTGTGCTTGTGCCGGAGCTGAATCAGGGACAGTTGATACACGAAGTTGAAAGAATGACCAGAGATTCTGTCAGAGTGGTCCCCCTTCACCGGATAGACGGGTATGAGATCACGCCTGAAGAGATCGTTGACGCCGTTTTGGAGGTGACCTGATGTCTGCCACAATTCCCTACGAGTATAAGTATCTCAGAGCCAAGAAACGGTTTCCCCATGTATGGTGCCCCGGATGCGGCATAGGCATAGTTATGGGCTCCATAATCAGGGCTGTAGACGCCATGGGATGGGAAAAAGACGATATCGTGATGGTCTCCGGGATCGGATGCACTTCCAGAATGCCGGTATACGTTGATTTCAATACACTTCATGCAACTCACGGACGTGGACTCGCATTCGGAACCGGTGTCAAAATGGCAAATCCGGATTTGAACGTAATGGCTGTAATGGGTGACGGAGACTCCCTTGCGATTGGCGGTAATCACATCATCCACGCCGCCAGGCGCAATATCGATATTACGGCAGTTATCGTTAATAACAACAATTACGGGATGACCGGAGGCCAGTTTTCTCCTACCACACCTCCCGGAGCTAAAACATCCACCACCCCTTACGGGATGATCGAACCCGGTTTTGACGTGTGCAGACTCATGGACGGAGCGGGTGCGTCGTTTGTCGCCAGGGGCACGGTTTATCATGTAACCGAACTCGATAACATGATTCTGAAGGCGTTCATGAAAAAGGGTTTCAGTGTTGTTGAAGCTCTCGCTCCATGCCCCACCAATTTCGGCAGGGCGAACCGCCTGGGAGGCCCGGTTGAGATGATGAAGCTTCTCAAGGACAACACGATAAACATAAGTCAGCTGAAGACCATGAAGCCAGATGAGACAAAGGATAAAATTGTTCGTGGGATCTTCGTTGACAGGGATTCCATCTCATACGGCGACAGGTACTTGGCTCTCTGCGAAAAAGCTAAAAAGACTGCAGAGGCTAAGAAATGAAGAAATACTATGAGATAAGACTGTCAGGCGCGGGAGGCCAGGGACTGGGTCTTGCAGGCAGAGTATTCTCCGAGGCCGCTATTAAATCGGATTACAACGTATGCCAGACCCAGAGCTACGGTCCGGAAGCAAGGGGTGGCGCAAGCAGAACGGATATCATTATTTCGAAAAATAAGATACTGTATCCAAACTGTAGAAATCTTGACATTCTTCTGGCAATGAACCAGGAAAGCGCGGATAAATTCTCCGGCTCAGTTAATGATGGCGGAATTATTCTCGTGGACAGTACCTATGTGAACAGGGCTCCCGAGGGCAGAGTTTACGAATACAGGCTTACTGCCAGAAGCGTTGAGGAGTTCAAAACTCCTCTGGCTGCTAATATAATTGCTGTGGGTATGCTGGCTTCACTGACAAGGTTATTCGCTCTGGAAGACTGGGTCAGGGCCATAAAGGCAAGGGTTCCCGAGCGGTTCGTAAAAATGAACCTCATTGCCTTCGAGCTTGGACACAGGGATGGCCGCGAGATCCTCCATGTGGAGGAAGGAAGGGTTCCCATAGCCTACGACAGGAAGAAGCCTGTGCCCGACTGTCTGAAGCATGACACATGATCATCTGAAGTTGGATGTAAAACCGGTGGTATCGAACTTATGCCACCGGTTATTTTGCTTGTAATCTCTCTACATGATCAACAGATTCGCTTACGATGAATGCTCTTATAGTGTTGCTGTCCGGGTCGCAGGGTGTCATGAAGAATCCCATCTTATCGGGGCTGTAGCCCATTCCCACGCCTGCTAATTTCTCACCATCTTTGAAATGGACTCGAAGCCTGGCTCCGTAAACACTCTGCGAATCATCAAAATCGGAGGTTTCACTGTAACCGGGATCCCCTTCGAATTCCTTAACTATAAACACTGCTTTCAGCTTGTTGACATAAATGACATCTATCTTCTGATCACTTATACCGGTCAGATGAAACATTGCCCTGTTCTGTGAGAAGTCGCTGGTAAAACCCTTCTGAATTCTGCCATCAGCGTAACGAGCAACAATCTTGTTCATCTAATTCTCCCTGTCAGGATGAAGTCATCTGTTTCGTTTACATAATAAACCGCAGTATTGTACCTGTCAACCAGCCCGATCAGATATCCAGAGTTCTGCTCCAGCTTTCCTCCATACCTTTGTCCATGAAGAGAACCTGATGCAGCGCCGGTACTTCCGATGACAGTTCGGTCATATTCCAGTCACTCCCGGGCAGTCTGACGGAAACCCCCGCTTTCCATAATGCTCTGCTTAGCTCTGCAGGATCATCTGCGTCCAGTACTACAGTGCAGAGGGCTGCAGCTGATAATATCCAGTCCGTGCGGAAACCATCAGCATCTTCTAATAGAATACAGAACCTCAAGTTACCCTGCCGGCCAAGTATTCCTGCCGTTCTGCCGGAGTAATCCACAGGGTTGTCCAGCCGCCTTACCATATCCACAAGATCAAGGGGAAATTCCTTTTCCGGACATAGAATAACATCGAGAACACAGAAAGGATCCGCCTGCAGTCTTGTTCGAACGAAATCAAGCAGCAGGCTTCTTTCCGTCCAGAGGTCTTTAGATGTTATCCTGATTGCTCCGTGCCGCTGCGAGGGCATTGGTCTCTGAAGAGCCGGGCTTTCATCAAGATTTATCAGTTCCGTACCTGGCCATCCATCAAACAGAAGGGGCCTGCCTGCAAGGTCCAGGTCATATCCGACGATATCCGCAATCTCTTCTCTTGCTTCAGCAAAACCACCCATCGTTTCATCGTAGAGCCTGTAATAGGGGGGGAGGGACATATACCTCCCCCTGAATTCCTGTCTCATTGCAGTGCCAGGCAGAATGGAGAGGTAAAACACCTGTACATTCTGATGAAGTTCCCTGTCCCTGATCATGTGCGCTGCTCTTACTGCGTCCCTGGGTTCGTCACCAGGCAGATCGAGTATGAGGTCAATAATCGGTGATACACCTGCTTTCTTCAGGTTGAGTGCTCCATCCAGTATTGTGCAAGGGTCTGCAGGACGGCCTGCATTTTTCAGAGTATCCCTGTTAAGCGACTGAAGCCCGATCTCAACGTTTCTGAAACCGGCATCCGCTAAAAGGGCTGCTATTTCAGGTGAAATGAGATCGCCCCGCATTTCTCCGAAAAAATTTGCTTCAAGCGCTCTCATACCTTTAAGAAGCTGAACAAGATCACTGCGGCTGTTGAATGTAGGATCCAGAAAAACGATTTCTCCAGCTCCAGCGTCGATGAGTTCCGACAGAAGTCTCACGGTACTCTTCGCATCCAGTACCCGGGGCAATGGATGAGACCTCGAGTACGCGCAGTAAGTGCACCCTCCAGCGCATCCTCTGATGGTTTCAACATGCACGGATGCTCCTCCGGACGGTTTCAGATAACCTGTGAGCCAGGGATTCGGATATGTTCCCGGAGTAAAACTCATTCTTCCAGCATAAAGATAACTCCCACTCTCCCGGATGATTTTTCCAGCGGAGACAGGGTTCAGTATTCGTTCAGCAAGCTCTTCACCCTCTCCTGAAACAACCAGATCGAAAGCATCAGAGGAGAGCAGCCATTTATTATCCATCGTTACCTCAGGGCCTCCAGCAACCGTGATCACTCCAGGAAGTTCCCTTTTCAGCATTTCAGCAAGCCAGATACTTCTTTCAACGTTCCACATGTAGAGGGTGAACGCCACAAGCGCAGGCGAGCGGTTCACTATCATGTTAAGAAGAGAGCGGTCTCCTGCTGTATCAGCCGTGTTCTGATCAATGAGTGTGTCGGGAGGAAGTGATGCGGCAGCCGCCAGTGATGCTCCTGCAAGGGGTATGTTTCCCGTTGTTTCAAGAGGAGCTGATGGGTTCAGGGGAAGCTGGACAATCAGGGTCTTGCTCAGATCAGGCAACCCAAGCGCTGCTTACTGATGAAAGATTCGCCAGAAGCCAGGCAATGTTTGCGACCCATGCTGCAGCAACAAGAAAAACCGCTGCGGGATGATAGAGTTTCAACCTGCTTCGAAAGAGAAACATTGCGGTGAAAAGAGAAAGTACCAGCACAATCTGAAGAATTAAAGTACCTGCAGGGTATCCGTAACCGGTAATAAGAAATACTAGCATAAGCAGGGTTACAAGGGAACTGTTGGCGGATAATCTGGTCAGTCTTTTTATCCAGTATTCCGAATAGACCAGTGAGGGCATGAAATAGTAGAACCCGCTTCCCTCCCGTGAGAGGAGACGCAGGTAGAAGGTCCCGGTAAATGACATTGTGACAGTAAGGAGAAACAGTACGAAAAACGATATCAGCGGCACAATCCAGCCAGCTTCATTGTCTGCTGCCTGAATAGAATTGTCCGAAGCTATGCCGCTTATCATGAGAAGGACCAGAAGAAGAACCTGAAGGGTCACAGTTACCCCCAGAACCGCCCACTGATTTATCACTTTCCTGTGCAGAATCCTGACTACCTGGATAAGAAGCAGGAGCCCCGCCAGCTGGCCGGAGGATGTGCATATGACCTTGACTCCCGACAGGGCTGCAATTACCGCAAAAAGAAAAGCGAATACAAAAAGCTGTACAATGCGTATCCATGCAAGAAGCCTTGTAATTCTGCCCGCGCCCCTCTGCTCAACTTGCTCAACGGAATCACCTGCAAGGTCAACATTCATGAAAGATGAACCTCTGTTAAGCCTGTGAAGTATCTCCTCCAGAACCAGTAGCAGGATAAGGATCAGAACAATAATCATTCTATGTTCTCCGGATTCCGGACTGTTTTAAGGACAAGACCTCCCGCGACGAAAAGAACCAGCAGTGAGAGTATGGACAGCCTTGAACTTCCAGTAAGATCGTTAATAAGTGCGAATATCAGTGGTCCGAATATACTTGCAAACCTCTGAGAAATCGAAAAGAATCCAAAATACTCAGCATTCATACCTGCCGGTATCATTCTTGAATAGAACCCCCTGCTGACCGCCTGAAGCCCACCCATGAACAGGCCGACCATACCGGCGAGTATCCAGAAATCAATGGCTTTTTTCATCCAGAATGCATAGAAGATTATGACGATGTAGCCTGCAATTCCTGCATAAAGCATTTTCTTTGAACCGAATTTCTTCGCCATCCAGCCATATATCAGGCTTCCCGGAACTCCAATTGCCTGAGTCATAAGAAGGGCGCCGATAAGATGGCCTGAATCGAGACCAAGTTCGGCTTTGCCATAGACTGTAGCCATAATAATGACCGTCTGTACACCATCGTTGTACAGCAGGAATGCAAGAAGAAATCTGAAGATGTTTTTCCTCGACCTTATATGATGGAATGTTGAGATGAATGCTGAAAATCCCCTGGAGAAGGATCCGGCAAGGGTTTTTTCGCCTCCGCTTATCCCTTCCGGAACCCATGCGAAGAGGGGGATTGAGAAAAGTGTCCACCAGGCGGCGACAGACAGGAAGACGAACCTCAGGGCGGTCGAGGTATCGGCAAATCCGAACAGGGAAGGTTTCCGTATCATCAGGAGGTTTACAGCAAGGAGAATACCGCCTCCCAGATATCCGAAGGCGTAGCCCCTTGATGAAATAAGCTCCCTTCTGCCAGGCGCCACTGTTGAGACAAGAAGTGAATTGTAAAATACGTTAGCTCCCGCGAATCCGATCTGTCCGACAATGAGAAGCCCTAGAACCGGCCAGATATCTCCCGGTCCGATAAGAGAGAGAAATCCAGCAGCCAGCACACCGATTCCTGTCATAACAGCGAGGAACTGTTTTCTTCTTCCGCCTGCATCTGCCACGGCACCGAGAACCGGAGCCGTCAGAGCTACAAGGAATGCTGCCAGTGCCATGGCATATCCCCATAGTGAAGTGGCGTTGCTTGAAACACTTATTCCAAGAAACGACCAGCTTACCGTGCTGCCCGCGCATACGGTTTCGACGAAATAGACAGGCAGTACCGCCGCCACAATGGTTGTAACGAAAGCCGAATTGCCCCAGTCGTAGAGGCACCATGCATTTTCTGGAGAGAGCCGGAGTAATTTCTTCAGAATTTCCCCTTTCAATTGATGAACATAAACGGTTCTGCCGTTCGACGAAAGAGAACGAAGATAAAGGTGGTTGCTTTGCCTGCTATGGATTATTTTACAGAACCTGATGAAATTACATTGAAGTATCCCCTTATGAAAGGTATGGCATGACGCTTCAACAGAGAATTGAGGATACGGTTACTTCAAGAGATAGTGTGCACAGGAATATTCCCCGGAGGGAAATGATACAAAAGGTGGTAGACCGGGGAGAGGCAGTTGTCAGCGCCTGCGGGTCTCTTTCCACCTGGACTCCTCCGGAATCGACAGGCAGAAGCCCTAAGGATACACTGATCGTGAAAAGGCAGTCCAGCGAGAAGAGTATCGACTGGACAAGCCCCAATAACATCCCGGTCGATGAAGAGACGTTTAATATGGTCTTTGAAGACGCTCTTGGAAGATTGGCTGAGGTTCCGGAGCTGTTCATAACCGACAGGCTGGTTGGTGCTGATCCCGCTTATGCATTGCCGGTACATACGATCTCCGACATGGCGCTTCCCGCTCTGTTCACCGATAACATGTTTCGCCCGTGGAACAGTGAAATCGCTGGGAAAACATGCTTCAGAGACAGACACTTCACTCTGCTGGCACTTCCGTACCACAAGCTTGATCCCCAGAAGTACAAGGGACGTCTGAGAATTGACCCAAAGCTGGGGCATACTTCCACCATGATAGTTGGAATGGATCTGGACCGCTCAATCGGGATTGTCTACGGTTCAGCCTACTGCGGAAGTGTCAAGAAACTCATATTCACAGTCATGAACTATATACTTCCCGAAGAGGGCGTTCTCCCGCTTCATTGCAGCGCGAACGAAGGGGATAACGGTCAAAGCGCACTTCTTCTTGGCCTTTCGGGAACAGGTAAAACAACTCTTTCAGCGGATCCCTCGAGGGCACTTCTTGGAGATGACGAACATGGCTGGGGAGATAACGGAATTGCCAACTTCGAGAATGGGTGCTATGCAAAGCTCATTGACTTGAACGCGTTGAAGGAGCCCGAGATATACAATGCATGCTTCCACGAGGATGACTGGCTTGATCATGGCTCGATAATTGAGAATACGATGATGTATCCGGATGGCCATTTTGACCTTTTCGATGACAGATTGACACCGAATTCAAGAGGATCGTATCCGTTGCGTTACCTTTCCAACATCAAGGAATCCTCCGTTTCCGGTCATCCATCCACCATTCTTTTCCTGACTGCCGATGCTAACGGTGTAATACCTCCTGTGTCAAAGTTGAACAGGGCTCAGGCGATGTTCTGGTTCCTTATGGGGTATACCAGTAAGCTTGCCGGAACTGAAACGGGAATCACCGAACCTGTAAGCACTTTTTCAAGATTCTTCGGCGAGCCTTTCATGCCCCGGAATCCCGATGTCTACGCATCGATGCTCGGCGAAAGACTGGACATGCATGATACGGAAGTATACCTTATCAATACCGGATGGAGCGGAGGGCCATACGGAACAGGCTCAAGGATTGACCTCCCTCTGACCAGAATAATGGTAGCCGCCGCCCTTTCAGGAGAACTCAGGAGTGTCAGTTGCCAGGAGGATCCTGTCTTCAGGGTGATGGTGCCGGATTCATGCCCCGGACTGCAGGACAGCACAATTCTTAATCCTGTAAACACATGGGATAATAAGGAAGCTTACAGGGTCAGAGCAGGTAAACTTGCAGCTGAATTCAGGGCACACTTCGAGAAAGCCTACGGAAACAAAGGTATTTCTGAAGAGATTGCTGATGAATGTCCCCGGATTGATGTACACTGATATTTCCGATCTGTGCCATTATGCGAATAGATAACCGGCATGAACGATAATGTTATTAATACAGGTGTATCTTCTGACGCATCAGATCCACTGAAAGCGGAGCTTACCGATTATTTGAGGGTAAAGCTGAAGCGGCCTGGAAGTAAATGTTAAGCGTTCGAAACCCCTGTTGATAAGTCCTGATTTTCAAAACTCATCAGGGGCGGTGTCTGACTACGCTGCGTCAGTGGTGGTTCAAGAAGCCTGATCTCCTCCCCGGCTCTGAGTTCAGATGTGCTTTCGTACGCTGTTTTCAGATCAAGAACCAGGAAAGATTTCTCTGCAGGATCAGACCCGTAGCTGGTAGCCAGAATGATCTGCTGTCCTCCATACTCTCCAACATTGTCTCGAATGAGCTCTTCAGGCAGATAGCTCAGCGGTGTGTGGCCTGATACAACCAGACTTGAACCATCCATCCGCTGAAGAAAAGCCGCAAGATCACTGCTGTCGTATCCATCCTTTCGCACTGCAACCGGTCTGCTCCAAAGGATCTCATCAACAACTGCTTCGTTCATCATGATAATATCCTTCGGGTAACTCAATGATCTGGAAGGCCCCGCATGAATACCGACTATGCCGTTCTCCGTTATTACCGCCACGGGTAGTTCTTTAAGATAACGGTACCGGTCATCATTCATTCTGCTTACGAAATTGAACTGCTGATAGTAACTTCCATGTTCGCCGCTGAACAGATTTTTCACGATCTGCTGTTGATTTGACGGTGTCATCGCTTCATCTGTTATCAGTTTCTCGTAGATGCTGACGCATCTGTTCTCATGGTTGCCCTGAATGTACAGGAAGCGCCCACCCTGTTCATCCACGTTATTCTGTATTTCCCGTATTCGTTCAATGATCCTTGTATCACCCTCATCCTCTGCGTAGCTGTCTCCCGGTTTCCTGTCCACTACGTCACCCACGATGAGACCGTAGACATCATCTCCATTCCTCAGTCTATCGATAATTCGTGTACGCTCAAGCCACCTCTCAAAATCAGTGTATCTGGTATGGAAATCCGATGCTACGAACAGCTTCCCATGCCCTGGAAGAAATATCAACCCCCCATCCCGCAGGAGCTGTCCGGAACGGCCTTGATCTGAAAGTCTGTTAAAAGATGAAGCAAATCCTGAACCCCATCGGCTTAGAAGCAGATAACCGCCGATAGAGGTACTCGCCCTGAGGAAATCTCTTCTTGTAAGCTGTCCTTTCCCCACCGGTCACCTCCGTTTGAAGTAGCAATTGCCTGAAAGCCCGGCTGGTTTACAAGTGCGTACAGGTTCTGCCAAGTGTTTAAGCCTTCAGACCAGATATCAGATAATCTGTAGAAGCGCGCTGTGCCTTCTGACAGGGATACCCATTTCTATCTCCAGTTCATGTGCTTTCGTCATTCTGTCTTTTTGTATTTCAGCATCTTCAGGTGAAATGTCTTTCTTCATGTCCAGCATATCACAATATGTTATTAATGTATCCGCCAGGGCGGGTTTCATGCCATTCTTTTCCATAATACTGATGGCCTTGTCGAACTCTATCTTTCCTTTCTCGAATTCACTGCGGGAGAAGAACAGCTTTCCATAAAGATAATGGATTCCGGCCATGCCTGTGGTTGTACCCATCTCTACGGTCAGATCCTTCGCCTCTGCTATCATTTCAGAGATTCCATCCGGTCTGTTCCTTTTCAGAAACAGATCCGTGAGGATAACAAGTATATCCTGCAGCAGGTTTTTCGCATGTACTTTCCTTGCCAGTCTTTCCGCTTCCCTGAGGCTGTCTACAGCTGTTTCCTCATTCCCTTCCTCAATGGAAATCAGGCCCAGAAGTGAAAGTGAAAATGCTTCCTCTCGTTCAAATGATGATTTTCTTGCAAGCTCATAACTGGATTCTCCATGCTCCCTGGCTTTCTCTACTCTGCCCTTTGCCAGATAGAGCAGGCTGAGCTGGTGGTGCGCGAGAATAATATCATGACTGGCGGGAAGCTCTTCTGCCTGGAGTCTGTACTTCTTCGCGGTCTCAAATGCTTTGTCAAACCGTCCTGTGGAGCTGTAGACCGGGGACATTTCTCCATAGGAAGAAAGGACCATCAGCTTGTCACCGATTTCCATTGAGAGGGCAAGCTGTTTGTTGAAGGAATCAATTGCTTCAGTGTACTCACCCAGTTTGTCTGAAACCAGGCCGATATTGCCATAGGTAACAGCGATCTCCCGCGTCATGTTCTGTTCAAGAGCTATCTCAAGAGCCTTGAGATAATACTTCCTGGCTTTAGTGTAGTCGCTGTTCGCCCAGTGGACAGTGGCGATTGTATTGTAGGCTAATCCCTTCCGATTGGCGCATTCAATTTCAGTATGGTCTGAAAGGTTCTCGGCGAGGTTAACCGCCTTCTGGGCCGTTGTCATGGCAAGTTCGACATTCCCCATTACACAGTAAACCCATGCCCTGAAGCATTCGATCCGGATGAAAAGAACATCGTACTCTCCGGGACTCTGCATTAGCATATCTTCAGTATCTTCAAGGGATTTCATGGCCCTGTCAACTTCGCCTCGGGTGTAGTGTATTTCAGCAATAGACAGAGAGAGATCACCTGATATATCTATACTGCTGGATTTCTCCAGGGCTTTGTTGTAGTACTTCAAAGCTTCATCGTAGTTTCCAACTCTATCATGGATCTTTCCGATGTATCTGCAGGATTCTTCAAGTTTGTCAGAAGGAGCATCCAGATGGTTTTCAATAATGCCGACAGCATCCCGAAAATGCTGTATTGCATTCAGATTCCTGTATTCCGACCAGGCCCTTTCGCCCGCCATAACGCTGTATTTCAACGCTGATTTCCATTCTTCCGCTATCAGGAAATGACTTGCGAGTAAGGGACAGAGTGCTTCAAGCCGATCGGGATTCATTTCCTCCAGGATTGATGCTATGGCTCCATGGATTTTCTTTCTCCGTTTTCTCAGAATGGAATCGTAGGATACATCTTTGATCAGCGTATGTGAGAAGACAAACTCCATGTCCTTCAGCTTTGACTGATACGTAAGGCCTGCCTCGGTGCAATCCATGAGGTTATCATGAACTTTTCTCTTCAGAACCCTTCTGACGATCTCCTCGTTAAATCTGAAACCCGCGACACTTCCAATACTCAGGCATTCCTTTGCCTGCTTCTCCAGCCTGTCCAGCCTGGCCATGATCATTGAGAAGACATTTCCAGGCAGTTTTTCATCGCTGTACTCCACAGTTCTTACCCAGAGATCTTCTTTACGGCGGATAAGTTCTTCCTCAATAAGGTACAGCAGAAACTGTGTCAGGTAGAATGGATTTCCGTTGGCCCTTTCCCTGATAAGGGTATCAATACTCTGTTCAAGAGGTGTTCCATTGAGTATTCCGAGCATGAGTTCATCGGATGCCGGATCCGCAAGGCCTTCCAGAAACATCCTGCTTAGCGGGACATCATCTCTGCTGAAGAGTGCACGTTCATCGGGCCTTCTGGAAAGAACAAAGGAGATGTTCAGCCCTGAATAATCAAGCAGATGTCTTACAATATATTCTACCGCTTCAATGTCCTCGTCAGTAGAATTGTGAATATCTTCAAGAATTACGCATAATGGTTTGCTGTGTGATCTGATTATCTCGCAGATGCCATCAAGAAGATTTTCCCTTCTCAATTTCGGGGGGAGATCATCGTAATGCGAACCTGAATAGCTCAGGGAGAAGAGCATTCTGCCAATGAAAACCTCCCTTTTCGAAAGGTTGCCGCTGGAATCATCCAGCTCCTGGATCAGGTTCCGCAGTTTGTTTTTTCTGTCATCGCGAGAATCACTCTCAAGTATTCCGGACATGCTTCCTATCAGTGACGTAAGGAGGTCGTTTGTCTGGCCATGTTCCGGAGAAGCTCCGTGAAGTACACCATAATCATTTCCCTTCAGACGCTCCGAAAGTTTATTCAACAGGCTTGTTTTACCTATGCCGGCATCACCCTCAACAACGATAACCGAATTTTCGCCTGTAATTGCGGAGAATATTCTGGAAAGCTCATCTTCCCTTCCGACAAAGGGGTACCTTTCGTCTGGATTGACTCTTCTCTCAACCGGTGAAAAACGTCTGACGGGGCTTTCCTTGCCCTTCAGCATGATACTCTTCATATCCAGGTATTTGTAATTGTTCCGGGACATTCTGAACACGTTGTCTGAAACGGCTATTGAACCGGATTCTACAGAGTCTGCAAGACGGGCTGCTGTATTCACCACATCCCCTATTACGGTGTACTTTCTGCTCAGCGAATCTCCGATAACCCCCGCGAAGGCAAACCCTTCATCTATTCCTGTCTTTATCCTGAAAACATTCTGGCCTTCGATGAAACGGTGAATTTCCAGGCTTGCCTGCACAGCGTGGAGAAGATCGTAGCCGTATGAACGGGGAGCACCGAAGAGAAGAAAGAGCCTGCTGCCTCCCACCAGGATATTGTCCACCATCTGAACGATTCCCCTGTTTCTGGTCGCTATCTCAGAGATGGTCAGGTAGAATTCCTGGATCTGTCTGTGAGAAGGTGCTTTTGCATCGTATCCTGCGAAATTGACGAATACCGCGGTTATTGAACGATGCTCCCCCTGAAGATGAAGGGTGCCGGGGATGTAGAATGAGGTGTCCGGTAAGTCAGGCGTGGTGTAATCATTTAGAAAAACACTCTCCTCTGATAGTACCGACACCGTTTCTCCGCTTGCCGCAGCGTCCTCCGCAGCAGCCATCTTCTCAATGATGTCACCTGCCAGAAACAGATGAGCGCCTTTGTCATCTCCTATAATGAATTCGGTCCATGAACCGTATCCCAGGACTATCTTTATGCCCAGCCTGCAAACTCCGCCATCCGTCTCCAGGTTTTCAAAATGTATCATTTCTGTCATCATCTGTTCAGCACAGGCAGAGGGATCACAGGTTTCCGGAAAGCGCGCAAGCATGGAATCTCCGGCGGAGGATATAACGATACCGCCGTGTTCACGTACTATTCCGTACATAGCCCGAAAATACCGGTTAAGGATCTCCGTAAGATCTTCAGTTCCCTTCTTGCCATTAAGAGCGAGCTTCTCAGTCAGTTCGGTGAAACCGGATATGTCCGCAAACAGCAGTGAACCGCTGTAAAGGTGTTTTCCCTGTTTTATCAGAGCTGCGTCGCCTGGTATGAATGGATTCAACTTACTGGTCCTCTGTACGCACAAGGAGATCCGTTGTGCGTACTGGAAAAGTGTTCCATGGTGTCAATACAAGCTGGAATATAACCTTTATGGAACTGCAGGAGAAAAGTGAAATACTATATGTTGAGTTTGAAAGAACAGAGAACTGACAGGCCAGCTGTTGTCCGCCACTTTTCCACAGGGATCAACCGGTATATCTTCACATGGGAGGGAGCAATGAAGGGAAGATTACAACTCTACACGGGAAACGGCAAGGGTAAGACCACAGCAGCCCTTGGTCTGGCTGTAAGAGCCGCATGCGCAGGCATGAGGATCTACTTCGGGCAGTTCATGAAGGGACAGGATTACTCGGAGCTCTGCCTGCCTGAACATTTCCCTGGAGCCATCACCATGGAACAGTTCGGTACAATCAGGCTCATATGCAGGGGAGAAAAACCCTCGGAGGATGATATGCGATCCGCCGCCTCCGGCCTTGAAAAGATAAGAGCCGCGATGGTTTCCGGGAATTATGATCTTGTTATTGCGGATGAACTGAACGTTACTGTTCACATGGGAATCCTTAGCGAGGATGATGTGATGGAATTCATCTGCCAGCGACCGGATGATGTAGAGCTTGTGCTGACAGGGCGTTACGCTCCAGCGAGTTTTGTTGAGGCTGCTGACCTTGTCACTGAAATGCGGGAAGTAAAACACTACTACTCAACGGAGAATCTGCTGGCTCGCAAAGGCATTGAATCGTAGGGTCGATTTTACATTTAACATTATGTATATTTTTATTCATCTCTATTAACGTATAGTTTAGTAAGGAGAGTATCATGAAAATCGCTATCATGTTTCTGGCTTTGCTGACAGCACTGGCTGCTGCATCGGAAAGAAGCGATCTTGAAGTTTCGATCGGCGGGGGAGTCTGGATGCCATCCCTCTTCGACTCGGATGCCGGGCTTTCACCCGGACCTGCAATAGTAGTATCGCTGCAGATTCCTCCTTCACTTGGAAACTGCTTCATTATCGAGGCTTCTTACCTTAGCGCAGGCACTGACAGCGATAACTGGGGTGCAGTAAGCGGTATTCCGCTGACAGTCGGCTACAGGATGTACCCCTTCTTCAGAAGATATGCAGGCCCCCGTGGAATCGAACCGCTGCTCGGAATATATGGCGGTGGAATGCTTCTCTGGGACAGCCCTGAGGGCAACCAGGATAAAACCAGTACCGGAGCCGGTGTGATCGGGGCTGAACTTGGCGCGCGGATACATCTTGGAGAGTCGACTTCACTTGACATTGTTGTTACTCCCGAATGGGTAGGTGCAGGTTCCGCGCTGGCAGGGGAGACTGGAAAAGACCTGTCAGGTCTTCAATTATCCGTATCAGTAGCATTCTGACAGGGAGCAGGAGGTCAGGTTGGGGAAGTGTTTCGCGCGGCAGGTCCAAGCTGACCGCAGGCTGCGGCAATCTCACTTCCCCTGGATCGTCTCAGAGTAACCGCCTGGCACCTGGGATAAAGGTAGTGCATGAATCTGTTCACTGATTCGATGCCGGGACTTCTGTACGGGACACCTTCTACCGGATTGTAAATCAGAAGGTTGATCTTGCACTCAATATCACTGGCGAATTTCACCAGTGCATCAGCCTCTTCAATGGTATCGTTAATACCTGCGATAAGACAGTATTCCAGGGTTATCCTTCTGCCCTTGCGGCTGAGGTAGTCCATCAGATCCCTTTTAAGTTCTGTAAGCGGCAGAGTCTTTGAAACGGGCACAAGCTTCCGTCTCGTACTTTCCACTCCGCTGTGAAGCGAGACTGCCAGTCCGTACTGTCCATCAAGCTGTGCAAGCCGGCCTATGCCTTCCGGAATACCAACGGTTGATACGGTTATTTTCCTTGCACCGATACATATTCCCCGATCATCGCTTATTATGGACAGGGCATCGCTGAGAGCCGGAAAGTTATCCAATGGTTCCCCCATGCCCATAAAAACCACATTGCTTATCCGGTCATCGGTCATGCTCTGAAGGCTGTAGAGCTGAGCAACGATCTCATCAGTTCGGAGGTCACGCCTGAATCCTCCCCTTCCGGTCTGGCAGAAAGTGCAGCCGTATCTGCAACCTGCCTGTGTTGATATACATGCTGTCAGCCTCGGGGAATCCGGGATAAGAACCGATTCAATTACCTCATCGTCCTCCAGAGTAAAGGAAGACTTCACAGTTCCATCATCTGCCGTAATGGTATTACAGGTATTCAGGGAAGTTATCTCAGCGACCTGATCAAGCCGGTTTCTTGCGGACAGTGAGACATCGGTCATCTGATGGAACGAGATAACCCTCCTCATGTGTATCCAGGAGAAAAGCTGCTGTGCTCTGTAAGGTTTCATTCCCAGTTCTGCTGTAACCCATTTCTTCAGTTCAGTGAACGTTAAACCGGATACCTTCACCTTCTGTCCCTTCTGATTTGGCTTGATAACGTCAGAGCTCGACTCCCACCGCGTCCAGGCTTTGAGATCACTAGCAATGATCTCAAAGATTGGTGACTGCTGCTTCCTCCTAGCATAAGCATTGCATGATCGTTAGCCATACCATTTTTCCGCCGAACGCTCTTTATAACTTGCACAGGAGAATTATCCACTACTTCTGCCCTGTGCTGGTTCGATTATTCTCCATCAATTTCTGTAGGCTTTCTTCCTGTGACGGATGCGAGTAATGAGTATTGTGCTATTAACGATCGCAAAAATGATTCGGTAATTTCCTATGCGATACTTTCTCAATCCGGCGTATTTACCCTTAAGTTCTGGAAGA
>JAUWMQ010000026.1 GCA_030613065.1 Candidatus Aegiribacteria sp. | reverse complement strand
AGGTTCAGCAGCGACACCAGCTATTACCGCAGCAGCGCTACTTACTGAAATATGTGTTATTGCTCTCATCAGGCAAATCTATGCTTCGGGGGATGACTGAACAAGGTTTACATGTTAGATTAATGAAGTATAAAGTTGTTCTCAATTCATATGGAGGTAACCTTGATGTCCGTACCATTTCTTGATCTTAAAACTCAGTACAATCAGATTAAAGATGAGATCGAAAGCGAACTCTCAGAGGTTCTTGACACATGTTATTATGTTCTGGGCCCGAAGGTTGCCTCTTTTGAAGAGAAATTCGCTGAAATAGCCGGAACGAAGTACTGCATCGCCGTGTCCAGCGGTACGGCTGCCGTACACCTTATGATCTGGGCTGCCGATCTTCAGCCTGGAAGCGGCATCATCGTTCCTCCGAATACTTTCACCGCATCAGGAGAGGGTATCATACTGGCGGGACACATTCCCGTGTTCGTAGATGTGGCTAAAGATACACTTAACCTGTCACCTGATAAGGTTCAGAGCTTTCTTGAATCCTGTTCAGCAGGAGGAAGCCCCATCGATCCGAAAACCGGGGCTGAGATCAGGGGAATTCTTGCCGTAGACCTTTACGGACAACCAGCAGCACTGCCTGAGCTTGAGAAGATCTCAGAACGTTACGGCCTTCTGCTTTTTGAGGACGCCTGCCAGGCCCACAATGCTTCAAGGGATGGAAGGTCAGCGGGCAGTTTCGGCACAGCTGCCGCATTCAGTTTCTATCCGGGGAAGAACCTTGGCGCGTTCGGTGAAGGCGGAGCGGTAACAACGAATTCCGAAAACATCGCCGGAAGGGTCAGAACACTGAGGGATCACGGCTCAAGAGAGAAGTACCACTACGATTTTATCGGGCACAATTACAGAATGTCTGCATTTCAGGGCGCGGTGCTGGGTGTCAAATCCAGATACATCTCTCAATGGAATGACAGAAGAAGAGAAGCGGCAAAAAGGTACAAAGAACTCCTGTCCGGATTTCCGCTTGAGTTGCCTGTTGAGGATGTAGACGTAAGGCATGTATACCATCTCTATGCCATTCACACTCCGAAGCGGAATGAATTAGGAAAACACCTCGGGGAGATGAATGTTGCTTCCGGGCTTCATTATCCACTGCCCCTTCATACCCAGAAGGCATATTCCTACCTTGGATATGAAGAGGGAGATTTTCCGGTATCGGAATGGAACAGTTCCTGCAACCTGACACTCCCCATGTTTCCCGATATCACCGAAGATCAGCAGACCATCGTTGCTGAGGCCGTAAGATCATATTTCTCGAAGAAGGATTGATTTGCCCCTCAGACGTAATTGCCATCTTAATAGACTATACTTCTTCACACTTCTTATATGCGATTTTCTGATACTGGCACTTGCTATCCTTCTTGCGGTTCAACTGCGGTTCGGTTCGATTTACACTGCTTCAGCTCCATTCTCCGCAATAGCTGGAACATGGATATTCCTTGCAATATCTGAGCTAATGCTCATGATGGTGGAAGACCTGTACGCTGTCAGAACAACGGTAAATAAAGTAATGAATATCTTCAGAACCATCAGGATGATCGTCACAATTTCAGTCTTCTTCATCATTGTCCTTTTCGTTACTCACTTTCCTACAGGGATATTCATCTGCAGCAGGCTGGCTGTTTTGATTATGATGATACTCTGGCTTGCAATGACACTAATCTCCAGGCTGATAATCATACCCCGTGTATTCCCCTGGGTATTGAGAATCCTGAGATTCGGGAAGATATCACTGGTCATATTCGGTACTGAGACCGTCTGTGAAAAGATCAGGGCAACCATGCTGAAATCACTGGTATACAGAGTCATTCTTGACCTCAAGATTCATTCCGATTCCCTGCCTGATGATCCTGATGAACGTCACACCAGATGCATGGATATTCTTGAAAGTGAAAAAGCAGCAGAACTCATAATGGTTTTCGATGAGGAAGACTTCGATTTCATAGCCCGTTTCTCGCTGCTTGCAAGGTGTACCGGAATTCCCTTTACCATATACTCAAGGAGGATCCCTGAGCTTGGTTACTTCGATCCATGGATATCTATCGGCAGTTACGGCGCTCTTTCATTCTGCTGCAGGGAATGGACCAGGATATCCAGAACTCTCTGGCGGATAAGCGATATACTGATCGCTATTGTCGGTCTGCTTGTATTTCTGCCGGTTATTGCTGTCACAATTCCTGCTATTGCCCTGTCAAGCCCCGGCGGTGTACTCTACAGGCAGACCAGGATCGGTTACAGGAAAAAACCCTTCAGTTTCTTCAAGTTCAGATCAATGAGGGCTGATGCCGAAGACAAGCAGAGTATACACAAAAGGTATTTCATCAAATATGTAAATGGAGATGCGGCGGCAAAATCAGAGAGCGGTGAAATTTTCAAGACCGTCAGTTCTAAGGCAGTAACTCCTGTTGGGAAGATTATCAGGAAAACATCGGTGGATGAGCTTCCCCAGATTCGGAATGTCCTCAGGGGCGATATGAGCATTGTAGGACCACGGCCGTGCATCGATTATGAGCTGGAGTATTATACCAGTGAATGGTTGCAGCACCGGTTTACAGTAAAACCAGGTCTGACAGGAATATGGCAGGTTTACGGCAGAAGCAGACTCGGTTTTAAGAAATCCCAGTTCCTGGATTTCGTATATGTCCTTTCCAGGACGGACGGCATAAATATCAGACTTATTATGAAGACTTTTCCAGTAATCCTTTTTGGCAAGGGCGGTCTGTAGACTAATCCCTGATAACCCTGGTGTGATTGAGAACCCATTCAGCTATTACCTCATCATCACTGCTTTCTGAGATCCATTCGAACAGCTCCATCATATCACACATTCGAAAAACCAGAGTGGCCTCATCCAGCTCAACAGCAATTCCGCAGACATCCCATCCGGCTACGATACTATCTATTGCCATATAGAAGATTCCTCCGTAATGCTTCAGAAGGGAATCACCCTCGGTCAGTGAGCCTGATATGGAAACCACAAGCATGCTGTCCTGCAGATATGCGGAATGCGCAGGCACTCCGATCGTTTGGAGATCAGAACATATTTCTCCAGCGGATACTGAAATGATCAGTAAAACAGATAGCATTATCTTCAAAGTTAAACTCACTTTCCAGAATGGATCAATTCTCATCTTAACCGAATTCACCAGCCGCCAGCGTTCTGGTACGTCGAATTTCAATATTCTTAATCTACAACCACCTTATCGATCTGGAAAGACCCTTATTGAATTCACCAGCCGCCAGCGTTCTGGTGCAACGAATTTCATACTGTATTCATTATTGAGTTCACCAGCCGTTCTCGGTCTGGTGCAACGAATTTGTGCTTGTCTTATTCTATTGTTCCGTGAATCTTGAAACTTATCCATAAAACTCATATATTCACACTATGATAAAAACAATACTGTCCATCCTGATTTTTGTACTTTTGCCCGTTGAAGGGCATGCTGCTGAGGCCGGGATTCCCGACCCCGGGATCATGCAGTTTTTAGCGAACTTTGACCGGGAGATCTCGGGACTTTTTGACGCCTACCTCGAAGCTGTACCCGAGTGTCCTGTATATTCAGATACGCCCGTAAGACTGTGGGTTCTGGATCTTGCCTGGATAAGGGCTGACGCGGCCATTAATGAAGCGGAAACCCTCAACTCCATGTTCACGGAGAGCACTTCAGAGGTATGGCTTTCGTATCTCAATTCATCAAAGGAATACCTGAACGTGTTTTCGGACATTCAGAGAACCTATCATCAGACCTGTGTACCTGAAAGCTCCGTCTGTATCGAACTTGAGAATGGGCTTCTGACCGCTGACTCTCTATGGAGAATTGATGAGATGAAATTATTTGAATTATTTACCGAAGAGGAAATTTAATGAAAAACTCAAGAGAAATTGGAACCTGGGAAGCAAAGAAAGGACTCGCTCAGATGCTAAAGGGCGGAGTGATAATGGACGTTGTCACTCCCGAGCATGCTCTAATCGCACAGGAAGCGGGAGCTGTTGCCGTCATGGCTCTGGAAAGAGTACCTGCTGACATTCGCCTTCAGGGCGGTGTTGCCAGAATGTCCGACCCTGATATGATAAGAAGTATCCAGGAGCAGGTTAACATACCTGTCATGGCAAAATGCAGAATAGGGCACTTCGTCGAAGCCCAGATCCTTGAAGCAATGAAAATAGATTTCATTGATGAATCCGAGGTACTTACACCCGCAGATGAGAAGAATCATGTAAACAAGCACGATTTCAGCATACCTTTCGTATGTGGCGCCACCAATCTGGGAGAAGCCTTGAGACGGATAGGCGAAGGGGCTGCAATGATCCGCACCAAGGGAGAAGCAGGTACGGGTAATGTAGTTGAGGCTGTCACGCATGCCAGGGCTGTGTTGGGGGCCATTAGAATACTCAAGGTGACACCGCCTGAGGAATTGATGACAATTGCAAAGGAAATGGGTGCTCCGTATGATCTTGTAAGATACGTCCATGAAAATGGGTGTCTCCCGGTTGTAAATTTCGCTGCTGGAGGTTTGGCAACACCCGCAGATGCTGCATTGATGATGCAGCTTGGAATGGATGGGGTTTTCGTTGGCAGTGGGATCTTCAAGAGTGGTAATCCTGAAAAACGGGCAAGAGCCATAGTAGAAGCAGTAAGCAGGTTCGATTCGCCCGAAGTGCTTGCCGAGGTTTCCAGTAACCTTGGAGAAGCAATGGTGGGAATAAACATTTCCACACTTGCCGATGAAGAACGAATGGCTCGCAGGGGCTGGTAAATCTTGCCTGCCGTAGGAGTTCTTGCCCTTCAGGGCGGTGTAGCAGAGCACATCTCAATTCTTACGAAACTGGGGTGCGTAGTTAAGGAGATTCGAACTCCGGCCGGACTGAAACACATTTCGGCTCTTATTCTTCCCGGAGGAGAATCGACCACCCTTATCTCTCTAATGAACAGATGGGAACTTATCCGTCCTCTTAGAGCGATGGGAGAAGAGGGGTTCCCAATCTTCGGCACATGCGCAGGAGCTGTGCTTCTTTCAAAGGAGATCAATGAAAAGGAGCATGAAGTAAACCAGGACAGCCTTCAGCTTGCCGACGTCAGAGCTGTCCGTAATTTCTTCGGCCGCCAGACAAGCAGCTTCGTAGAGGAGCTTACTGTAGCCGGTCTTGCTGAGCCTTTCACCGGAGTATTTATCAGAGCTCCCCTCCTGCTGCCTCTGTCCGATGAGGTTGAAGTTTTGAGCCGGGTGAAAGATGGTCCGGTCCTTGTGCGGCAGGGAAATCTGTGGCTGTCATCGTTCCATCCGGAATTGACCTCCGACAGCCGGATCCACATGCTTTTTCTTGAAAGTCATGGAATACTGAAAGGGAGCGGATAATGCCTATCTATGAATACCTCTGCAGGCGGTGCAATACAATATTTCAGTTCCTCGTAAGAAATCCTTCCAGTAAAACAGCTCCAGTCTGCCCCGAATGTGGAAAGTGTGATAGAATGGAAAAGGTGATGAGCACGTTTTCCGTTAAAAGCGGTTCATCCTCCATGGAGGATATGGCTGATGACTCCTCTATGGCGGGGCTTGATACCGAAGATCCGAAAGCCATGGCCAGTGCTATCAGGCGTATGGCCGATGAAATGGGCGAGGATCTGGGACCGGAAGTTAACGAAGCCATCTCAAGGCTGGAAGCGGGAGAGGATCCCGAGAAAATAGAAAGGGATCTTGAGGAATCGGGCTTCGATATGGGTGAAGGAGGTGGAGAGCCTTCCCATGCACCCGGTCTTTACGAAGCGTAACTAACCCCGGACGGAATTCAGTATATCACTGAATAAACCGGACGAAATCATGTCCGCTACCACTTCAATATCCTCAACGAACTGCCTGTCCTCCTGAAGTGGTTCAACCTCTTCACGGATAGCTCTGTAAATTCGGCTTGTCCCGCGACCATGTTTGCCACGTTGTATGAATTCCGCGGCCTGGGCCGCGCACATAAGCTCAGTGGCAATTACATGAGTCGAATTCTCAAGTACGCTCAGGGCCTGGTAAGCAGCTGTAGTACCCATGGATACATGATCTTCCTGAGAACCGCTCACAGGAATACTGTCTACGCTGGCAGGATGGGCCAGAACTTTGTTCTCGCTTACGAGGGCGGCGGCGGTGTACTGGGCTATCATGAACCCGGAATTAATACCTGGATCAGGCGTAAGGAATGCGGGTAATCCGCTGAGATCCGGGTTAAGCAGTCTTTCAATCCGCCTTTCGGATATGTCAGCCAGCTCCGCAACGCAAAGGGACAGATGATCTGCGGCAAAGGCTACAGGCTGCCCGTGGAAATTACCTCCGCTTACAAAGGAGCCGTCTTGCATCAGAAGGGGATTATCAGTTACTGACGAAAGCTCCACCGACAGGACCGACTCAATGTAACGCAGGGCATCCCTTGTTGCTCCGTGAACCTGGGGAACGCACCTGAGCGAGTAAGCATCCTGAACCTTGTCACAGGCTTTATGTGATGTCAGAATCTCACTGTCCCGGATTAGAGCCAGAAGGTTTTCGGCAGTTTCAATTGCCCCTTTATGAGGTCTCAGGCCTATCAGTTCCCTGCTGAAAGGCAGTGTAGTGCCAAGCAGCACTTCAAGAGACATCGCTGCTGCGGCATCCGCGGCATCCGCCAGTCTGCACGCTTCGATGTATGCAAGTGACGTAATGGCTGTCATTGTCTGTGTGCCGTTAATGAGGGCAAGCCCCTCTTTGGCTCCAAGCGTAACAGGCTTAAGTCCAATCCTATCCAGGGCTTCCTCTCCTGAAATTATTTCACCGTCATCCACACACTTACCCTTCCCTATCAGAGGCAGACTCAGATGTGCAAGGGGAGCAAGATCACCGGATGCCCCGAGTGAACCTTTGATGGGAACTGCCGGATAAATCTCGCTGTTAAGGATAGCAAGCATCTGATCAAGGGTTTCAATGCGTATGCCGGATCTACCCCTGGCCAGAGATGCTATCCTCAGGAACATCATCACCCTTGTAACGGATCTTGAACATATCGGGCCGGTCCCACAGGCATGACTGAGCAGCAGGTTCTTCTGCAACAGATCAAGATTGCCTGCACTTACGATAGAATTGGCAAGCCTTCCGAATCCGGTATTCACTCCGTAAACAGGTTCACCGCTACGGACTACTTCTTCAGTCCTCATGCGCGAATTCTTGATCAAAGACCGTGCGCCTTGCGATAATTCCGCAGAAGCACCCTCGGCAATTTTCAGAACCTGCGCCAGGTCTGTTCCTTCTGTTCCTATAGTAATTCTGTTCATAAAATCTCCGTCAACAAGAAGAAATATCTGTTAGATTCAACGCGCTGAATATACAGCTTATCCAGTGAAGATAATACTGCCTGTCAGTAAATGTGTCATTCTGACTCATGACTCCCTGCATGGAGTTCTTCTCCTGCTGAGCCTGATATAAGTTTTGCTCATATAACAATGCGCTGCTAGTACTTTTACGATTCAGACAAAGCTTACCCGGCAATTGGCATTTACCTTGCTTTACCATAAACTGCGAAATTTCGAAATAGCAAATAAACTAACTGAGGATGGGAGATAACAGATGGGTAAAGATTCAATTCGCCCGCTCTTCGACCGTGTACTGATCAAACGGGAAGAGCCGAAAGAAACAGTAAAAGGTGGTATTGTAATCCCTGATACCGCAAAGGAGAAACCCCTTGAGGGCGTTGTTGAAGCTGTCGGACAGGGTAAAAGGAATACCGAAGGAGAGGGCTTCATAACTCCCGTCGTTAAAAAGGGAGATCGCGTTCTTATAGGAAAGTATTCCGGTACGGAAATCAAAGTACTGGATGATGAGTACGTTATTGTACGCGAGGATGATATCCTTGCCGTACTGAACAAATAACCAGGAGGTAATAAGGGAATGCCAGCTAAAGAGCTTAAGTACGATCAGGCTGCAAGGCACGCTATTCTAACAGGGGTTGAGAAGCTTTCCAGGGCCGTCAAGGTAACCCTTGGCCCCAAGGGAAGGAATGTTCTCCTAGAGAAAAAATGGGGAAGCCCGACCATCACAAAAGATGGCGTAACAGTTGCAAAGGAAATCGAACTCCCGGACAAGTTTGAGAATGTCGGTGCTCAGCTGATCCGTGAAGTTGCCAGCAAGACCAGCGATGTTGCCGGAGACGGTACTACAACCGCAACACTTCTTGCAGAGGCTATTTACCGGGAAGGGTTGAAGAATGTAACCGCTGGAGCCAATCCTATGTCCCTCAAGAGAGGCATCGATGCGGCAGTAAGCGCAGTGGTTGAAGAACTCAAAACACTCTCCCGCGATGTTTCCGGTAAGGAAAATATCAAGCAGGTAGCTGCAATTTCAGCCAACAATGATGACATGATCGGTGACATTATCGCCGAAGCCATGGACAAGGCCGGCAAAGACGGTACCATTTCCGTTGAGGAAGCCAAATCAATGGAGACAACCCTTGATGTGGTTGAGGGAATGCAGTTCGACAGAGGATACCTCTCTCCATACTTCGTTACCGACGCTGAGAATATGGAAGTCATTCTTGATAAGCCTTATTTCCTCATTCATGAGAAGAAGATATCCAGTATGAAGGATCTCCTTCCCATTCTTGAGAAGGTAGCACAGCTCAGCAAGCCTCTTCTTATCATAGCTGAGGACATTGAAGGTGAAGCTCTCGCAACACTTGTTGTGAACAAGATGAGGGGAATGCTTCAGGTAGCCGCGGTGAAGGCACCCGGATACGGAGACCGCCGCAAGGCGATGCTTGGTGATATAGCCATTCTTACTGGAGGCAAAGCAATAACCGAGGATCTTGGTATCAAGCTTGAGAACGTTACTCTTGATGACCTTGGAACAGCCGCCAGCGTCCGCATAGACAAGGATAATACGATCATCATCGACGGCGGTGGTGAGACAGCCGATATCCAGGGCAGAATCGGACAGATCCGCAAGCAGATTGAAGATACAACCTCCGACTACGACAAAGAAAAACTGCAGGAACGCCTCGCCAAGCTCGCGGGCGGAGTAGCAAGGATCAACGTCGGCGCCGCAACCGAGACCGAAATGAAGGAGAAGAAGGCCAGGGTCGAAGACGCTCTTCATGCTACGCGTGCCGCTGCTGAAGAGGGTATCGTTCCAGGTGGAGGAACCGCTCTGATCCGCTGCGAGAAAGTACTTAAAGGTCTCAAGTTTAAGGGTGACCAGGCTGTAGGCGTGGATATCGTTAAAAAATCGCTCTCCGAACCTCTTCGGCAGCTTGCCCTGAACGCCGGACTCGAAGGTGCAATAGTTGTCGAGAAAGTCAGAGGCCTGGGCATAAATCACGGTCTGAACGTTCAGACCAACGAATACGGAGATATGTTTGAGCAGGGCATAGTCGATCCGACTATGGTTACTAGAACCGCTCTTCAGAATGCAGCAAGTATTGCGAGCCTGCTGCTGACAACCGAGTGCATAATTACTGAAATACCAGAGCCCGAGCCCCCAGCTCCTGCCGGTGGCGGCGGAATGGGTGGAATGGGCGGAATGTACTAGAAGCTTCCGACCCTCGAAAAGAAGTAGAACCCCGGGCATTTGCCCGGGGTTTCTTAATTAATTAGGGACGGAGGGGTAAATAGGGACGGAGGTAATTAAGAAATCTAATTACCTCCGTCCCTATTTACCGTGCCTAATTAATTGTTACTCGGGTGGTACCAGGTTCATAGGCACGCTCATCGGTATGTTTTCAATCTGTTCACTGGAAGACCCGAAATTCAGAGACTGTACAGCAGCCCTGACCACCGGTTCAAGCGAAGATAGACTACCCGCTGCCGAAACGCTTATTCCAACAACGGAACCGCTTGGTGTAATCGAAAAGCTGACATTAATAGTCCCACCAGCCGCGGGATTGTTTCTCAGAAGATCTTCGAAAGCACGCTTCACCCTCATATTGATCATGTTGATCTTCCGACGGATATCGTTCATGCTCCGACCCTGAACACCGATTTGTGAGCTGGATGAATGTGTAGAGAAGGATACATCCGCCGATCTGTGAACAGCCTCGACATCACTTGAGGAAACTCCCTCTATATTTGCGCTGGGGCCGCCACCAGATCCAACAAGGCCGCTGATACCCCCTGAACCACCTCCGCCAGCTCCGGCGATCACTGCTTCTCCGGCACCTCCGGAGGCAAGCCCGGCACCTGTTGCTGCAGCAGTTTGCAAATCGGTTGCGATACCTGCAGAACCACCGGCACTTCCAGTTCCATAGGCAGCAAATCCGATACTCTGAAGGACGGCCTGACCTGCGGCCTGACCGTCAGATACAGTGCTGGATGCAGCTCCGCTTCCGGCCGATCCACCTCCTCCGGCACCAACTTCCACCGTTTCCTCACTCATGTTCATATCGGCTACAATCTCCTCGCCGATCCCCTCGGCCCGGCTTGGCTGGCTGGCAAGTGTAGCCACACGAGCCGTTGGTGCACTTCGAAGCCTCTGCTCCTTGGTTTCGTGGACAACCGTAATGAACCTGTCAAAGACCGCACCTGTCAGAAGGGCTATTGCAAGACCAAGTCCGAGAATTATGGCAATCCTGTTGGATTCCTCACGGTTTCCCTTCATTGCCAGGCCATCATGAGGTCTTGTCGCGAAATCCTCCCAGTTGTATTCAGGAGCAATGTACTTCTTCCTGGGAACCTCAGGTTTGGGTTCAGGATTTATCTCAACTTTTGGAGGTTCTACGAAACTGAAGAAGACCTCAATTTCACCAAGAGTGAAGACACCGCTGACATTCTTATCGAAGATCCAGGAGTAGGAATCGTCCGGTTTCTCCTGCTGCATGAGGTTGCGCTCAATCAGAGTATGGAAGGGTATGACACTTCCCTTGACCTCCACCCCGCCCTTTATCCCGGGTATCAATTTCAGGAGATACTTGTTGCCGTGTGGTTCAAGAAGTGTATGAATTCTGGGCAGGCCTGCATTCATCGCGGTTACTGTATTGTATTCTGCCTCGCCTACTGTCATCAAACCTGCATTTGGTAAAAACTCCTGTTTCACGTCAGGACCCTCGATTGCAATCTTGAGGACCCTGTTATCGGTTATTTCTTTCTCCGGCTTCTTTTCTTTTAATGCCTTCGGCTTCTTCTCTTTTTTCTCCTGCGGTTTAGCCTCTTTCTTCATGGGAATGATGAATCCGAAATGAATCAGAAAAGAACCAGCTTCGATCTGCCCCTGGTCGAGGTATTTAATATTGAGAAGGTAATAACCCTCAGCGTCAACCGGAAAAATGTCCAGATCCCTGAGATCGGTGAATTTCAGAATCGCTCCGTCACCCGACTCGATTGTCGCGTCCATATTGTCTGATAGCCTTAGAATCCAGGTTTTGGCATCCTCGCCAGGAGTAATAAAAACCATGCTATCAGGCAGGTTTTCCCCCTCGACAACAATATTGTTATTGTATCCTGTGCCAAGCCTGACAGGCTCCTTACCGGGAATCAGTTTGCTAACAACCTTGCCGTCCCTCATAATGGCAACCGCAAGTACTTTGTTTTCCTCTACATTTTCGGGAGTCATAATTCATCATCACCACCTTCCACCTTGATTACGGTAAGATTCTGGGTGGCGTAGCCTGCCTGGGCACAGCTGCTCATGACTCTCTGAAGAAGAATAGCCCTGGTTGCAACGTCTCCCTGAATGTTAACCTTCATTTCCGTCTCATCTATGGTACCACGCATCAGCCTGGTATATTCCAAATGATCAGAAAGTCTTTCAACAAGGACAGGAATGGGATTGCCTTCACTTAGAACTGACTCGTCTACGAATACAATAGGTTCTCCGTCTACGATGATTGCTTCATTCGTCACTATTATCTCAAGATTCAACTCAATTTTATGGTCAGACCTTGATTCAGGCAGAGTAAGTGCGTCACTGAGTGTAACAATTTGTCCCTCAGCGTTGTAGCTTTTAAGCAGGAATACCACCAGAATAGTGAACATGTCGATCATGGATGTTAGGTTCAGTGTTACTTTTTTATCCTTGCCCCTGATACTTGCCTTATTTTTCTTATATCCAAGGGTAAGTGGGAGATGACGTTTAGTTGGTGCGCTCATGGTAATACACCTGTTGTTCCGGCAGCGAGCTGTCTCTGAAGCACGCTATACGCTGCCACCTGCAGACCGGGCTGGTTAAAATCATGATCAGCGCATACATCTATTGTCTTCACAATGTTATCGTATCGGACATCATCAACCGTAAGAATTGTTATCTTGTGTACGGGAATGGATGGAAAAGCCTCGTCAAGCTCTTCCCTGAAATCTCCGAGAGCTTCAGAGAGGGCATCGTAATCGTATCTGTTCACCATTTCCCCGTTCCTGTCTTCCAGGAACACTCTGCTGATTGATCTGGTTCCGAATACCGTGCCGAGGAACATTTCCTCATTAGTTAAAATTATCTTGGGCTGAAGCTGCTGTTCCTCCGACTGGGCCAGACTTGTAGTTCCGGCTCCCGTGCTGATACCTTCAGTTGGAGACATCTCGATGATCGTAATATCCAGAAATGACGCACTCAGAAGCAGGAATGGTATTATCACGCAGAACAGGTTCATTACAGGGAGAAGATCAAGCTCCGGTGAGTGTCTGACTCTGTGACTTCTACCAGTTGCTGCTTGTGCCATCAGCCTTCCTTTCTGGCCTGAGCGAGCATATTGATTACCATGACCGAATATCTGTCTATGTCGTCGATCAGGTTATCGGTTTTAGCTGTAAAGAAGGAGTGAGCTATCAGAAGAGGTATGGCTGATATCAATCCGAATGCAGTTGTACTCATTGCCATTGAGATACCGTTTGCAAGCATTATACTTTTTTCTGCAGGATCAGCTGCAGCAACCGATTCGAAAGCGGCTATCAGTCCGAAAATGGTACCAAGAAGACCGACCATTGTTGAAACGTTTGCGAGCATTGCGAGATATCCCGTCCGGGCATTGAGCCTGGGCAGTTCAGCAAGTGCCATCTCATCAACGGCATTCTGTATGTCACGTTCAGTATTTCTGTAATTTCTAAGAGCGGCTTCAATTATGCGGGCAAGTGGAGCATTCTTGTCTGCGCACGAGGCGATTGCGCCTTCGATACTGCCCTTTCTTATGAATTCGGCTATCCTGCCCATGAATTTCTCGGGCTTCATATCGGCCACAGCAAAAAGGAAAATAAACCTTTCGACTATTATCGCTATACCGGCTGCAAGGAATATGAGAATAGCCCACATTGCAGGTCCGCCATTACGGAAGAAATTGGCCATATTGGAGAACAGTCCTCCCTCTTCAATTTCCTCAGCTTCAACCTCGGCGGCGGCTATAATGTCCGGTTCAACCGGCTCTTCCACGTCAGCGGTCGCAACCGTATCCTCTTGAACGGATGTTGAATCAAGACCAATGGAATCGGCTGCTGTACTGTCAGCGGCTACATCAGTTTCAGCAGGTTGCTGAGCAAACAGAGAACCCCCCGTCAGAATGATTGAAACACCAAGTAAGAGTAGAATTGTTATCCGCCTCATGCATGATCTCCTCTCGAATAACAGTCTGGCTTCAATTACCGACCAGATCAAGTATAAGATTGCCAATTAAATCAAGGCCGGCAATGACTCCAAATACCAGACCCTGCTCATCGTCACCCTGATAATATCTATATCCTGAAAGACCACCAAGTACTGCGACCGAACCGTATCTTACCCACGCAGGAAGTGTAATCATCACACGCCCCGCTCCAAGACTCAGTTCATCGGCGAATGCACCTGGATACACGGGTCTGATCACATCCTCAAGAAAACTTCTTTCAAGAAGTACGTTACTGAGATCCGGAGTCGCCTTCAACATCATGAAAAGTGCCTGAGGAGTCCTCAATTCACCTCTGATGGTTATCTCCTCAAGAACGAGCCTTCCGTCTACCCAGTTTGCTCCCTCAGAACCTTCTACCGCAGTCTGGGCATATACAGCCGTAACAGCTATCGTGAGAACAAGAACTGAGAGAAGAATCACACTTCCGGCAGCAGAGGGAGGTCTGAATGGACTAACTAGAAGGGCCACAGGAAACACCCCCCTCCATCATCTTCATCAGTATCGGGCACAACCGCAGGGATCTCACCGGAATCGGGAAGCTGTGTTTCGTCTGTGGTTCCGGATTCACTGGTATCATCTCCGGTTTCCGGAATGAATCCCCCCCCATCCGCAGCAGAGGTGCTGTCTGCAGTTGAAGTTGTGTCTTCGAAAACCGACTCGGTATAGCCGACATCAGTGCTTAATCCGGGAAGAAGCAGGTCAAGGTTAACCGCAATGGTATCGGTATAGTCGGTTCTTATACCATTGGATACTGCAAGCTGCAGGCCATTTTCGTAAGTGGACATGGCCCTCTGAATAATGGTATCGTAGGCTTCCATAAGTGTATTGTAGAAAACCTCCTCATCTTCCGGTGAAAGTCCAGCTGGCGGATTCATGAAACCTACGGCGTTCGCGTAATCCTCCTGGAGCTGGCCGATTTTCAGAACTGCTCTGAACACGTAATCATCATCGAGGTATGAGAATGTTCTGTTATAGTTCGCAACAGCCCCGTTGAAAAGCTGGGTTTTGTATTCCACGTTCTCACTATTCACATGCATCAGAGCGTAGTAATCCACAGCGGAGATATCTCCAATCAGGAAGGCTGACATGGCCGCGTATTTTATCCGGCCATCATTGTACTGGTCGTAAATGGTCATACAGCTCTCAAGATTGGTCCGGGCAGTGGAGTAATTCCCAATATCGTAATTGTATTCACCAATTTTTGCGTATGCTTCCATAACTGTGCCGGCAGTTCCTGCGCCTTCAGAGGCAATCTGCTGGTAAACTCCTATCGCCAGATCCTGTCTGTCTCCATCTTCGTAGCACTTCGCTGCGCTGGCCAGAGCAGAGTTCATATCAGGTTCACCGGGGAAGGTATTGTAAGCTTCAAGGTAGAGCTGCGCAGCTCTTACGAACAGCCCGTCCTCCCTGAGAAGGTATGCAGCCCTTATCAGACCGTTCGGGGCATTTTCATAAGTGGGATAAGTAACGGCAAGTTCCTGGAAGAGCCGTACTGCATCAATGATTGATCCGGCTTTGCCGTAGGTTTCAGCAGCGTCGTAAAGCGCAACGGGGGCTACCGCAGTTCCGAAGTGCTCATGAGCTGTCTCTTCCCATCTTGCCGCCGCGGCCAGGAGGTCTTCGGTGTTCTCGCTTTCAGCAAGTGAAGCTGCGTCGTTATAGGCGGATGAGGCAGCGAGAGCCTCAATGTCAGCTCCAAGGTCCTCTCCGCTGATAACGGCAGCCTGCGATGCCAGTCCATACCATTCCTCTGCTTCGGCGTACAGCTCATCCTGCTGGTAGGAGTCAGCCATGAATTTGGCCGATCGCGCTTCGTAACCTGAACCGGAATAGTTACTGTAGATCAATCCAAACATTTCCCTGGCGGCATCATACTCACCTGCGTTGTAGAACTTTGGAGCTGCGGCCCATAAAAAGAACGCGACATTCTCTGCAGCCGGATAAAGATCAGCGAAGGTCAGTACCGTTTCCTGCATATTCGCTCTTAAAGAAAGGCTGTCCACTCCCGGTACTTCTTCGTATGCGATCAGATATGATGAGAACGCATTATTGAAAGCATCTTCCTGCCTCTGGAAGGAACTGCTGTCCATTGCAACCTCGAAGTAAACGTCCCCCGCCTTAATGTACTGCTCGGTGTGATAGTATGCGTCACCGAGGTGGAACTGATACTCGTAAGCCTTACTTGAAGCAGGGTATTGCTGAAGATAAATCTCCATTCTTTCAATGAGCGCAAAATTAACCTGCCTGAGTGTAACGGGATCTTCCATGGTGGTAACAGTCTGCTCAAGATAGTACTGTATCGCATCTTCTGAGGAAGCTCCCCGGAGGGAATCGGCCAGGGCTAACGCCGATTCATCACCAACATTGCTGTACCATTCACTGTCTTCCCCATAATTGGAAACGAGTTGATCACGCGAATTCGCAGCAAGGGCGAATTCACCCAGTTCTTCGTAGGCCTGTACAATTTTCAGTTGATAAATAGGGGCTTCATTAGAAAATGGGTTTATAGTAAGCAAAGCGCTGTAGGCCTCTATTGTTGTTTCCCAGTTGGTCATTTCCGAAGATATCTCTGCCATCTTGGCAATAACCTGAACAGTTGTGACCGAATCATCAAATTCTTCAAGGAAACTGACTGCGACAGATATGGCAACCGGGGACATGTCATGCATCTCAAGGAAATCGTAGGCCATGTACTCCCGGGCTTCGTTAAGAATCCTGATATCACCTCTTCTGCGAATTCCCAGACTGTCTATGGCCTGGTCATCTCTGAGCAGATAAGCAAATGTAGTAATGGAACTCTTGAAATCCTTAATCAGGTACTGAGTCCAGCCGAGTTTGTAAAGACCGTGCTGAAAGAGGTTGGGACTACTGCCCGGATAGTTAACGATATTCTGGAAATAAACCAGCGAGGAATCGTACTCAAGTATATCGAAGTAAAAATTCCCCACGCGGATGTTGCATTCGGCGGCAAGGTCGCTTTCAGGATAGTTCCGCAGCAGGTCTCTGTAACTTTCAACAGCTGCTTCGAAATCCGACATGGATTCAAGGCAGTATCCCAGGGAATAGAGGGCTATGTCCTCCACTTCACTACCGGAGTACTCCGTATGGATCAGCTGATAAAGCTCTATCGACCTGGAGTAATCCTCCAGTATGTATTCTTCAATTCCAGCTGCTGCCTGCCGCTCGCTGTGCTGCAGATTGTCTATGTCGTAATATAGCTGAGCAAGCCTGACAAGAATGTCGGCTGTGAACCTTGAATCGGGGTAGCTGGCAAGATACTCCTCAAAATTCCCTGCACATTCAATGGCGGCTGCATCTATTCTTCTGTTAAGGGAGTTGATCTCCCTGGTCCTCAGGCTGTCAAGGGCAGTGGCCTCAAGTGAATCTCCCTCTTCAAGTGCTTCCTGTATCCTGTTTCTGTAATATGCGCCAAGATAACTAACGGAATCACGTTTCAGTTCACGCTCCATGAAAGTAGCCACTGCTATTCCATACTGGGTTTCGTGTACCCAATCGTGTTCCGAAGTCATGCCTCCCTCAAACTTGGCTGCAAGGTCCTGAAGTGAAAGCCTTATCCTTTCAATCTCCCTTTCAACATCGGCAAGGTCCTGCCGGTCATGCTCGGTTCCAGTGATTTCCGTCAGTTCATGAACTTCTCCTGCTGCAAGGGTAAGGATATCTATATTGCTTCTGCTCTGCCGGATAAGAATACCCAGCTGATGTTCCATATCCTCTGTATCCATTTCAACCGGCAGTGAAAGAATCGTCTCGAGATAACTGATTTCAGTGAAAAGTTCCCGCAGTGTAGCTTCTTCGTTCGTGATCATCTCGACAAGCCCCATATCACCCTGGGTATACGCTTCCTCCTTGAGCTCAACAAGACCCAGCCTTATCCTGTCGAGGCGCTCCCGTTCTAGATCGAACTCCTCGTTTGTAAGGGATGATCCAGACAGGAAAAGGTCGTAGTAGTCTGTCGTTTCAGTGTACCTGGCAAGCAGGTCTTCGTACATCCTGATGGCAATATCCAGATTTTCAGCACCAAGGGCACAATTCGCCTGGGCGAGTTCAAATTCCGAAATGAGTTCCGAATTCGGGACATCCTCCATTACTACTTCCGCAAGGTTGTATGCATCCTGATATTCTTCAAGACGCATCATTGTCCACACTTTTCCAAGCATGGCAATATCGTAATAGGAACTGAATGGTGATACCCTGGAATAGTATTCCAGGGCGGATTCGTAATCCTTCTTTTCATCAACCAGTATCTGAGCCATGGCGATCCTGACTCTGTCCGCTATGTCAGCATCTCCTGAGGAGGCACCAGAACCATCGATTATCCCCTGGAGAGCTTCCATGGCTGCATCAAAGTCACCTTCTTCAACATAGGATACAGCTTTCAGGTATTCTGACAATGCGAAATACTCACTTGAAGGAAGTATGTTGTTAAAGAACACTCTTGATCCAGAAAAATCCCCCTGGTTGTACGTTGACAGACCCGCTGCAATGTACGCCAGGTCGATGAATTCAAAGGCTGGTTCGACTTCTATCAATCTGTTAAAGTACACAAGAGCTTCATCAAAATCCTGGAGTTCAAAGGAGATAAGTTCAAGTCTGAAGAGGGCATCAGTGTTGTAAATGGAATTTGGAAAGTTTTTAATCACGGATTCAAATGCGTCTCTTGCCCAGACGATCGAACCTGATGTGTAGAGCTCTTCACCAAGAAGAAAAGCACTTTCAGCACTGGCAAGAATAGCGTGGTGTCTTCGCAGCTGGATCAGCTCGGTCTGTATACGTCCAAATCGTTCCTCTTCCCTGGCTATCTGGGTTTCCAGTTCAGCCAGCTCAGCAGCAGCCCTATCCAGGAGTATGCTTGTAGTTTCTAATATGTCAGCAGGTTCAGATACTTCGAGCGAATCATTCTCAGACTGAGCGAATGCTGCAGCAAAACAGACAAATACAAACAGTAAAGAACGGAGTATCATATCAACGGATCGTTTCTTCAGTGGTTTTCAAGAAGATCACGAAGTCTCTGAAGTTCAGATTCTGCAGCTCTTCTTCGCTCTTCAAGTTCACTAAGGCGGTCTCTTGCTCTTTCAATTCGCTGTTGTTCACGCTCAAGAGCGATCTGTCCAGAACCGAATATGGGTCCGAATCTTGACCGAATTCCAATCGATACCTTTGAGTTCTGCATGATATCGGTCCTGTTCTGACCTTCAGATGGAAATATCGCCTGCTCGAATTCGGCCCACGCCATCTGAAGAGTAATGAAATCATTGACATCGTACGATGCCCCCAGGTTAAAATCGCGTCCATCCTGTTCGAGGGCAACAGTGATCGCTTCTGTGGGATGGTAGACGATTGACCCGAAAAGTCCATTTGCCACAGAGCTTCCGATACCCATCGCACCCCCAGAACCCGCTATCCCCACGAAGCGTCCTATGCCTATACCCAGGTTAATAGTAACGGGAATACCCATAACATACCTGAGATCTTTTGAAGCCACTCCGTACGCTGACCAGTTCTGAGCATGATCGTATGGGTAGAACTGCTCTACACCTGCGGAATCTATTTTAAAACAGTCAACGTATTTTTCTCCTGAAATATTCTCAAGTCCGATCGCGAACGCTGGAACCGCAATTCCCTCATGCAGCACAGCAAATTTTACATTCCCCACGATTCCGCCGTCACCGAGGAACGACACTCCTATCTGACCATAGCGAAACAATCCTATGTCAAGGTGAGCGGTAATCATGAACTCGCTGTTGGAAGCGCCTATGGAATCTTCAACGGAGTATGCAGCGGCTGCCAGTTGCACTTCTATTTCGGTATGCTGCAGTACATACGCGTCCGGACAGTCCAGAACACCGGAACGAGAAAAAGGAAGAGAACCGGCCTGTACAAGCACAGGCAGTAAAAACAGACCAGAAATAATAAAGTACTTCATAATTTCTCCATTCCCTGAACCCCACACTCGAACTATTGATAATATCCATTTACCATAAACATTATTATGGGTTACATCTGTACAATAGTCAACCTCCACTGACATCATTCATAATAGTCGAAAAACGGGAATTCAGCGTTGCCTTCAAGCAGTGACTATTACCATTTTATAAAATGTATTATATAAAGTAGAACTGAATTGGATAAAACGGAGGTTATTGTGCTATTTTTCATTCTCATTTCAGCAGCATTGCTTCTGCAAATACCCGAATGGGAAACAGATATTGGCTACCCTCCCATAAGCAGCCCTCTTCTGGCTGAAAACTCTGCGGGAACAATGGATATTTTCATCGCCCTGGGGGATTTCGGGCTCGGAGCATGGACGGGACGAGGTCAGGTACTAAACGGATTCCCTCTTTCCCACGAGCGGGGGGTATCAAAAAGACCGGCGGCTTTCTATACCCCGGCTACCGGTAACGTTGTAGTATACGCGGATAACGCCGGTTACGTTCATATGGTCGATCACAGCGGGGTAGAGCAACCGGGCTGGCCCGTATTTGCAGGTCCGGGCATAATAACGGGTATTTCGGCAGTGGATCTGAATGATGATTCCTGTCCCGAGATCTCATTCGGTTCCGCCGATTCCAGGGTTCATCTTCTCGATATTCATGGCAGTCCTTTACCCGGCTGGCCTGTGGAACTCCCAGCAAAACTGCAATGGCAGCCATCTCAACTCTCTCTCGGAGGTAATTCGGGATGCGGGCTTGTATGCGCGCTGGTAACTACAAGAGTATTTGTTCTGTCATTCGAAGGATCGATCCTTCCCGGATGGCCCATCAACATAGGGTACTCCTCCGGAAGTATTCCCGTAACCGCTGATATTGATGCCAATGGTCTTGGAGATATTGTCTTCGCTACATACAATGACAGGCTCTACGTAGTTAGCTCCAGCGGCGGCAGAATTGAAGGGTGGCCTTTCTTTCTTGATAACAGGTCCGCCCGGGGAGCTGTGGCCATCGGTCATCTTGACCCGGACATTACGGGGCTTCAGCTTGCGGTATCAAGCATGGACAGTTCGGTAACACTGATCAACGGCAGCGGAAGAATTTCCGGAACATGGCGCTGGCCGAACTTTACGAGCGGTCTTCCGACATCACCGATAATAACCAGAACCAGCGATGGGTTCGGTGTTATAGTTGGATCCGACGCGGGGTATGTGTACGCCTGGAATGCATATGGAAAAAACATTGATGGTTTTCCCTTTGATTTTGGCCAGCCGATATCCAAAACCCCGGCCGCAGGGGATATCGACGGCGATGGAGATCAGGAGCTGGTTGTTCTGGGCAGATCAGGCAGACTCGCCGCCTTCGAGTTATCCAGCATCACTGCCACCACCGGTTCATGGCCACAGATGCTATGCGATGAATCCAATTCCGGAAGTTACGGAGTATCCTACCTTCCAGTTTGCCAGACCGGGACTGTTACTTCCGAAGCGTCTGGTGGTGTAACCTTGTCCTATGAGGTAAACGGAAGCAATGTATCAGGCATTTCCCTTGCGTATTCGACCGACGGAGGTTATTCATGGAACGAAACCAGCAGTTTTCGCGATAACGGCACCAGCATCATCTGGTTCAGCGATGAAGAGCTTCCAGGGCAGGATATAGCACAGTGCGCTCTCAAGGTTACACCTTACTGTCCCGACGGCCCTGGTGTCAGCGGTCTGTCCAATATTTTCCATATGGATAACAATACCCCTCCTACATTATACCTTTTTGCATCGGAGAAGGAATCGGACGGACGGTATCTTCTGCAATATGCTGTTGAGGATCCGGAGAGCGACATAATTCAGCTGCAGGCGCAGTATTCAATCGATTGTCAGGTTACCTGGAACAACGCCCATCTCACAGGCAGCACCTTCGAGATTCCTTCATGGTTCTACGGTGAACCATTCAGGTGGAACGCTCTGAACGACATCGGCTATTCAGATGCAGAATATCTTGCTCTGAGAGTAAGAGCCGCGGATGCAGACCCTGGTCCATGGAGCGTGCTCGATAATCTCAATTTTGATACCGAAAGGCTTCTTTGCGGTCAGATAATCGCACCGGATGAAGAAGTTTCAGGCAGGGTCACTCTTGGAGTAAGGCTATCCAACGCTGATGAGAATCCGCTTGATGTTCAGTACGAATTCTCGCCCGATGCAGGAAGAACCTGGAGAACCGCTACGGTACTTGAGATTTCCATTCCAACTGCAAGCACTTACCAGTACGATATTATCTGGGAATCTGAAGTGGACATACCAGGGTTCGATGGTTATCAGATTAAATTCAGAGCAGTTCCCAGCGCCCTCGATACGGAAATAGCACTGGCATCTTCCCCGTTCCATGTGGATAATAACAGAATTCCCTCAATTTCAATTACATCTCCGGGCAACTGGGAAGCCTTTGACGGTTCCGTACCAATCTCTTTCCGGATATCCGACCCGGAAGAGGATGAAATATCTCTGGTGCTGCAGTACAAACTTGAGGGTTCATCCATATGGATACCTGCAGCAGGCCTTAACGCAAATGAACATTATCTGCCTTCTTCGTACACATCGACTGTAACCTGGAACTCATCGGAAGACCTTCCGGGAATTGAGCCGATGGAACTTAGAATAAGGCTTGGCGCCGTTGATGAGGATACTGTGTTTTCCGATGCCGCAGGTCCGCTCTCGATCGACAATTCCAGAATACCTTCGGTAATGCAGTCAGCTGTAAGTAATACTTCCCTGGAAAACAGTACTGTTACCATATCCTATGAGCTGACTGATACTCGACATCGAACCATTGATCTGCAGGTCGCTTACAGCATGGATAACGGTGAAACATGGCAGGATGCGACTGTCGCCGGAGATATCTTCAGCAGGTCCAGCAGCAACTACGAAGGTGTACTCATCTGGCATTACGATATGGACATGGACGACAGGCCAGGCCAGGTTCTCCTGAAAATAATACCTGTATCCGGGTCACTGCTGGGAAGACCGAAAATAATGGAGATAACCCTCTGATAACCCTTTCAACTGAACAGATCGGATACTTCGGATTTTCCGCCGGTGAGCATGAATGTAAGTGGCGCCTTCTCTTTCAGGACAGACAGCATCCTGTGAGCAATATCTCTGATATCCCATTGGGCGTGGACATCTTCCCTTAACCTTGAATAATGGTAGAGTTCCCGACCATTCATGCTGAGAACTACCCTTCTCCTGTGGGCATTTGTCAGCATATAGGGATACAGCTCCCCGAGTGTACCAGCGGTTATTTCTCCTGTGCGCATACCCTGCATGAAATCCTGCTTGAGGCCGGCATCAGAAATACTGGAGGGAACCGTTACCCCTAGAAGCGGATCGTAAACCGAGACCAGCCTGCTGCAGATGCGGTGCCTTTTCAACTGGGCGAACGCTGTTGCCGAAATAACCAGCTGAAATTCAGCCCTGAAAAATTCCCAGATTCTGGGGAGAGTATCATGGATGCCAAGTCCGGACAGAGCATCTGCGAAAAGCTCCTCCCTGCTCTGAACGTCAAGTTCAGACCACGCCTTCCCGGCGGATTCAAGGGACTTGCCGCTGTTCCATTGAATAAGCAGTGATCCTACCTTTGAATCATCATCACAATCCACGAGGATAACGGATTCTGCTGACCTGGATTCGACCGGAGACATGGAATGAGCGAACATGTCCATGGCTGTGGGCTCAAGAAACAGGAACAGCGAAGGTGCCGCTTCCATTGCCAGTTCAAGAAGCCTGGCGGCAATCATTCTTACTTCGGCAAAGGGATGGCATGAGAGTCTTCTTACCATAAGCTCAAGTTCTCTGGCATTGACAGTCATACCCATCTGGCAGGAAGTGGCAAGAGGAAGTACGTACCTTGCGTCCTCCTTCGCAACCTCCTTATTCAGGCCGCTGCTGCGAAGGCCGTCGTAGATCCTGTTATAGATCTGAAAAAGTTCCGAGGCTCCTTCGCGAAAATTCCCTTCTGCGTCACCGTCCAGCTCGGGAGGCACCACCAGATCTTCACCAATGCGGATGTACCTTTGTGATTTTTCTGTAAAACTTGCCAGGCGGAAACTCTGAAGTTCCTCTGCGGCAAGTCTGGAGACATCAAGAATATCGAAATTGAATACGGCATGCTCTGCAACTGAGCCGTGACCGTACTCGAAGATGATACATCTGTTGGATTCCCGGGCTTTCTCCACTTCCGCGGCCGCTTCCTTCCGGAGTACGTTTATCGGCCTGGGATCCCGGCTGATTCGCGCATAGGATGCTGATAGTGTTTCAGGGGTATTACCCCCGTTCTGTATATCGGTGTTGTATCCAGCCAGCTGGATATTCATTGTTCCCCTTTTCCATCGTTCGTAATAAGCTCCGCTGTAATCATTGCGAGTGGATGATCAAAGGGAAGCCTTTGAAACATGAGATATCTTAACCTTGAGATTCTTTCAGACCGGGAGGATAACTTAAGAACATCTTCCCACCAGCCGAGGGTTTTCTTTACATCCATGACGTAAGGCATCAGCTCAAAACCCTCCTCGATTCCTTCCAGCGAATCAATGAACCTGGCCAGAATTACTGACATATAGCTGAGTTTGTCTATCAGTTGTTCTGAAGGGCCTCCGGAAACAGCATCTTTCAATTCAGTGAGGAGGGATTCAGTTTCTTCATCCGGGTACCAGGGAAGATAGTGAAACCCGCTGAGAATATTCCAGGCCTCAGGCATATCCCCAAGCTCAGAAGGAAAGCCGCAACTGACCTCTAATGCCTGCAACAGCATATAGACAGCATGAAGAGCCACTGGAAAACATGATGAAGGGTTGAGGAAGTATGTGTACCCTTCAGGTATCCTGTCCCGCAGGGTAGCGAGGTATATCCTTCTCAGGCAGTAATCATCAGCCAGAAGGTTATCCCAGATCACCGGTTTGCCGCCAAGCAACTCCCGTGCTTCGGCCATGATGTTTTCATCAAGCTCTCGGGATATTACACCATTCCCTGTCCAGAAAGATTTCCAGCTGCGGGGTACACTGTCCCTCCATGCGGAGAGGTATTCACCGCCATCATATCTATCAAGGAGTTCCATGCAGTAAATAGAAGGGCAGAGGTATATCATGCAGTCAAACCCCTTTAGAGCTTCCCTGGCCAGCTTGAGCTGACGCAGCGCAAGTGAAGCGTCTGCTTTTTCAGGAATGTCATCAAAGAGTACCGCTATCCCCCGGGCGCCGGCATCCAGGGCTATTTCAGCCTTTCTTCTCAGATAATCGCAATCCCCGCTCCTGAATTGCCATGGACTTATGCCGAACACGAACTCAAGCCCTGCTCCCGCTGCTGTATCAATAGTTTCCGCGAATTGCGACCAGATCTCTGCCGGATAATCTTCCCTCCACCTGAGCCTGTGGAAAGGATCATTCTTTGGTGCGTAGACGTAAGCAGCTTTATCAATCAGTGACAGATATTCAATCAGAATACCTCTCTGACGGGCAGTATAGGGCCTGCCGTAGAACCCTTCAACAACTCCGTACAACATGAATTCCCCGATCATAACTCGTTGACTTCCAGAGTACCTTTTCCTAGCTTTGATACTTGAATCTACAGGAAATTTACGTTCTCAGAAATACCTTCATTCTCATCAGGAGGATTACATGTTCAGGAAAATAGTCGAAGCTGTTCCGAATATTTCGGAGGGGCAGAATAAAGAATTGATCGATGAAGTTGTAAAGGCCGCGTCTTCAGTTGCAGGCTGCAGGGTTCTTGATGTTGATCCGGGCGCTGCAACGAACAGGACCGTTATCACCATCGCCGGAAGTCCCGAACCGGTAATGGAAGCATGTTTCCGGCTTATTATGAAGGCCGGTGAGCTTATCGACATGCGCACACAGGCCGGAGAGCATCCCAGACACGGCGCTACAGATGTATGCCCCTTCGTGCCGGTCTCCGGTATAACAATGGAGGAATGCGCTGAACTCGCCCGGAAACTGGGAAAACGTGTTGGAGAAGAACTTGGAATACCGGTTTACCTTTACGAGAAGGCTGCATCGAAGCCGGAATGGGAGAAGCTTCCCAACATCCGCGAGGGAGAGTACGAAGCTCTTCCCGACAAACTTGGAAAGCCTGAATGGAAACCGGATTTCGGTCCTAACGAATGGAATGAAAGCACAGCAAAAACTGGAGTGTGCACAATAGGAGCCAGAAATTTCCTTATCGCTTACAATGTGAACCTGAACACAAAAGATCCCGGTGTAGCCAGGGATATCGGCCTTACCATTAGAGATACCGGCAGATTTCTTCGTGACAGCGACTGGAAATTCATTCGTGATGAAAACGGTAACAAAGTAAATCAACCCGGTACGTTGCAGTACTGCAAGGCAACGGGCTGGTACATAGAGGAGTACGATACTGCCCAGGTTACAATGAATCTCACCGATATTTCCGTTACTCCCCTGCACATGGGCTTTGAGGCGGTGAAGGAGGAAGCTGAGAAGCTTGGAGCAAGGGTTACAGGATCTGAAGTGGTCGGACTTCTGCCCCTCGAAGCGATGCTGGAAGC
>JAUWMQ010000015.1 GCA_030613065.1 Candidatus Aegiribacteria sp. | reverse complement strand
TTTCATGAGTGTTCCTCTCGATTCATGTTGACAGACTCTTTCAGTATCCTCGTCGACATTGCGTGCTGAGAGTTTTAGAACCTCAAATCAGTAGCCGGTAATAACTCAGTCTATAACATGGCTACATCGGTCTACTGAATTTGATTGTTATGTGTCATATTCCTTAAGTTGCTCTACTGTAGCCAATTGGCTATTATCGTTTTCATCAGGTTTGTTCAAGATACGGGAATTCACCTCTGTTAGATTCCCATTCCTCTCGCAAGATACCCATTGATATACGATCATAGAACTGTCCTTTGACAAAACAGCTTCTCCTAATTCTGGCCTCCTCAACAAAACCTAGTTTTTCGCTAACTCTTAGCATCATAGGATTGCCTTGCCAAGTGGTTAAACCGATACGGGTCAAGTTCATTTCTTTGAACAGGTAGTCAATCCATAATGCCAATGCTTCAGTACCCATGCCCTTACCCCATAATTCATCAAGCCGAATTCCAATACCAACTGCAGTGGCATGGGGGTCCCGATCATTGTGGTAAGCATTGACCCAGCCAATATGCTTTCCGTCAATGGTATCGATTTCGAGAGATCGATAGGGAGGACTTATGCCCTGAGCTAATTTCTTCTTTCGGAATTCAATAAGGCTATCCAAACTTTCGTTCTTGTACCATGGCCCATCATAGGCAAATGCTTTTGAAACAGGATCATTCCAGTGTTCGTAATCGGCCAGATCAGCTTGCACAATTGGACGCAGCCTAATTTGGTTGCTTTTGAGTTCGAAATACTCAGGCATTATTTCCTTTCGAATCCTATATTCACATAACGAATGATTCTACAGCTGCCGTATAACCTTGCTTACTAGTTATCTTGCATGAGGATAACATGGTGTATATACTGAGTCAAGTTACGTATATTGACACGAAATAGTAAACAGGTGTATACTAACATTGGAAACGCGGTGTTATACTGCAGCTTTATATACTGAGGAAGGATTATCTTGCAGACGAAACTAGAGGAGTTTGAAAATGCTCTCAAAAACCAAGAGTTGGTGAGTGATAGCCACTTACCTTACATGATATGGTGGGTTAAGCATTACCTGGATCTTAATCATCCGGACGAAGCATCTTATTCAGATGCTCTTAGTAAAGAAGGAAAACATGATTGGCAGATCCGACAAGCGTTGGATGCTGTCAAGCTATATTGGCAATTCTCGACTGATGAGGAAAAGAAGGTTGTTGAATCCGATCAAGTTGATCCATTGGTAACCATGATCAGAAAACTCAGAGTGCGGCACTATGCCCGGAGTACAGTGAAGAGCAACTCCTCCTGGTGCAGAAAGTACATTGTATTCTGTTCTTCACGTAATATGAAACCACAGCATGATTCTTCTTTTCCCGGCAAAAGCATGGAAACTCCAACTATCAGCCTGAGAAGCAAACAGGTAACGACTCAAGTCAATTAACGCGCGGAAGTATGATCAGCGGACCAGGATGCGGCATGATGCGCATGGGATTCTCTTACAATGTTTGACTGCGGGTGTTTCAGGTCGTATGCTCAGTTTCAGGCAGGAATCGGAGGTTATACTTGGAAAAATATGCTTTTTCGGGAGAATTCCCGGAACGGTTTGAAATCAAGATTCCTATTGCTAGACTTCAGGGTTTGCTTCCTATCTGTTCTTCGTGCAATAAAGTCAGGGATGATGAGGGTTACTGGCAGCAGATCGAGTCTTACATCTCCGATCACTCCGACGCCAAATTCTCCAACGGTATCTGTCCCAAGTGCGTTATCAAACTTTATGGTAAAGAGCTATCCCAGGAGTAAAAGAGGAGCAAACCCGTGTTTAGTAGATGGTTGTGTCCCATTTGTCTGTTGAGTTCTTTTGTTACTTCTTATGCTCATCCGCATATGTTTATCGATACACGGATCGAGGTTCGTCTCTCAGGAGATTGCCTTGATGGTCTGGAGATAACCTGGTATTTCGACCCGATGTTCACCGCATCTGTTGTGAACGATTGGGATGCAAACGGGAATGGCAGCTTCAGCTCGTCTGAGGTTGAATTGGTGTATGAGAACGCTTTCTCGAACCTTGCCGATTTTGATTACTTCACGTACGTCAGTACGGGTAGTACAACACTGTCCCCTTCTGCGGTAGAGGATTTTACCGTTTATATGGATGGTCAGACACTGGTTTACCGGTTCTTTACGCCCTTCGATATGCCCGTCTGTGATGGATGTTTCTCGGTTGCGATTTACGATCACTCTTATTACTGCGATATCCTCTACTGTTCTGACTCTCCGATTACACTTAGTGGTCCCGGCAGCGAGGATGCGTCTTATCAGATCGTGGAGAATCAGAATATTGAAATTCTATACGGAGGTTCCGTGTCGGTGTCCAGGGATGGCAGGAGCTATACCGGCCTGGCGTACCCGCAGCAGGTTGTTGTTACCATGTCGGAAATCTAGGGTTCATGCGATTTCAGGTTTTCATCATCGCTGTCTTTCTGCTACTGTTTATCCCGTCATTGGTGTTGAGCCAGGGTAATCCCTTCCTTTCAGGAACTTCTGATAATCAGCAGCAGAGCCAGGTAACTGAACAGTCGGCGCTGCTCTCGAACAGGATTATCGGTCCTGTGCTTAGATACAGCATTGACCTGCAGCGGTCGCTGCAGCGCTCGATCTCCAGGACTATGCAGAGTGTTAAGGACAGAGGGGATTTGGGGAGCCTTTTTGTACTTCTGGGGGCATCCTTTGTTTTCGGTTTTCTTCATGTCATAGGCCCCGGGCATCGTAAGATGCTCGTGATCGGTTACTTCATGGGTGAAAAAGCTAAACCCGCTAAGGGTATTCTGGCGGGTTTTCTTCTGTCGCTTGCACATGCGGGGAGTGCTATCGTTCTGGTTGGCGGATTCTACTGGGTTGCCTCCCGGTCCCTGCTGGTATCTGTTAATCAGGCGGAGCTTGTTCTATTCCCTGTTACCTACGGCATTGTCGTTCTCCTTGGGGCATGGATGCTTTACCAGGGTGTGCGGGGTTACCGTAAGTGTGAACAGGCCAGTGCCTCCGCTGCCGGCCTCGGGGGACTTATCCTCTCCGGTCTTATTCCCTGCCCCGGAGCATCCGCAATAATGATCTTTGCAGTAACCTCCGATGCCATGCTTCTCGGTATCCTTGCTGTTCTGGCCATGTCTTTTGGGATGGGGCTGTTTCTTTCCGGGTTGGGACTGCTGAGTATCTTTTTCCGGCGCGGTATATCCCGCTTCTTCGAAGACCAGAAACGTGCTCGGATTCTTGATCTGGTTCTTCACCTTGTTGGCGGTGTTCTTATGGTATGTTTCGGGATCTTCCTGCTGGCAGGGTGTCTTCTGAGTTAAACGAGCGCTTCTTCCACCGCTGCTCTTTTCGGAGAGTCAGGTTCGAGCTGGAGATACGTTTCCATCGCGTTAAGGTAGTGTTTTTCTTTTCAAACCTGAGAGGTCTGATGAGAAAAACGGACCTGTAAGTATATTGAAACCATTATCTTCTATTAATATTGTTGAATGTCCGATGTTAGTAATATTCACATTTTTCCTCCTGAGTTCTGATATGTAAAACAATTCACAGGCATCAAAATACGATCGTTCCGAGTAGGAATTCAGAATATTATTCAATTACTGATAATATTCGGTCATGCGGTATCCATGCGCTTACAATACTTGAAGTTGGTTAGCGTTTACGATGCACGAAATCCAATCTTTCTGCTCATCCCTGTTTCATCAACCAGACACCCGCCAGCAAAGGCATCAGGCTACCGAAGCCATAGTAACCGCTGGCCCGGTCGGCAATCAGTGGAACTATTCATTGAGCGGATATTACATCACAGCTACTGCCGATACCATTACCATCAGCGGGTCTAACATTACAGAAGTCCTTGGAGTAACCACTCATCAGCAGGGCTTTCAGCTTTACACGCTCCAGGACAGCACAACCACGATAATGACCACTCCGGACACATCGTTTACATCTACCGATGCAAGCATAGTCTATGCATATGATGCCGATACCGAGTGGAGAATGTACGACGATACAACATCAACCGATTACGAACTACTCATCAAACTGCCGGTTATACTTGGTGACAGCTGGATACCGGACACCCCTGAGCCGACAATTACCAGAACAGTCCTCTCCCTTTCGGCAAGCGTCACAGTACCGGCCGGAACATATACAAACTGCGCCAATCTCAGAGACACGGATTCCACAGAACCTGATTTCTATTTCGATCTGTTCTTCTCACGTGGAACCGGTCTCGTTCAATATCTAATTAACATAAACGATTCGACCGGTACAGTTCACTTGCTTTACAACCTCTCCAGTTCAATCATCAACTGATCCTGATCTCTGCAGGGAGTGGCAACCATCGCTCCCTGCAGAATACAAGGATTGGAGGTGAGATATACAAATCCGTTACAAATCACACTTCTTATTCCCACAGTTCCATTGATTGACCGCTATGGAGGAGTAGTGGTATTTTATAGTTTCACATACAGCATTCCGAGATGGATTCAAAACAGAATTGGAGATTACCATAAGCAGCAGCAGGCATAGAGTTCTTCTAATACAGTCCTACTGGGCACAACCGGGGAAGGCTTCAACTTCTGACCCGGTCTACCCCCTGGGTCTAGTGTACCTTGCTACCGCTATATCAAGGGAACACTCAGTTCAAATTATTGATCTGTGCACATCGGAATCTCCATGGCAGTATTTGTCCAGTGCAATAACAGATTTTTCTCCTGATGTTGTGGGAATCTCCATAAGGAACGCAGATTCATTCGGTTATTCCGATATTTTTGCTGATGAGGATTTTTCTATTTCCTACTGCCTTAACAACCTCACAAAAACACTCAATATAATTGAAGAAGCAGGTTTCCATGGCCGGATCATTGTGGGAGGGCAAACCTTCTCCATGTTTCCGGAAAGGATTATGGAACACTCAAACAGTATTGACTTCGGTGTTTTCCTGGAGGGCGAGAATACTTTTCCAGAACTTCTGGACAATCTGGACAGACCCGATTCCGTAAAAGGGCTCTATCTGCGTAAAAACGGAAGCGTTCTTTTTACGGGAAAAAGAGACCATACCAACCTTGCAGAGGCTGGTTCTCCGGATAGAAGCCTTTTACCTGCTGATAGGTACATTCACAGTCCCGCAGGAATCGGTATCCAATCAAAGAGAGGCTGTATTCTGTCATGCAGCTACTGCATATATCCGTACCTCTCCGGTTCGCTTCTCCGACTCCGTGAACCTGCTGCGGTTGTGGATGAGATGGAAGAGATTGCCCGGGAGAAGATAGAATGTGTACACTTTGTAGATCCTGTTTTCAACATACCACAGAAGCATTCAGAAGCAGTATGCCGGGAGATTCTCCGCCGGGATGTTCATATTAAATGGATCGCCTGGTTCAATCCTCGTTTTATGAACAAAGAGTTTATCAGTCTGTGTGAAAAGGCCGGTTGCGTCAAATTCGAACTCTCCCCGGATGCGTACGGTTCAAAGGGACTCAATGCCCTTAATAAACAACTTACCACAAAGGAGATCCGTAACAGTCTGAAGTTGGCCCGGGGGCTTACTACAAGTACTATCACTTACAATTTTCTTATAAATCATCCAGGTGAAACAGTGGTTTCATTCTTTAGAAAGTTGCTTTTCTGCACGAAGATCAGACTTACTCTGGGTAACAGAGCAAAGATCGAGCTTTTAAACCATATCCGAATTCTCCCTGGTACCACAGTGTATAGAACAGCACTCTCAGAGGGACGCATCAAACCTCAAACAGACATGCTACCCGTGTGTGAAAAAGACATGAAACTTCTCTTCTACAGGAGATCAAGACTTGTGACTGTTTTCTACAGATTTCTGATGCTGATTCTGAAAGGAAGAAACTTCTTCGCACGGAGTCCAGAATAATGTCTGCTCCGAGACCAGTACAAGAATCCTGAGATCGGTCATGTGATCCTTCCATTTTATCTGAGGATCACTTTTCTATATATTCCATCCGAAATATTCAAAACTGATTATGTGCAGGAGGATATAATGAAGCTATCAATTGTATTCATATCCATTTTCGCGTTTCTCTCAGGCACTCTAACCGCAATGCCGGTAGATCAATTCGGGGCAGAGAGCGTTGCGGAGGCCAGACTTGCCCGTGATGGACGGAATCTGTCCTGGTCGATACTCAGCTGCAGCGTCCTTGAAAACACTCAGGATCAACTGTCACTGGCTTACGTTTTCGAACTAAATCCCGTCGGATACATAGTAACATCAGCAGATACCGAACTGCCTCCGATAATAGCTTACTCTTATACTGATAACTGCAGGATAGATGCCGAGGAAAAAAGCATCCTTCTCGACATGATAAGAAGGGATATCGAACTGAGACTGTCATTCCTGGATGTCTCCCCTCCGGAGCTGCTTCAGGTGCATCGTTCCTGGTGGGAAGAGTATTCCTCGGATGAGTATGTACTGCTATCCGACCAGCTTACGGAACAGTGGCCCCCTGCGGGTACAACGCCCACAGAAGGATGGCTCATGGAAAACTGGACTCAGGGAGCACCTTACAACAATTACTGCCCTATGGATAATATTTCAGGTTCCAGGAGTGTTGCGGGTTGTCCGGCGGTTGCCATGGCATCAATTCTGAATTTTGAAGAGACAACAAACGGTACACAATTCAGTGACGCTGATGACTACTACCATAATTACCATGAGTTCTACTGGATAGACGATGATTTTGTGGCACATGATTTCCCCTCATGGCCGGAGTTAAACGTATTGATGGACTCTCTGGAAAGTCATTATATAAACCACGAGACGCTTACTGATTCTGACAAAGCCGCGCTGGTATATGCCTGCGGAGGGGCATGCAAACAGGTCTATACCTCAACCGGTTCCGGCACTTTCGGGGTTGACCAGGCCTACGATGCATACCTGAAGTTCAGCTTCACGGACTGCAGCCTTCTCGATGCATCTTCCGACAGTCTGTACGAAAAGCTTTCGTATAACATGATGAACGCCATGCCGGCTCATCTGGCGATTGTGGACGGAGTACCGGCGACGGTCGGCCATAACGTGATAGTTGATGGTTACAATACAGATGAATTCTACCACCTGAATTTCGGCTGGGGCGGAGGTTACAACGGCTGGTATCAGTTCCCGCTGTCAGGAATGCCATACAATATGAACATCATAGAGGGGGTCATACTTGACATAGGCGAAGGACAGCTGTCCATTGAGGGTGAGGTACCGCACGATGAAACCCCTGTTCTGGCCCTCTCCTGCCCCTCAAATCCTGTTTCGGATTATCTGGTTATCAATCTGGAGGTTATGCGGAGTTGCAGGATTAATGTATCCATCTACAGTATCTCGGGGCACCTTCTTGAGACGGTTGCCAACATGGAATTCTATCCTGGTTCCTGCCAGCTTGGCTGGGTTCCGGGAAACACCGGAAACGGAGTATACATTCTGGCAGCATCAGGTCCATGGGGAGCTGAAACAGTTAAATTCACAATCCTGGATTAAAAGGCAGGCTGTTTACCAGGGAATCCCGGCGGGTGGAAGTGCCCGCAGGTTGTCCCTTGGAAGGCTGTCAATGTGCATGAATCCTTCAGGAACGTGATCCGCCATCTCGTATACAATGGATTTGCCGGATTCACTTCGGTAAACTTCCCTCAGAAAACCGGGTGGATCGTTCAACTGCCATCCGCTGCCATCGGGAGTTCTTCTCCACCGATTTAAAAGATGCGGTCTGAGCACTGGAAGATAATTATCAACGACTATATACCTCACTCCATGTTCTTCAAGGCATGGCCACAGAAGCATCTCGTAATCGTTGGGCATAGTCAGTGTGGGCCGCCTGTACTGCCAGATAAGCAGTTCCACATTGGGATATGTGACAACCCAGTCTTCGGTTCCGGTATTCGCTTCAAGCCACCGTGAAACCTCCTGCACTTCCAATGCTCTCTCAACAGAGTTCTCTGAAAATACTCGGCCCAGCGGGTAAACAAACGGCAGAAGCAGCAGCACACCTGCAGCAGCGGCAATCCTCTTTCCGGCAAGCCTGCTAAATGACAGCAGTCCGGCAGAACCCAGAGCGGTGATTATCACTATGAAAAAGGCAAGATACCTGCTGCTGTGTTCATGAAGCACCAGTGCGGCCAACGGAGGAATTGCTGCCATAACAGGCAGTATCATTTTTCTTCGCAGACCCTTCGATCTGAGGGCCAGAAGGGCAAGTATTGCAAAACCGACAAGGGATGGCTGTCCAAAACACTCACCTCTGTGAAGAGACCCAGTAGTGACGGGCTCGAGAACTCTCAGAGTTCCCTTTACCAGATATGCCGCAACCGCGCCGGGCCCCTGATGCCTTAACATATCCAGAGGCTCGGGCGGAGTATCCCTGACCTCCCATGCTGCCCAGTGGTTCTCGTTCAGCAGGAACTGCCCTCCCTGCGTATAGGTGGGAGAGCCGAAAACACTGAGGTTGCGCATGAACCATGGCATGCATATAAGGATAAAAACAGTAATGAAGAGAAGAGTTTTGAGAACCCTTTTTCCCCCTCCCCTTAATGGAATCCAGAACCCGATCGAGAATACCAGGAGCATTCCCTGTGTCCTTGTCAGATAGCCGAGGCCGGTCAGGATACCCAGCAGTATTACTCTTCTGAATGAAAGTGTCTCTCTGTCCGCAACAAGCAGAACGGCAAAAAACAGAGCGGTAAAAAGCAGAAGGCTGTCAGGCTGAGTTGAATACCAGACGAAAAGCGGTGTCACAGATAGAACCAGAAGAGTAAACATAGCGGGTAGTTTCCCGAAGTATCTTCTGGCCCAGAGCCAGCACATGAACAGGCAGAATAACCCTATCAGAAGTGACAATATCTGTACAGCGGTGAATCCGGGCCCGGTGATAAGGAACAGGGCATGGATGAGCAGTATCATCACAGGCTGCCTGTTGCCTTCAGGCCTTAATTCATCCATGGACTCGCTGTAGAGGGTCCACTTCCTCATGGTAGAGAAGCCGTATCCCTCCCTGAGGTTAACGGCTACTTCCAGATTGGATGCTACGCCATCTCCAGCAGGGATGGGATTCCGCATAATAACGGGGAGACGCACAATGAGAGCAAACAGCAGAATAGCCAGCAGAATTGCCGGTTCATTTCTCCGAATTATATCAGCAGATGTCTCAAGCATGGGAGACATCACTCTTTTTAAGTTAATCACTTGGCGTCTTCTATCAGCTTATCCAGCCTTTCCATATCTATATCAAGCAACCTTGCGGCATCCTTCTTTTCTCCGCCGCAGTACTCCATGGTTTCGATCACTTGATCGATAATCTTGTCATGTAGTTTCATAGGAATGAAATCACCCGACTTCTCGCCTGGAATTATTCTCTCACGGACGTAAGGTGAAAGAGACTCTTTGTTTAATATTTCACCATCAGTGTTCACCAATGCGCAGGCTATGATGTTTTTCAGTTCCTGAACATTATCGGGATAATTGTACTGCTTTAGAAGCTCAAGAAGTTCATCCGAGAACCCGATAATTTTCCTTCCAGTCCTCTCCACTTCCTCCTTCAGGAAGTACTCGGCAATGAGGGGTATATCATCAGCCCTGTCCCTCAATGGAGGAATACGTATGGAGTTCACCATAAGATGGTAGAGAAGATCCCTGGAGAAAGAGTCCCGATATCTGGAGCTTGTCAGGTCATGTGTGGAAGCAACGATGAACCTTACATTACACTTCAGAATTTCAGTGGAATTGTTTCTGTAATACTCGTTTGTCTGTATGACCCTTTTCAGTCTGACCTGAACGGGTAAACTCATATTATCGATATTGTCAATAAATAAAGTACCTTCCGAAGCGGTTTCCAGAAAACCTGACATCTCCTTGCTCTTCCCGCTCCAGTCCCTGACCCTGCCGAACAGCTCCGATGAGAATTCTTCCGGGGAGTGGGAAGCACTGTCTACAGCGATAAAGGGTTTATTAACTCTTGGAGACGAATTATGAATTGCTCTTGCCAGGGATTCCTTACCTGTACCCCTTTCGCCCCAAATGAATATGCTCAGGTCCCCCTCGGCCATCTGCTCAGCCTGGCGGAACAGAAGAATTATCGCAGTATCCCGAGTAGGCAGATGCTCAAAAGCAGCCTTATTGTCCAGATCCTCTCTGGACGGAGCCTCGGACAGCATGTTAATTGTGCTGTTGAGAACTCCGTGCTCAATAGCATTGTTAAGGACTTCCAGAAGGTATTCATCATCAACCGGCTTTGTCAGGTAGTCAAAAGCGCCCCTCTTCATGCTTTTTACCGCCAGGTCAACATCGTTAACTCCGGTCAGTATGACAACAGGTATGTTAATGCCTTTCGTGTTCATCATCCCAAGTATGTCCATACCGCTGACATTGGGCATATCGAGATCCAGCATTATCACATCGAAATGTTCTGCCTCAAGGAGTTCTTCCACCTTTCTTGAATCGTTGATCACAGTAGTTTCAAACACCTCCGTCTGCATGAGAAACACCATGAAATAATTGGTTACAGCAACATCGTCGTCTACAATGAGTATTCTTTTCAATTGCTCACCTTACCTGCTTCTGCAGCATCCCCCCTGATGGGAATCCTGATTGTAAATTTAGTCCCGATCCCGGGTCTGCTGCTCACGGAAATGCTTCCACTGTGCTCCTCAGCGATCCGAAAGGCTATTGCAAGACCAAGACCTGTACCGCCCTTTGCCCTCTTTGTTGTGAAGAACGGATCGAATATCTGCTTCTGTGTCTTTTCATCCATACCCTTTCCGTTATCCTCTATCTCTATCACAACATTATCACACTGGTCCATGTACGTTCGGACAGTGATAATGCCTTTTCTATCATCGGGAATGGACTGCGCGGCGTTTACAATGAGATTAACGAAAATCTGTTCTATCTTCTGCGAGTTCCCTGTGAATTTCGCCAGGTCCTTTCCCAGTTCAAGTTCTATCTCTGCACGCTTGTGTACCTCATTTTTAACAAGCCTTTTTGTTGCTTCAAGGAGAGTATTAACATCAACCGTATCTACCAGAAGCCCCTCATCCTTTCTGGCGAACCCCCTCAGTCCTTCCACTATTCCCTTTATCCGTTCAGAACCGTGGGCCATATCATCTACGAGGGTCAGGATATGTTCGCGGAAGAAATCGTACTTGAGACGGGCGATCTTCAGATCGGGATGATCCTCCACGTAGGCATCAACTATAGGCAGCATATCAGTTATCGCCTGTCTGATTATCTTGATATTACCCCTTATGAACTGGTTCGGATTGTTGATCTCGTGACCGATGCCGCTTACCAGCTGCCCAAGTGAAGCAAGTTTATCCGCCTGCTGTATCTGCTGTTCGTAGGTTTTTTCAAGGGTGACATCCCTGTAAAACTCCAGTATCCCATCGACTTCTTCCTCCTGATTGTATACCGGAAGCGTATGGACTTCCAGGAACCTGTCCTCGTCCCTGATTGTAATCGTTATGGGTGTCTTATCACGCTTGATCTTGCCCAGTCTGCAGTCTCTGCACGGTGTATCACGGTGGAAATATGTTCTAAAGCACTTATCACCAGGTTCAATATCATCCTGATTGCTCATGACCACATTCCTGTTCAGGTCGATAAGCATGACCTCGCCGGGAATAGCCCTGAACATGGTTTCAAGGCGATGCCTCGTCTCTTCCCAGCTTCTGTTGGCCCTGTCCAGGTAAGAATCGGCAGTGCTGAGTTTCTGTTTCTGTTCCTCCAGCTCCCTTTCACGTTCATAGATTTTCGTTTCCAGTTCATTCAGGCGTCTTTTAAGCTCTTCCTCTTCCTCCTGCTCGAGAATCATTCTTTCGGAAAGCTCCTTACGCTCCAGGGCAAGACTCAGCGTTCTTCCGATTTCGCTGAGCATCTTCTGCTCTTCGGGAAGAAGCTCATGGGTTCCACTGATATATCCCACCCGTATCTCGCCCTTATGTTCTCCGCTGATAATAAGATCTACACTGATATGATTATCTTCGGATGGCTTCTGACCGTACTCTTCTCCCTGGAATACGGAGTACACAACTGCTTCGTCAGGTGAACGCATGCCCCGTGAGAGATATTCGGGCAGTTTTGTAAAGAACTCCTTAATAGAGGCTGATACTTCTATCCATTCTGCGACAGCATAAAGGCAGGAGAGTTCCTTTACCCGTTCTTCCTTCTCCTCATTACTGATCCTGCGCAGGGCATCAACCTGGACTCCATAGAAAAGATAGATACCTCCATGAACACTTTCTATATATCCGACCTTCATGGGTATGGGGTATGGTTTATCTATCTGCGCGGTAAACAGTGCAATAATGCCCCTTGCCCCTGCATGCATTTTCCCCATGGCATTTCGGAACGATTGAAGGGATTCCTGGTCAAGAATGTCATTAAGATGTGTTCGGGAAACATCGCAGTTCTTCGGTGCGCATGTACGTTTAAGCAGTGGACTTACGTAGACCAATTTCTCGTTCGCGTCAACAACCAGAAGAAAATCAAAGCTGCTCTCAATGACTGTATACAGGCTTTCAAGTTTGATCATCTGTATTTCCCTTTCGCTCAGGAGATTCGGAGATTCCTGTAATTCAGTTCATTAGATGTGGAATTGGGGTATGCCTGTCAAGCACCGGCTGATACAGGGATATCACTGCATATGTATATTGATGTTTTATGATCTGATACGATTTACAGGAAACCAGAAAGAGGATTTTTGCAATCACAAGGTACCTGAATATCCTGCTCGGAATAAGAACGAACTGGTTAAATCGATCCAAAGTCCTGCTTAAGTTAATGAGGTTGAATTATGCTGATAAGTCTACCGTACCGGAACGAAGGCTCCCATAGTCGGTCCGATCTCGAATGATATAAAACTAGAATTGGGAGAACAGAAAGGGACATAGAACTAACCAATCAATTTTTCCACTAGATCCTGAAAAGTATCTTTTCGCTGCTGAACATCCTCAGTGTCAGATATATCAGAAGTGCTGCAAATACAACACTTGTCAGAGACGCAGTTATAATGCTGTTCCAACTCTCGCTTTGCATGAATATATTCTTAAGAACAAGCAGAGAATTGATAATGGGAGTTGAAAGCATCCACTTCGGAGCCACGTCTCCGGTCTGCATGGTTGCCATTCCCATGATCATGACTACAAAGTATACGGGCATGATCATCCCCTGCCCCTCTTTTGTATTCCTCGCGAAAGTTGATACGATAAGAACCATGCTGGCCACCAGAACAGCCAGGGGGATAATAACGATGGCAAACTGGAGGATATGAATTGAGCTCATACTGTAGCTCGCGATGGCCTCACCCGACGCACCGAACATTCCCATGAAATATTTTGATCCGATGATAAGACCGATCACTGAACTTGCTGCTCCTACAATTGCGGCTATCATCACGGACATCATCTTACCCATAACTATGGATAGCCTGCTGACCTGATTAACCAGGATCACAGCCAGGGTTCCCCTCTCCTTTTCACCGGCGACCGTATCAAGCCCTACTTTCATGGAATTTACAAAAAGGTAGATAATTATGAAGAAAGGAAGGAGAATACTGATTATCTTGCCAATTACACTCCCTTCCTTTGCGAGGTCGTACTGCATCGGAACTTCGTTTATGGTAAATACTGTGAGTATCTCCTCCGACAGGTCTCTTTCCAGAATCCTCTCTCTGACTATATCTCCGTTGAGTGCGGTCAAGACTTCGTTAAGCATGCTATAGGCGTGCTGTGAGTAATCCGCAGTGGAATTGAAATAGACCGAGATATCGAAAGTACTGCATCCTGCCAGGTTTTCACGAATATTATCGGGCATTACCAGGAGAAGCTCTTTTTCCTTTTCGGTTATAGCCTGTTTCGCTGCATCGATCCCGTTAAACTGCACTATCTCAAGGCGCGTGTTAACTGTTGAGATCGCCTCGACAAACGGACCCATGACATCTTCGTTACCGACTCCTTCGTAAATGCAGATAGTCGATCTGAATGAAGTGATATCAGAATCCCTGGACGCACCCATTTTTGCCATTACCGAGTACATCGCGGGGAGCATGAGTAGAGGAAGGAGCACCAGCATAGCAACCATACGTCTGTCGGTGAAAATTCGCCTGAGCTCTTTTTTCAGAATGATAATGCTGTCACTAAGCATGGTTCACCTCCCTATCCGTACCGGGTAGGATATAACCGAAGAATACATCCTCGAGATTGTTCGAGGAATTGTTTTCAAGTATCTGCTTCAGTGAACCAAGTTCTTTCATCTCGCCTTCAATCAGTATCCCGAATCTGTCACATATCTTCTCCGCCACGTTCATAATGTGGGTGGATATTACAATCGTCTTTCCTGCCTGGGCATACTTTTTCAGGAAATCAGTCACGGATTTGGATGTAATCACATCAAGACCGTTGGTCGGTTCATCGAATACGATTACCTCGGGATCATGGATAAGGCTTATGGCGATGGCCGTTTTCTGTTTCATACCAGTGGAAAGTTTATCTATCTTCTTCTGGATGAAATCCGTCATCTGCAGCTCGTTGAAAAGGTACTCTTTTCGTAATTCTATGTCTTTCTTGCTCATCTTGTTAAGGGCACCAAAATAATTCATCATATAATCTGGAGTGAAAAACCCGTCGAGTTTCATATCAGAAGTGAGGAAACCTATCCTGGACCTGATGGCTTTCTCATCATCCAGCACATTGAAGCGGTCTATGAATATGTTTCCGCTGGTGGGCTTTATCAGGGTAGAGATGCATCTCAGGGTTGTGGTCTTTCCTGCTCCGTTGGGTCCGAGTAATCCGAAAATCTCACCCGGGCTGCATTCAAAGGAAACATCCTTGACTGCTTCAACGGTCTTCTTGACGTTCTTTTTCCTGTTCTCGTATACCTTGCGAAGATTTTCAACCCTTAACAATTCATCCCCCTTTGTTACTACCCGGAGTAAATCTGAGTATTGAATAATAGGAACAAAAACATTTTAATGCAAATTTATGAATAAATTAACCATAATTAGGGACGGAGGTAATTAAAAATTCCAATTACCTCCGTCCCTAATTATTAGTCCTTGACAATTCAGTCAGTTATACTATACATATGTTTACTATGGCAAGAATAGCAAGATTAGTCGTTCCAGGTTTACCGCATCACATTGTCCAACGGGGAAATAGAAATCAGACTGTGTTCTTCTCCAACTCGGACAGATTCAGATACCTCTATCTTCTCAGGAAAGTTTCATTTGAATACGGTGTTTCTTTTCTTTCCTACTGTCTTATGGATAATCATGTACATCTGATTGCAATTCCCGAAAAGGAGGATTCGCTCTCGCTGTGCTTCAGAAAGGCTCATTCGATCTACTCAAGACATGTCAACTCACAGTTCAATTGGCGGGGACATCTCTGGCAGAACCGATTCCATTCAAGCCCACTTGGCCCTTCATATCTCTACAACGCCATACGTTACGTCGAACAGAATCCAGTCCGTGCAGGAATAGTTGGAAATGCATGGGACTACAGGTGGTCAAGCGCAGGATTTCACGTTGGAATAGTAGTCTCTTGCCCTTTGGTTCAACTTGATAGTAGCATGTATTCCATGGTAGATGATTGGCGGACATATCTTTCAATAAGTCCGGATACCGTGCATTTATTGGAATTACGCAAAGCTGCTAAAAGAAATTGGCCAATAGGCAGCAAGCAGTTCATGAATAAGATGAATGACAGATTTGGAATTCCCTTTACTGCTCGAAAACCTGGTAGGTATAACGAGTAAATTGAAAAAGGGACGGAGGTAATTAGGAATTCTAATTACCTCCGTCCCTAATTGTTCAGATTACGCGGAAGCGTTCCGTACCCACTTCGAGAATCTCCCTGCGGTATTCCTCGGAATGTGTCATTGGCGGCGGAATTGAAGCTGCCCTGGCATCTGCTGAAACGGGAATGAGTGTTCCGCTGCCATCCCAGTTCCTGTCCTCCCCGGTATTCCAGTAGAACCGTACAAGATCACCAAGCTTATCCCTGACAATACTGTCAATATTCTCTATTGAAACATCAATGCTGAATGCGATCGTCAGGGCTTCAAGAACCTCCACCCCGGTTTTCCCAGATGGCGGCGCCACAGCTTTGGTGTACTCGATCAAGCTCCCCTCGAAGTTGCACCTTGATCCTGCAGTCTCCAGGAAGGTTGATCCTGGAAGCGTAATATCAGCGAACCTGGTGGTTTCTGTATCAGTCCAGTCCATGGCAGCAATGAATTCAGTATTACGGAACCAGGAACCCGGTTTGTTATACTCCAGCGGATTTTCACCGATTATCAGCGCGGCTCTAATCTTACCTGCCTCAAGAATCTGCCGCAGTTCATGGTTTGTCGCGGCTCCGGGCAGTTCATCACCGGCAGGCATTCTGCCGGGACGGAATGCAGGATCGGCTCCCATTACTTCAAGGCCAGCGCTGTTCGCAATCAACCTGGGTAGAAGCATATCTGAAACCCTACCCGCTCCTCTCAACAGAAGGATCAGGTCGGCAAATATCTCCATATCATCGGGTGATGAGCCCTGTGCTCTGTCCGGGCTGTGGATGAAAACAATGTTTCCAGAATGGCGGATAAGCTCAGCCGTTTCATATATATCCGATTCTTCCGCTCCGGATCTGGCAGCTGCCAGCTCTATGGAAACCTCCCTGTTCATAAGGAACGCTTCGCCTCCATCGATGTCTACCGGAGAGACATCTCCATCATCTATGAGGACCTGCATAACAGCATTCCAGAAGATAGATGCTCTACCTCTCATGGGATCTACTGCCAGGGCGGAAAGGTGCTGATCCATAGAGTCAAGGGCCGAGTTCGAAACGATAAGCTTCGCCCCGTCCTTAACAGCCCCGATAACATCCACAGCAAGTATCAGATGATCGGATTGAAGTGATGTATTGTTGCAGATGATCAGATCAGCATTATCAAGGCAGCTTCTATCTGCTGTGGAAGCCGTAAATCCAAATGCAGGATCCAGCACACCGCTACGGCCCCCGCCTGAGAGAATTGCGAGTGAGCCGATGTTGTTAGTCCCTATCCCCTCCCTTGCGATTCTTCCTGCAAGGAAGAGTTCCTCATTTGTAAGTTCTGGGGATACGAAGACAGCAACACTTTCAGGGCCATGCTCATCTGCCATCTGTTTCAGGGACTCTACTATTCTCCCGTTCGCCTCCTCTGCAGTCACCGGACTGTAGGAGTAACCATCCTTCATGGCCGGACCCCTGAACCTATCCTGCTTGATGAAATACTCCTGTCCGAACCTGCCGTATCTGCACAGATACTCTCCCGGAATTCCGGAAGATGCTACGAAATACCTTCCAACACCGAAGGATCTTACGAGGATCTCACAACCGAGAGAGCAGAAACCGCAGTGGGTTATTACGTCAGAGGTTTCAAGGCAGGCTCTTCCGGCAAACGGGTATTTCACTGTAAGGGCTCCCGTCGGACAGGCGTCAATACAGTTACCGCAGCTAACGCAGCTAGTGGAAACGAGAGGATCATTCATGGCAGGACGCATTTCCGTTCTGAAACCCCTGCCTACAAATCCGATAGCCGAAACAGGCAGCACTCTCGCGCAGGTCCTGATGCACCTCGCGCAGAGAATACACTTGTTCGGATCGTAGGAGATATACGGGTGGCGATCATCAACCTTGTGCTTTCGCACGTAACCCTTGAAATGCTCCATATCCACGCCGTATTCCTCTGCGTAAAGCCTGAGATCACAATCATCGAATCTTACGCAGCCGCATGAAAGACAGCGATCGCATTCGTGGTCATTATCCTCGGGTTCAAAACCTGTTGCCACTTCCAGGAAATTGTTGCGCCTGTCATCTACATCTATCTGATGAACTTCGTGACGAGGTGATTCCTTGACATCACCGAGTTCCGCCTTACCCGGTTTTGACCAGAACTCCTTGTTAACAACGAAGGATTCAGGTTCAAGTTCCTCGTTCAGAAGCCAGGCTTCTATTGCTTTTGCAGCTTTCTGCCCGTCCCTGATCGCGTCGATGGCAACGGTGGGTCCGTCATCAGCCGCATCTCCTCCTGCAAATACACCCTCGATATTGGTTTTCATTGTTCCTGCATCGATGATGTAGGTATTCCACCTTGTAAGATCCAGTTCACCATTATCCGTATCTACAAGACCCTCGAGAACGGTATTCTGACCAATGGCTGAAATAGCAAGGTCGCAGGGAAGGTCGAATTCCGCACCCTCTATCGGAACGGGACGACGTCTTCCGGAATCATCCGGCTCACCGAGCTTCATCCGCTGGCAGTGCAGAGCACTGATTATGCCGTTCTTCTTTATGATTCCAGTTGGAGCAGCCAGCTCCATTATTTCTATACCTTCTTCCAGGCAATCTTCGATCTCCATCTTATCTGCAGGCATTTCAGCTCTGGTTCTCCTGTAGAGAACGATAACCTTATCGGCATTAAGCCTCCATGCCACCCGGGCGGCATCCATAGCGGTATTGCCTCCGCCAACAACAACAACTGTACCGGAAAGTGGCTCAGGATCGTCAGCTTTTTCAACAAGAAAATCCGCACCGGTTACAACGCCTTCTGTATCAAATTCACCTTCAACCCGCATGGCTTTTCCCGTCCATGCCCCGGGACCCACAAAGACAGCGTCATGCTTTTCCCTCAATTCATCGAGGGTCACATCTTTTCCAACACGGACGCCGCATCTGATCTCCGCACCGGTACGGCAGATGTACTCAACCTCTCTGTCCAGGACCTCGTCGGGGAGCCTGTACTCGGGAATACCGTAACGCAGCATTCCTCCGGTACGCTCTTTTGCTTCGTAAATAACAGGTTTTATCCCGCTTCTGCCCAGGAACCACGCTGCCGTAAGACCTGCAGGTCCAGATCCTATAATTCCGACAGTTTTTCCCGTATCAGGAGCGCATTCAGGTTCACTATCGTACGCTTTCGATGAATCCGAAACGAATCTCTTGATGTTATTAATGGCTACTGGAGCATCTATATCCATTCGCCTGCACTCATCCTCGCACTTGCGGACACATACGCGTGCACACATGGCGGGAAGGGGGTTCTTCTCCCGAATAAGGTCAACCGCGCTCTGGTATTGCCCCATTGCAGATAGAGCTATGTATCCCTGGGCGTCAACGCCTGCAGGGCAACCTTCCATGCAGGGGGATATGCAGTCAGCGTAATGGTTTGAAAGCAGCAGTTCCAGAGCTGTTTTCCTCGATGCCATGATCCTTTCGTTCCGGGTTTCAATTTCCATATCGGGAGAAATGCGTGTGGCGCAAGCTGGAACCAGGTTACCTCTGCCCTTTACCTGTACAACACATACGAAACAGGAACCGTACGGTTCAAGCTCCTGTGAGTGGCAAAGGGTTGGGATAATGTCCAATTCATTCCCATGGACCACTTCAAGAATAGTCTTCCCTGGAGCGGCCTCGATTTCCTTACCGTTGATCAAAACTCTGATCTTATCCATTGGCCGCTCCTACCTTGTAATTACTGCGCCGAAGTTGCAGCTTGTTATACACTTGCCGCAATTAACGCAGGCTTCGATGTTAATTACATGAACTTCTTTAACTTTGCCTGAAATGGCATCGACGGGACAGTTCTTCGCACAGAGAGTACACCCGACACACTTATCCGGAATAATATAGAATTCCACAAGCGCCTGACATTCACCGGCAGGACATTTCTGGTCGTAAATATGGGCCTTGTACTCGTCCAGGTAATAGCGGATCGTAGTCTGTACCGGGTTAGGGGCGGTTTGCCCCAACCCGCAGAGGCTTGCTTCCTTTATCTGGATCGACAATTGCTCGAGTTTCTCAATGTCCTCCGGCTCACCCTCTCCTCTGGTAAGTCTTTCAAGAATCTCAAGCATTCTCAGGGTCCCTATCCTGCAGAAAGTGCATTTTCCGCATGATTCTTTCTGCGTAAAATCGAGGAAGAACCTTGCAATCTCGACCATGCATATGTCCTCATCCATAACGACCATACCGCCAGAGCCCATGATAGCGCCTGTGGCAGGAATAGACTCAAAGTCTACAGGAGTATTCTTCATTTCAGCCGGGATACAGCCTCCTGAGGGGCCGCCCATCTGAACAGCCTTGAATTTCTTCCCTTCCTTAATGCCTCCACCTATCTTGAAAACGAGATCCTCAATTGTTGTACCTATTGGAACTTCAGCCAGCCCTCCATGAACCACTTTCCCGGCAAGTGCGAAAACCTTGGTTCCGGGGCTTTTTTCCGTTCCGAACGCCGTGAAGGCTCCTGCACCGTTGCATATTATCCAGGGTACATTTGCAAAGGTTTCGACGTTGTTATTATTGGTAGGCTTCTGCCATAGTCCCTTCTCCGCAGGAAATGGCGGGCGTATACGGGGCATCCCGCGTTCTCCTTCGATAGATGCGAACAATGCAGTTTCTTCTCCGCATACGAACGCTCCAGCCCCCTGCTTTATTTTCAGGTCAAAATCGAAACCGCTACCGATGATATTCGTTCCTAAGTAACCCCGTTCTCTGGCTTCCGAAATGGCGATTTCCAGCCTGTGAATAGCCAGAGGATACTCGGCTCTGCAATAGATATATCCGAATGTCGCTCCGATAGCCCTGGCGCATATGATCATGCCTTCAAGAATTGCGTGGGGGTCACCCTCAAGAACAGATCTGTCCATGAACGCTCCGGGGTCACCCTCATCAGCGTTGCAGACTACGTATTTCTGTTCTCCCTCATTCGCGGCTGCGAAGGACCATTTCAGACCGGTTGGGAATCCGGCACCCCCCCGCCCTCGCAGGCCCGAATCCTTGATGGTCTGGATTATCTCTGAAGGGGTCATTTCCGTAAGAGCCTTTCTTAACCCCTGATAGCCACCAGCGTCCTCATAGTCTTTTATCGATTCAGGATCTATAGTGCCGCAATTGCGAAGTACGATTCTCTCCTGCAGATCAAGAAATGCACACTCAGAACCGGAGGTATTCCCATCCGGTCCGCAGACATAAACGAGGTTATCATCATCTATTATTTCGTTACAGAGAACGTGCTTACTGAAGATCTCCTCTGCGGACTCCGGATTTACTCCGCCGTAGAATACTCTGCTGTCCCCTTCTCTAATTTCAATCAGAGGCTCTCTGTAACACATACCGATGCAACCTGTTCTGGTGAGCATGCATACATCAGAGTTAGCTTCCGCAAGCTCTCGAAGCCTGTCGTAAGTCGCCTGTGCTCCAGCGGATAAACCACAAGTACCCATTCCTACTACTATTTTCTTCATACATTGCTCCAGACATTTTTCACAAAAGGATCTTTCATCAGATTATCAGACACCCTCGGAAGTCACTGCGACGGAATCGGCGCTTACTGCGGCCTTCTTTCTGTAATTGCGAAGTATCTTCCGGACCGAGGCGGGGGTGAGGCTGCCGTGAGTATCGTCGTTGATCATTATGACCGGTGCAAGTGAACAGCACCCTATACATGCCACTGTATTCAGAGTGAACAATCCGTCATCCGTAGTATCGCCAACTTCGATACCCAGCTCATCCTCTACGGTTTCTCTTATCTGTTTCGCTCCCGATACATGGCACGCCGTTCCCACACATACCCTGATGACGTATCTGCCCATTGGACTCAGCCTGAACTGGCTATAAAATGTAATAACTCCGTAGATATCGGATTCAGGTATACCTGTGACTCCTGCTATATAGTTGATCGCACGTCTTGGGATATACCCGAAGTGTTCCTGGGCAGACTGCAGAAGAGGTATCAGTTCCCCGGGGGCTCCATCATATCTCCACAGTCTATAGTTGAAATTCTCCTGTTTTGCAGCCGTTTTCATCACTCCCTTCACGCACATTGATCATTATTTCTCAAGTGCAGGAATCAGTGTAAACAACATGGTTTCACTGTTCCTCTGTAAAGTAAGAAGAGTATCAGTCATCGATAAGCTTGATGACTTTCGCTTCGCGAACTCTGAGTACACCGTCTATCTGATTGAGCTTCTGAATAATCCGAGGTGTTTTACCCATTGCACCGTGGCCAGTGATCATTCCCACCAGTTTACTGCCACCTTCGATTACATCGCAGAATAGCACCTCATCAATGAAGAACACTGTGGTGAATATCTGCTGTATCGCATCGGGATCAATGTCAACGATAATATAACTCATAGTTCCCGGCTGCCTTCTGGCATCAGCCTGGGCACCATGCTTCACTGCATGCTGATACGTCTCAATGAACTGGTCAACATCTCTATCGAGTTTCGGACGCTCAACCTGGGACATGGAGACAACTTCGATGCCATCCATATTCTTGATCCTGCTGAATATTTCCTGTATTTCAGATGTGGAAGAAGCCTGCACCAGGAGTATGATATCGAAATCTCCTCTGACGGCATCACATGACTGGATACCATCCATTCTGTAAAGGGAATCGTAGATTTCCATGCTTCTGTCCGGTTCGGTTATCTTGACTGTAAGATAGCCGCTCACAGATTCCCTCATGCCGCCATCGATAGCTTCTTCGGAAATTTCTGTAGCGGTCTTCCCTGGCGAGAGCTCTTCCAGTGCATTAACAAGCTCAGATATCTCGAAGGGCTTGTCAAGATATCCGGTGTTATGCTCGGAAAGCGCGGTGAGCATCAGTCTTTCATCACCGAAACCGGTTATTACAAGAACTGGAAGGTCGGGATACTGGTTCTTTATGACCTTCAGTATCTTGAGACCGTCTATATCCGGCATGAATATGTCGGTGACAAGATAATCGTAGGATATACCATTTTCTCTGGCCTGGTTCAGTTCATGAATCGCGGAAATGCCATCCGGACAGGCAACTGCAGAGTAATCCTCCTGAGTTAGACCAATGGTGAGATTTCGACGGATCTCCGCCTCGTCATCGATAATTAATATGCGGCCTTTCAATTGATGCCTCCTCTATTCGTCCTGATTTCCAAAAGATGTGGAACGTTACTTTCCATCGTCAACAAAGTCAAGAACACTACCATTTCAGTGAACTTCCGCCCTGCAAAGATCCAGAGCACTGTCCAGATCAACCCACCGACCTGAACTGAGATACAGGTTCATTGCTCTGGCAGCTCTTCTACCATGCCCCATTGCCAGTATCACGGTTGCTGCACCCAGAACGATATCACCTCCCGCGAATACACCGGGAACCGATGTCTGACCGGTTATCTCGTTAACAACGATACCGCCCCACCTGGTCACTTCAAGATCGGGAAAACAATTGGGTACAAGCGGGTTGGGGCTGTTCCCGATGGCAACGATCAATGCATCGGTATCCTCGATGAACTCACTTCCAACGATCGGAACAGGCCGTCTTCTTCCCGACGAATCAGGTTCACCCAGTTCCATCTTTATTAGCTCGGCTCCACTTATCCATCCCTTCTCGTTACCCACAAGGCGCACAGGATTCTGCAGAAGATGGAACTCCACTCCCTCTTCCTTCGCGTGGTGAATCTCCTCCAGCCTTGCGGGCATCTGTTCCTCCGCTCTCCTGTAGACGATAAGCGATTTCTCAGCTCCCATTCGGAGAGCGGTTCGAGCGCAGTCCATTGCTACGTTACCGCCGCCGACAGTTATTACTTTTTTACCCTTTACTATAGGTGTATCAGTCTTTGGGAAATCGTAGGCTTTCATCAGATTCGCCCGCGTGAGATACTCGTTTGCCGAAAGAACCCCGAGCAGGTTCTCTCCATCAACTCTCATGAACCTTGGAAGACCGGCACCGGTTCCTATGAATACCGCATCATAATCATCAACAATTTTCCATACCGGTATGGTCTTTCCTATCACATAGTCGTAACGGAACTCTACACCAAGCTTCTCCAGGTAATCCACCTCGCTCTGTACTATCTTCTTGGGAAGCCTGAACTCAGGAATTCCGTAGACCAGAACCCCACCTGCTTTATGAAGCGCTTCGAAAACGATAACCTCATGACCGAACTTGATAAGATCTCCAGCAACGGTCAGGCCGGCGGGACCCGCACCAATTACGGCAACTCTTCTGCCAGAAGGCTTCACCGCGGCAGGCTCTTCGCACTCTCCCTGTTCCCTTTCCCAGTCGGCGATAAACCGTTCGAGTTTACCTATCATCACCGATTTACAGGGATCCTTTCTGGCCTTGCCGATACTACAGAACAGCTGACACTGCTCTTCCTGAGGGCAGACTCTTCCGCATACGGCGGGAAGAAGATTCCTCTCCTTCATCTTTCTGACAGCACCCTGGAAGTCTCCTGCTTCAATGAGTTTAATGAAACCGGGGATATCGATACCCACCGGGCAGCCTTCTACACAGAACGCTGTTTTGCACTGAATGCATCTTTTTGCCTCCAGCATGGCCATTTCGGGAGTGTATCCAAGAGGCACTTCATCCAGGTTATTCACCCGCTCCTTCGGGTCCTGTTCCGGCATATCAACGGGCGGTATCTGCATTCTTTCCTTGGCGTTCATTGTGAACCCCCACTGTCAAGTCTGCAGCCTGCATGGGAGGAATAACGTTCAAGCGCGTCCTTCTCTTCGGATCTGTATGTGGCAAGGCGCGCCATCAGTTCATCAAAGTCAACCTTGTGTCCGTCGAATTCCGGCCCGTCAATACAGGCGAATTTCACGGAGTCACCTACTGTTACCCTGCAGCAGCCGCACATTCCTGTTCCATCAACCATGATCGGGTTAAGACTTACAATTGTTGGAATTCCAAGCTCTTCTGTAAGAATGCAGACGAATTTCATCATGATCGGCGGCCCCATTGCGATGCATTGATCGAACTTTTCACCGTTATCTACGAGATTTCTTATTGCATCGGTTACCAGGCCCTTCTGGCCTTCCGACCCGTCATCAGTAGTTATTAGGAGCTCGTCGCTTGCTTCCTTCATAAGGTCTGTAAGTATGAGCAGGTGGGAAGATCTTGCTCCGAGTATGCTGGTGACATGGTTACCGATCTCTTTCATTGCTTTTGCTACAGGATAAAGCGGGGCGATACCGATCCCCCCCCCTACACAGAGAACCCTCCCGACTTTTTCAATATGCGTGGGTTCGCCCAGTGGACCTGTCAGGGTCGGTATGAAATCACCCTTCTTCATCTGAGCCATCTGCAGGGTTGTTTTACCAACTGCCTGGATGATAAGGGTAATGCTGCCCTCTTCGGCATCAACATCGGCTATTGTTATAGGAATTCTCTCTCCGCTCTCACTGATCCGAACAATAACGAACTGACCAGGTTTTCTATATCTGGCTACATCGGGCGCCAGGAATCTGTACAGGTATATATCCGGGCCAAGTTTTTCCTTGTGCAGGATCTGGTACATTTACATCCTCCATATCAATGGCAAGTATTCTTAAAAGACGAGTAAGACAATATTTTGGGTGATAATTGATTACGAAATTCGAGAACAATGAAAGCTCCAACCGCCCCAAGGGGCGGGGAATTAGACCCTCCTCAGATTAATAGCACAATATCTTCGCGGAATATCCCGGTCAAGTAGTTGATTTTTCAGCTTTCGGTATCAGTACTTGACGCAGACCACTATCAATCAGTAAACTACTGGTTCCATGTGACATGTTTTGAGTGATATTACACTAATTTCTTATCTTGTTCTTAACTCTTTACCCTCGAAGGGAGGGACGGGCATATGCTCGAAGAACTTTACCAGAAGGTAGTTGAGAAGGACCCGGCTCAGCCTGAGTTTCATCAGGCCGTACAGGAAGTCCTCGAATCACTCGAGGTAGTCCTCGAGAAGCATCCGGAGTACCGTAAGTTCAAAATTCCTGAAAGAATAGTCGAGCCCGAGCGCGTGATCATGTTCAGGGTTCCGTGGGTTGACGATGACGGGGAAATCCATGTAAACCGCGGTTTCAGAATTGAAATGAACAGCGCCATCGGACCATACAAGGGCGGCCTCCGTTTTCACCCCTCGGTGAACCTCGGCATCCTCAAGTTCCTGGCATTCGAGCAGGTTCTGAAGAACGCTCTTACAACCATCCCTATGGGGGGCGGTAAAGGCGGATCGGACTTTGACCCCAAAGGCAAGTCAGACCTTGAAGTAATGCGGTTCTGCCAGAGTTTCATGTCGGAGCTTTTCCGTCACATCGGACCCAGCACCGATGTACCCGCCGGTGATATCGGTGTTGGCGGAAGAGAGATAGGTTTCCTCTTCGGCCAGTACAAGAAACTGAAGAACGAGTGGAGCGGTGTTCTCACCGGTAAGGGACTTCAGTACGGCGGAAGCCTCATAAGACCCGAAGCAACCGGTTACGGCGCTGTATATTTCGGTGAAGAGATGCTCAAGACCCGCGGTGACAATTACAAGGGCAAGGTCTGTCTCGTTTCCGGTTCAGGAAACGTTGCCCAGTATGCAACCGAAAAGCTTATCGAACTTGGCGCTAAAGTTGTAACCCTTTCTGATTCCGGTGGATGCATCTACGATCCAGAGGGTATTGACACTAGCAAGCTTGCCTACGTCATGGACCTCAAGAACAACCGCAGAGGCAGGATCAAAGAATACGCTGACAAATACTCCAGCGCCGAATATATCCCTAATGATCCCGAACTTGACTACAACCCGCTCTGGAACTTCAAAGCCGACTGCGCTTTCCCAAGCGCCACCCAGAACGAGATCAATGCCAAGGATGCACAGAACCTTATCAACAACGGCGTCTTCCTCGTTTCTGAGGGAGCCAATATGCCGACTGTGCCTGATGGTGTTAACATCTTTATCGATAAAAAAATACTCTACGGTCCCGGCAAAGCCGCAAATGCGGGCGGCGTAGCAACATCCGGGCTTGAAATGGCCCAGAACGCTACATTCTCAAGCTGGAGCCGCAAGGAAGTCGACACAAAGCTTCATAACATCATGATCAGCATCCATGCACAGGCAAAAGCCGCTGCTGAAATGTACGGACAGCCGGACAACTACGTGCTTGGTGCAAATGCAGCCGGTTTCTGCAAAGTTGCAGATGCCATGATCGCTCAGGGTGTTGTATAGTAAGACTCTAAATATAGAGTTCGAAGAAGGACCCCCGGTTCAGCCGGGGGTCTTTTTCATGTCAGCTGAATAGTCCCCTTTTTAACTTTAGTATTGATCAGAATCCGAAGGGGCCTGTAAAGATGGATATACCTCAGGAATTTCGTTTCCTCAAGAGCGCTGTGATTCTCAAGAAAATCGTAATCAATGTAGTCTTCACCTTTCCTCTTCAGGGTAAAGTAACCGATTCCGAGAGAAGTGATGTTCTGGAAGAAATGGGTCCCCTGGGAGGGTTCCACATCCATATCCGGAAGGGGGGTTTCAACAATACAACCCACCGATGATATCTGGTTCCATTTAACCGGTCTTCCGAGCCAGCTGTCTGAACTTCCCCATCTTCCGGGGCCGATCAGGAGTGATTGACGTCTCAGGTGTCTTATCTTTCGATTCAGTTGCTCAATCTCACCGGCTATCTCGGTTGTCTGACTCCTGTCGAACTTATTTGAGGATACATAGATTATATCCCTGATGTCTTCTATGAATCCATGTCCCAGCACCTGGTGAGATATGCAGATGGCGTTTTCTTCATCGATGTTTTCCACTTCCGGTAAAATACCCATTGTGAGACCCATCGGCCTGATCTGGAGAAAACCGAATTCATGTGATTCCTCGCTTGCAGTATCTCCCAGGTTAACAGCAAATTCAATTTCAATATCGCTCGAAAACGCAATCTTTCCTATTTTTAGAAGGTGCTTCAGAAGCGGCGCAAGTGGGAAATATTCCCCCTTGAGTACTCCTGCCATTGTAACAAGCTTCGCTCCGGGACGAAAAGTTCCATCCACTATCATGTCATTGTCCGCAGAGTACACGGAGCCAACGGGTGCCAGGGTACCGTCTTCCTGAGCCCTTTCCAGATCAAGGGTTACCAGGTGCATATCCTTACCGGGATCATCGGTATTCACATTCGCGTCTATCTCAAGATCAAGGGCAAGGAAATCCCTTTGTGAGTTCCTGAGATACTCGTCAGTTGAAGAGAACTGGTAAAGTCTCCCCGGAGATTCAGGAGAAAACCTTACACATTTGCCGCCGTCTACCACCGTACCCCCAAGACCAAGGGCAACTGAAGCAACACCGCATTCCTCGCTCATGCCATCGAGGGGATAAAAATTGTAAGATTTTGCTACTCCTGCAAGATTCGGATAGAAAGCATCTCCATGCTCTCTGGCTACTATCTGCTGAATGACCACAGCCATCTTCTCTTCTTCCAACCTGTTGGGGGTGGTCTCTATATAGGCTACAGATTCACTGTAGTAGGTCGATGCGTATACCAGCTTAATTGCGCTGAGAAGCTGTGACATTCGAACAGCGATATCCGGGCTGTTGTTGGGAAGCATATAAGTACTGTAAATACCAGCAAAGGGGTAAGAGGGGCTGTCCTCCAGAAGGCTTGAGGATCTTACTGCAAGAGGATATTTGACTTCCTCAAGAAACGCACGCAGCATTTCTCTGACATCAGCTGGAACAGGTGCTTCCAGAAAGGCTCTGGCAACCGTTCTATCCCATTTATTACTGTACTGACTGTCATCAGAATTGTCCCTGTGGAAGACCAGTTTCATCAGCCCGGAATTTTCCATGAAGCGGTCGAAAACTCCAGTAGCCACTACTGCGGTTGGAGGAACATAGACTCTCACTTCGGGGAATATGTCATTGATCCTGTAGATATTCAGAAGAGCGTTGATAAAAGCCAGTCCCCGGCCTTTACCACCGAGAGAGCCCGAACCGATTTTGACGAATTCTGTGTCATAGTCAAATGTCTCGCTGGAAAATTCCTCAACCTGGCCGGCCCTGTACCTTTCCATCCACTGCTTAATTGATGAGAGCAGGTAGGAACGCAGGTCTCTCGCGGTTTCGAAATCCGCCACTTTCTGAGGTCTCAGGGCGCGAGCAAGATCGAATTCGGTCCTGGCCATCAGCCATGTGGAGAAATCATTCCTCTCAGCATGGTAAAACAGGCTCTCATCCGTTATTCTGCTGAGGGCGCGTCTCATTTCTCTCAGATCACTGGCCCTGGCTACCTCTTTCCCATCAGTATTCCTGAACACAAAATCCCCGAATCCAAGGTAATCCCTCATGAACTCCCTGAGGTCGGCAAGGAGAGTCGGTGAGTTCTTGTTTATGAAGGCAGCTCCTATTCTGTTGGCTATTTCCCTGTTGATTTCTTCAGAGGACTGGAACAGAATGGGGCATTCAGGATCATTCGATAATATCTCCTCGGCAAGCTGGAAACCGGCACGGGGGTATTCAACGCCTTCTTTCTCGAATCTCACATCAAGTATCATTCCCAGTATGTGATCCTGGAAAAGTCTGTAGAGTTCAATAGCCTCTTCGTAATTCCTGGCATGCAGAATCTTGGGTCTTGCTCGCATCCGCATGAGTTTCTGCATCTGGTTCACGCCGTCCGTCATCAATCTCTGTGTCTGCTGCATCAGCTCGGTATACAGCATAGGCAGGTAGGAAGAACAGAACCTTATGGAATCTTCTACAAGAATTATGCATTTAACCCCTGCAACGCGGGAATCATGCTCGGCATTCAGCCTGTCTTCAATAGATTTGATAATAGCAAGGAACAGCCTTGCATCCCCCTGCCAGACATAAGCCTGCCCACCGGACTTAAATCTGCCCTCATCCAAAAGGATTTTGAGATCACGTCCAGTATACGCAAGGACCACGAAGGGAATTCCAGGCGCTGTCTCAGCAATGGCTGTACTCAGTTCATCACATTGCATTGAACCTATACTGAGCATTGAAATAACCAGATCGAAGCTCTCCTGTTCAAAACGCTGAAGAGCTTCCTCACCAGTTGAAACTCTGACTATACGGGGGGCGTATCTGAGGTTGAGGTGAAGGTATTCCGAGAACAGCACCTCCGTGAACTTGCCGTCTTCCTCCAACGTGTATGAATCGTACAGGCTTGAGACCAGGAGTATGTTCCTGATTCTCCTGGACATCAGCGTGTAGAACGGTACAGTTTCCGGTCCACGCCTTCCTACGATTTCATCAAGCTTCGTGTCCCTCATCGTTTATCCTCAGCCTTCTTGAGACTTATTGGAAGTACGTCCTGGCATTGAAATAGGATTATAACTACTCTCAAGATCAACCGTGTATCAATAATCAGGACGGAGGCAATTGGAAATATGGATACATTGAATTGATTCTGCGACTGGAAGGGTAATTCGTACTCTTAGCTGACCTGATCGCCCGTAACAGTGGATGAGATAGAGGAATAAGTTCCCTGGTGGATTACGCTTTGCGGCACTGAATGGGCATTTATTTCAGAATCTGGTCCAATACGTTTAGTAGTTCAGTCCTGGTAAAAGGTTTTGAAACGAATCCCTTGAATCCATATTCAGTATAATTTGCCAAAACAGGATCATCAGTATATCCGCTTGAAACTATTGATCTGGCTTCAGGATCTATTGAAAGGAGTTCTTTGTTTGCCTCCTTCCCGCCTTTCCCACCAGGGATTGTGAGATCCATAATAACAGCGTTAAAAGCCTCACCAGCATTCATCGCCTGTTTATATATCTCTATCATCTGCTCACCATCGCATGTAGTTATGACCGAATACCCGCTTCTCTCAAGCATCACAACTACGACATTACGGACCATTTCGTCATCGTCCATCACCAGTATTCTGGTGGTCTTCTCTGGAATTGAACGCTTGGTCTCAGGATGTTCTGGCAGATACTGCGATTCAGAAGCTGGCAGGAACAGAGTAAAGGTCGTTCCTCTACCGAGCTTAGAATCGACAGTTATGCTGCCTCCATGTCTATTAACAATTGAATAGACCGTTGCAAGCCCCAGACCGCTGCCTGACTGTTTGGTACTGAAATATGGGTCAAATATCCTGTCAAGATGCTCTCGAGCAATTCCGGTTCCCTCATCCTGAACTGTTACTTTGATATAGTTTCCACGATCGAGATCTATAATGGGATCATCCGGGATTTCTGCGTTTTTCAGTGTGATGTGCAGATTTCCTCCATCCGGCATTGATTGATCTGCGTTGATCGCAAGATTGGAAAAAACCTGCTGGATCTGTCCTTTGTCAACGTCAGCCATCCGCAGATCATCTGGAGAATCAATAGCCAACATAACATTGCTGCCTGAAAGGTCAAAGCGGACCACTTCCTCGATCAGGATAGCGATGCTTATTGTTTCACGGATTGGTTCCCCGCCCTTTGCGAATGTCAATAACTGTTTGGTAAGATGAGTTGCTCGGTTCAATGATTTTTCAGCGTCTTCCAGATATCTGAATCCCGAATGACTTTGCGGTAATTCTTCCTTTGCAAGTGAAATATTGCCGAATATACTCATGAGAATGTTATTGAAATCATGCGCAATACCTCCTGCGAGCGTGCCAACACTCTTGAGTTTCTCCATTTTTTGAAGCTCTTCCTCTGCACGTTTGCGGTCCGCCGCAAACTCCATGTTATGCAGTGCAAAAGCAATGTCTTCAGCTGTGTCGGAGAACAACAAATGCTCTTCCTCGTCAGCTAAGAAATTGGCTGGAATCGATACTGATAGCAGGCCATAGACTTTTCTATCGTGCTCAAGTCGCATTGTCATCTCCCTGTTCCATGGCTCAATTCCAAGAAGCGGACAATCACCACATTCAGAAACAGGATTTTCGATCTTTACGATACTGTTTTGAATCATTGCTCGACGACTGCATTCGTTCATTTTACCGAGTTCGAGCCATTTCTTAAGCTTTTCACGTGTCCTTCCAAGTCCTCTTTCATTAAATGCAATCAGCTCATTCTTTTTACCAAGCAACGCTATCCATGCGCTGGTATATCCACGGGTGTGTACAAGATTCTCGCATATGCCTCTTAGCAGATTATCACGATCTTTCTCTTTCGTAATCAGCTGATTTACATTTCTCACTGCATGCAGGACGGAATTGAGGTGTTCAATTCGTCTCTCTGACTCTTTTCGCTCGGTAATGTCTTCACAACCACCAATCCATTTAAGAGGCTTTCCATTCTTACCCAGTATCGGGGTTCCCATATCAGACCAGATCGCATATGACCCGTCCTTTTTCTGAACCCTGTATTCTTCGATGATAGGCTCCACTGATTCTCTGTGTCTCTGCACTGAATCAGAAAGCCTTGCGCGATCGTCTGGATGAATCAGCTTTGCCCAACCATGAATAGTCCTTGGAATTCCTCCCGGTTCGTAACCCAAAGCTTCCTCCAGATCTCCGAACCAGACAAGTGAATCTGTCAGCACGTCCCATTCATATATTAGATCTGTTATACTTCTAGTGATTAATCTGAAACGCTCATCAGTCTTTTCGCGATCGGTGATATCTGAAGATATGTCACCCAATAATGGTTTTCTGTCTGGAAAGGTAATAGAAAATTTGTTTGTTAAATAATGCCGCACGGCACCATTCTTGTCGACCAACTGTGTTTCAAATGTACCCTTGCCATCATCCAATGCTATCTGATCATCTCTAATAATTATTTCTGCAATCTCTGCAGGAAATATCTGGGATGGATGCTTGCCAATCCATTTATCAGCTCCATGATGTTCCTTCAAATAATCATTTACATAAACTACTATAAGATTTTCATCCTTTATAAAAGCAGGACCAGGGTAGTAATTCAAAAAAGCAGTGAACTTCTCTTCACTTCTTCTTAATTCTTCCTCGGTGATGATACGGGAGATTGCCAGACCGATCTCACATCCAGTAAGTGCTTCAACTACCTTTTTTCCTGACTCTGTTATTGCATCGTGAGTATGAGAGGCCAGATTCAGTGAACCAATAATTTCTGTTCCATGTTTGATCGGAATAACAGCAATGGATTGCAATCCTTCTTTTTTAAAAGCACTATTCATCTCCACAGGAGAGTCGCATACGCGCAGGTAGGTTGGTTCCCCCGCTTTAAGCACTTCTGCCTGTGCACTATCGGACCTGTAATAACTTGTACGTTTCACAAACGTCTTACTTAATCCTCTGTGTTCCTCCAGGCTGAAATCTCCAGTATCTTTATCGACTAGATATATGGACCCGGAGTCAAATTCCCTCAGTTCAAACAGGTTGTTCAGAATGATATCCAAAGCAGTGTTAATAGACGAACACCTGCTGAGTTCTATACCAAGGTTAGTTCTAATCTGGTCGAAATCAGACATCTCCCGATTCCGGATATCAACCATAGTATCCTGAGATGCCAATTGTGTTTGAAGTGTTTCCAGTTCCTTAATCAGCTGTGCTTTGCTTTTGTCGTATTCTTTCATAACAGCTTCCTGATTTTCAGATATGAATTTCTTTTGAATATTAGTATAGCAAAAGGGGAAATGAATGTCATTATAGCAATTCCACAACGAAACCACCTCCCTTCAAGAGACATATGCAAATTGAACTGACGCTGTCACAGGAGCAATCCTGAAGGTCGAAATGGACGCGTTACTTGTCATTGGTATATTACCAATCTATATTGGTCTTACGCCAATATATTTGCAGAAAGAGACACCATGAAAATTGATCTTGAAAACGTTGCTTACATTGGGGAAACAACAGTCACGATCCGCAGCAGCAGACGGCGAATTACAATACCCAAGGAAATCGTCGAAAAGCTCGACATATCCGATGGAGACAGGATTCGCTGGGTTCTGTTCAATAACGGAAATCTGTGCATCTCGAGAGTAAAACCATCACCTGAATCGTCAGATGACTCCAGGGAACCGGAGAAAGGGAAAGGTTAGGATAATAGATCCTGTTCTGTCCATCTTGATATTGTTCATTATAGCGTTCGCCAGTGAGTTCATAGACTCATCCCTGGGTATGGGCTATGGAACTACACTGACACCGCTCCTTCTTATAATGGATTACAATCCACTGGTGGTTGTACCCGCGATACTCACCTCGGAGCTTATTACCGGAGGCCTGGCAGCCTTCATGCACCACAGGGCTGGTAACGTACATTTCGATTTCCGGAATGATCCGAATCACAGGCTCGTCAAGAAAATGAGATTACTGGGTTACATACCGCGGTCAAATGCCTCGAAGATCGCTCTGGTCCTTGCGGTCTGCAGCCTTCTGGGCGCAGTCACAGCTGTTTTCGTGGCCGTGAACATTCCCAAAACATTCCTCAAGGTTTTCATAGGCTTAATGGTTCTATCGATGGGAATTCTGATCCTGTTCAAAAGAAATTCAAAACCATACTTCTCATGGAAAAAAATTGTTGGGCTTGGAGTTCTGGCAGCCTTTAACAAGGGACTTTCCGGAGGAGGTTACGGCCCTCTGGTTACCTCCGGGCAGATACTCTCAGGGGTCGATACGAAGAACTCAGTTGCCATTACATCGCTGGCGGAAAGTTTCACCTGCCTGGTGGGAGTCTGCACTTTCCTTCTAATCGGAACGGAATTCGACTGGAATATTACTCTTCCCCTCCTTGCCGGAGCCATGGCTTCGGTCCCGCTGGCAACAAGAGTTGTGAAGAAGGTGAGAGTGAAGAGTTTCACACTCATCGTGGGAACAACCACGGTTATCCTGGGGCTGTTCACACTATACAAGGTTGTATTGTAACAAGCGAATAACAGCTAACTAGTCATGGGGCATGTATAACCTTTTGTGGTACATGCCCTTTTCGTGTATGCCGGTTATTTCCTTCGCAGAAGCGAAGTCAGGAAGGTTCTGGCGTCATGAACCAGTCCCATGAAACCCCTGAGTTTAAAGTGCTTAAC
>JAUWMQ010000044.1 GCA_030613065.1 Candidatus Aegiribacteria sp. | reverse complement strand
CTGTTGATCTTCAGCGCCCTGTCAAGGCACGTAGAAGCCTCCTCCGAACGGTCTGTCTTGACCAGCAGATCCGCAAGGTTGTTCAGGATCTCCCCCTCATCCCAGGTTTGCCCGATTTCCTCCTGCATCTCCAGAGACTTTCTGAAGTGGGCTTCAGCTTCCTCGTATCTTCCTGCCTCGCTGCAGAGCCTGCCCAGTTTCCCCAGGGTCTGGAGTTCCAGAAGGCTGTTGTCGGTCTCGCGGTAGAGCCCCAGGGCTACTTCGTAGTTCCGCTGTGCCTCATCCAACCTGCCTTCCTTCAGTTCCAACACGCCAAGATTGGCAAGCACATGCGCCTCGCTGAGTCTGTTTCCGACCTCCCTGTGGAGAGCCAGCGCCTTCGTGTAGTGCAGCCTGGCCTGCGCGAAGTCTTCTCTGTTACTGTAGATGATGCCCATATTGCCCAGAGTGTTTCCCTCGTACCATCTGTTCCTGGTCTCACGGCTCAGCTCCTGCGCTCTACTGAAATGATCAAGGGCATCCTCCATCCGGTTCAGATTCCAGTAAGCGCTTCCAAGCGTGTTCAGAACCATACACTCGGAATTCCTGTTCTCCGCCTTTCGGTAAATCCCCAGGGCTTCGGTTGCGAATGAAAGAGCCTCGTCTGGTTTTCCCTGCTTCATGCAGAGAATCGCCATATCCGTGAGTAGCCTGGCGTGAAGATCCGGGTCGTTCAGATTCAGGGCTTCCTCAAGGGCAGGTGCCAGAATCTCCCTTGCCTGATCGAGCTTGCCCCTGAAGATCTGCATTCGGCCACGGCGCTCGTTGACGATTGTTACCCAGTGTTCCCTGCCTGGTTTTCCAGTCATCGAGAGCAGTTCGCTCTGAAGCACCTCCTGATCTTCCCTGCGGGTTAGCAGGTTGAGAATCTGCTCCTTTTCCAGCATCATCTCGAACAGGGCACTCTCCCTGAACTCGCTTCCCGGCTGCCTGCCGATCCAGCGGATGAGTCTGTTGGTTACGACAAGTCCCTCATCGTTCAGGAAGTTGCGTCTGCAATGTGCCAGCGACTTTCTGCCCCACTCAATAGCCTTCTCCTGGTGTCCCGCGTTGCTCCAGTGATCTGCGATCATACCAGCCATCGCCCCCCTGTCCGACGCCGTATCCTCTTCCAGGGCCTGCGCCGCGCATCTGTGAAGAACCGCCCTGTTGTGGAGAAGCAGCATGTCGTAGGCAGCATTCCTGATCAGAACGTGAGTGAAAGCATAACAGCTCCTCTCGGGAGACTCGGTTGAGTGAAGAAATCCGCGTGCGCAGAGTTCCTCCAGAAGATTCGTACCCAATCCGGGTTTCTCTCCCAGGATACTCCTGACGTTCCGGAACTGGTTTCCGCTGAATTCACAGCCCAGGACGGATGACTGAAGAAGTGCCTGTTTGAGCCCCTTGACCAGCCTGTCTATCCTGGTCCGAAGAAGCGCGGTGATGGATGAGGGAATGAGGATCGAATCCGACTCTCCGCAGAGCCTCCAGCCCTCCGGGGTCTCCAGAATAGATCCTGATTCGATCATGTCCAGAACCAGTTCTTCCATGAAGAAAGGGTTTCCTTGGGAACGGAAGAGGATCAGATCCTCCAGTTCTAAATCGGTGCTGTTGTCCAGCATGTGCCTGATTACGAGTCTGCCGTCGGTTTCTTCGAGCGGAAACAGATCCAGCTTCTCGCGTATTAAGTGACCGGCTGGAATCCTCTCCAGGATTTCATACCTGTCCGTAGGGCGATGCGCCAGCACGAAGAGAATCGAGCACTGCGCGGATATTCCGAGCAGGAGGAACTCCATAACATCAGCGGAAGCACTGTCCATCCAGTGAAGATCCTCCAGCACCACAACCATCCGGTGCAGAGAGGCAGCGGCGGTAAGAAACTTCCTCAGTGCGATCATCATCTCCTTGCGTCTGGATTCGTCATCCATACCGTCCAGCGATGTAGAGGAGGGCTCAACCGGTAGCAGACTCTCGAGGAAGGGCAGTGATTCCAGCAGTTCCCCTGCTGCGTCTTTATCGTCCATTTTCTCAGCCATATCCTTCAGCAGAGATTCGAGTCCTTTCATGCGATCCTCCGTGCCGCTTCCGCCTGTTATTGCATCCTCCAGTAAAGTGGACCAGAGCAAGAGAGGGGGCTGGGAGCAGGAACTGGTGTGACCTCTCAGTACCCAAGGAGGATGATCAGAGGTTTCCAGCTCCTTAAGGAATTCGTGAATCAGCCGCGATTTACCGATTCCGGCCTCGCCCTGGATCTCCACGACGGTGTGCACCTTCCCGTCGCGGAACCTGGTGCCATCATGTCCGATCCCGCTCCAGACGGTTCTCAGCAGATTCATCTCCCTCACACGGCCGAGAAGAGGTGTACTGGAAATTCGCGCTGCCCGCTCCCACCTCTGTATACGGTCGTTTCCCGGACCTTCGGGTCGCCAGGCGTGAACCGGTCGCGATCTTCCCCGGATAGAGATGTCCCCCAGGTCTTTCCATCGGAAGAGCTCTCCGCATTTCTTCCTCACGCTGTCAGAGACCAAGACCGTTCCCAGGGGTGCCTCTGATTCCAGTCTGGAGGCAATATTGACCACGTCACCTGTGGCGGTGAGGTGCCCTGAGGCATCGGGGGCGACTATCACCTGCCCGCAGCTCACGCCCACTCTCGCACCGGTCTCCACTCCCACCGAAGTGAGCATTCCATTTACCTCCTCCAGGGCTTCAATCATACGGAGAGCGCAGTCAATAGCCCTGACCGAGTCGTTGTCGCTGGCCTGCTTCGCGCCGAAAAGAGCCATAATCTGGTCCCCCTCGAGCTTGTCCACGTAACCACCATTCATGGATACTATGGTGGAGAGGGTCTGCATGATTTCGTTCATGAGCTGATGAACCACCTCGAAGTCGAAATTCTCTGCCATGGCGGTGAATCCCTTGAGGTCCAGAAAGAGAACCGCTACATCCCGTCTCTCGCCAGGCAGGAGCCTTGCTGTGTTCACCTGACAGGCGCCCATTGTCTCGGCGATTCTTCTAAGATCCTCTCCAAGATATTCAGGCAGTGCTGAAGGCATCAGGAATCCTCCTGTCGTAAAGTCGGCATATCTTTCGCGGGAGAACGCTCCCCTGCTGCAAATCCAGTCCTGATTTTCCAACAGAAGAATAATATTGATGAAGCATATACCTGTCAAAGATCAAAGAGAATTCCTTTTGTCGAGTGCGCTTAACCGGTTATAAGAATTTTGAGGACATATCCATGCTACTCTACCTGGTACCTGACAGGTGATCTCCTTAGAAACAGGATAAGCTCTCTATCCTCTCCCCCTCCGGACGAGAAAGCTCGCCCTTTGGCGTTCGCAGCATTGCGGCTTTATTCGCGCTTGAGCCCATCAATGACCTTTAAGGCGAATGACCGGAAATCGGGTTCAGAAGTGGATATGTTCTCGCTTTCCCTGAGCCTCAGGGCAAGATCCCAGCAGGAAAGAAGCACATATCCCAGCAATCGTTCATCAAGGATCAAAACGGACGGAACGATCTGTCCTGGATATCCAAGTCGGAGAATGAACCTGTTCTCCGGCACCCTCTGTGGAGGCCAGACGGCAAAGGTGACATCAAGACAGGGATCGGTTGAATCCTCTGTCCTGAGAAGAGCCTTCAACAGATCGAAGTCCCCTCCGACATGATGAACTGCAGACCTGATCTGATGACGGGTTCTGATGGAGTTCCGCGCGGGGGAAGGGAGTGATGTAGTGAACAACGCGGGTTCATCCCTGGGATAACCGAGTTCCAGAAGAGCCGATGCTTCCGAAAGACATGCCCCGAAGCAACTTGAAGCTATATCAGAAGGCAGAAATACAGAAGTATCGGTATTACTCGATAGCAGGTTCATCTGCCTGGACAGTTCCTCAATCCTTCCGCTGGAAGGACTTCTTGATATCTCATTCACATGAGTGCGCAGGGCATTGAATCCCTGCATCCAAACTTCTGAGGTTCTTCCTCCGCTCCAGATAGCCACATAGTACAGCAATCTGGAAATATCGAGTGGATTCTTGAAATTTGACGGAAAGAGTATCATGCACCTCCAGATCTTGGATGATATCTATCAATAATATCCCTTAGATAGCTTGTGTCGACGCTGGTATATATCTCAGTGGTCTTGATGTCAGCATGACCGAGCAGCTCCTGAACAACTCTGAGGTCAGCACCTCCCCGCAACAGATGGGTGGCAAATGAATGCCTCAGGATATGAGGATGGATATGCTCCTTAAGACCTGCTATCTCCGCAGATCTTCTAACGATGTTCCATACTGTCATTCTGGAGAGGGGATTTCCCCTGTAGGTAAGAAATAGAACCGGAGTTGATCTTCCATGCACCAGCTGGGATCTGGCCGTATCAATGTACAATGAAAGCCATTTGACTGCGGCGGAACCTATCGGGACTATCCTTTCCCTGGACCCCTTTCCAAATGGTCTCACGAGAGCCTCTTCCAGATAAATCCTGGAAACAGTGATCCCCGTGAGTTCACTCTCCCGAAGGCCTGCGCCGTATGCAAGCTCAAGCATCGCACGGTTCCTTATTGAAATCGGAGAATCCCCTTCCCAGACATCTATAAGAGCCGCAACCGCCTCAACGCTGACCGCATGGGGAAGTCTGGCAGGCTGCCTTGGAGAATGAAGAAGTTCAGCCGGATTATCGTTTCGCAGCTCCGATGACTGCAGAAACCGGAAGAAGCCTCTGATTGTGGATAGTTTTCGTATAATGCTGACCGGTGATATTCCGGAGGAAGAAAGGAAAGACATGTACTCAGCTATATCCCCGGCAACCGCCTCTGAGAGTAAAATTCCGTTAACGTTCAGCCAGCTGTTGAAACACCTCAGATCATTATTGTAAGCTTTGATCGTTCGTGAAGCCAGTTTCTTTTCCAGAGCTGAATACTCCAGGTATGAATCCAGATTTTCATCCATTTTTCGAAAGCCATGCCTGAAGACCTTCACCTGCATTCATAGATGCTACTCCTGCGGTCAGGTTTCCTCTTGTGAGAGATACCGTAACACCTCTGGAATCAAGCTCATGGGCTATTCTTATCGCTCTTTTGTGATTGGCACAGGTTTCAAGGAGAGCAGGGGGCTTTCTTAGAAAATCCCAGGATTTTCTCAATGATATACCCATTACATCGCAAAGGGCTTTAGCAACTCTATCCTCATCCTCCGGTGCCGGTGTGCACAGGAACAGTCTTATCACTTCGTCTTGTGAGTTCTTTGATCTTCTGGATTTATCCTTGCTCGCGCTGTTGAGTACATCCCTGATGACATTAATTTCAGATTCCAGATCATTATGCATTTCAACATCATCCGGTGAATCATCTCCACTTCCAGCACTATCTCCACTTCCAGCACTATTTCCAGTTCCAAATAGATCTGTCCGGGATTTCTTGATGACAGGGGGAAGATGGAGATGCTGAAAGATACTGCCGCGGGGAGGATACAGTATCACTTTTGCAGGAGCAGGTCCGCTGGTTAACCCATTGCGTTCTCTGCTGCCTACTACCGGTGGAAAATCTGCACTTATGATTTCAGGCGGAGAAAACTCAATGGTCTCAGGGATCCCTTTGCTGCTGACATCAGGCAGAACAGGGGGAGTTTCAAGGAATCCCCCCTCCATGGATTTTGAAGGAAGCCCGGTTGCAATCTTTTCAGGGGGTTGAAGGAAAACCCTTCCATAAGAGGTATCATATTCATCAACTGGAGGTGGTCCGGCTGAATACTGTTCTGGAAGACAGCTTACAGGGGGAATAAGGGAAAGATCATCATCGGCTTTACGGGTTTGATCTCCGAACAGCGTATCACTCAGGTATTGATCAGTATCTGCGGTATCATCCGGCCGGGTGGCGGAGGTTCTGAATACCGCATTCGACCTTCGCCTGGGTGAAACGCTTTCCTGCTGCAGTGATTCGGCCACGATACTGACTATACCACCGGCCTCGGTTATGGATTTCTTTATACGCTTGGCCGATTCGCCGTCTATACCTTTGCTCAGGGCAATTGGCATTCGGGAAAGCCAGAGAACGATCTGTTCCTGTGGGAGATGGGTCAGATTCTGCAATCTTCTTCTCAGCCTTGTCCTGTAGCCGGGACGGTAGTTTACAAGTAGAACCCGAAAGAGGGGAACCGGTTTCACTTCTTCCTCATGATCTGGAAGAATTCTGCACTCTATCCCGGGATCCCGCCGAAGGCTGTCGGCTATTTGCTGCGCTTCTCCTTCGGAAAGTGTATTGCAAACGACTTCATCCTCAAGGCTGAAAGCCATTAGAATTTTGTCCAGAAGAAAACCTGTACGTTCAGTCAGAATGCGTACAGATTCCTCCGAGGGGTTAGTACCCTGAACAATTACCTTCCATTTCATCATCTTGTCAACTACAGCTGTTTTCTGATCAATTCGATTCTATCGCCGATATTTATCAGGTCGGATGATGAGATAGAGAAAATCAATGCTGCCGAAGTGTTCTGCCGGGTCTCAAGAATTATCAGATCAGAAACCGGTATATCCGGAGTGACCACGGTTTCACCGGAGGGGCTTACAACCGCTTGCCCGTATTCGTACATGTTGAAAATATCTCCGGGTTCAAGACCGTCATCAGTTCCTCTGTCAATGTAAATAACGTCGTACGAGTAAGCTCTTTCAAGATCGGGATTACGGAAAGCAAGTACATACGCATCGATATCCGCTACAACTCCTGAACCAGCGACCGGTACTGCTGCTGAAGACGTGTAAGGAACCAGATAATCACCATTACTCACAGGAATGTAAGCGTGTTCTATCAAAGCAACGCTGGACGAAGTCGATACATCTGTTACCCTGCAGACTCCGGCAACCCTGATTACATTGCCAAGTAAAATCCCTGTCTGGGGATGCCTTACTTCCTCACCTATCTGGTATATTTTATAAACCCTGTCTCTCTGTACACCCTGATCACGGCCGATATCTATGGCCACCAGGTCTCCAGGTAATGCAGCCGATCCAATGATGGTGGATTCATCTTCTTCCACATCAATTTCTATGATGTAGCTCACAGCATCCGGCGGATCGCTGGTAACCATACCTGATGTTTCAAGAGTAAGTCTACTGAGAAGGGGTCTGCTGCTGGTTCCGGAGGTGGTATAGATACCGGAGTAGTCGTCCTGTAAACTGATCGAAAGGCCGGATAGAGCAGGAATGATCAGCTCATCTCCCGGTTGAAGGGATTCAACTCCTTCAAGAAGCGGATTGGCATTCAATATATCCATCCAGCGAAAGGGAGTATTGTAGTAATGTATTGAAAGATCCCACAATGTATCTCCCTGCCTTACATAATGGGTTCCCGCTGCAGCAGATAAAGAAAATGCTGCTCCGATTAAAAGAACTAGAACAGACAATATCACAGTGAAGCTTCTCATTTCAACCTGACCTCCCGCATTTGTCCTTAATTATGAGCGAATTTCATAACTTCATAATATTCTAAGTTCACAAGTTCCTGAAGTCAAACAGATCAGAAAACAGACTTTACCTCACTGCGGGAAAAAGCACTGAATTGTTCAAATTGCCTGCTGTTACTATTACAGTAACCGAATAGGTTCCGCCAACCCCGGCTGTGGATTCCCGATTGGGTATGTTAACGGCTAACCGCAGCTCTCCGTTACCGGGAGAATCCCCCGTCCATGTGCTGCCCGCAGCTACCGGAACAGATTCACCAACAGCCAGAACCAGCTTTCCATTCGTTGCTCCTGGTACCAAGGCTGTACTTGTGGAAAAGTAATCTATTCCCGAGGGTCCAGTGGTTCCAGTTTCAACGGAAACGATTCCAGTTGCATGAATACTGATCCTTTCATTACTTGATACTTCAAGCCCGGTGTTCACCCATCCATCTGCGGCAGGGACATCCACAGTTAAAGTGATCTCATCTGCCGGATTGCTCCATATCACCAACTGAACCTCCCCAATGGGGAATTCTCTCTCACCCGAATCACTTCTTATCGTGATTTGTCCACCATCACAGATTATGTATCCTCTATAGGAGGCTCCTCCGTCTCTGAAAAACACTCTGCCTTCATCGTACTCAACGGATGTTTCAGCGTTATTGAAGACTATATGCCGTCCTGCTATGGATTCCAGCTTTCCAGATAAAACCTGTCCATCGGCGGTGATCATCCTGTCCGGTCTACTCTTGCATCCTGCAAGCAGAGTGATCAAGATCAGGACTAAAATCGCATTGATTCTAATCATCAGTCAACCTCTTTCAAGCCGGGAATGAAGAAGTCCACAGCCTCCTGAGCTCTTTCAATAAGCACAAACTGCATCAATTCCCTGGTTTCCTCAGGAATCTCTTCAATACTTCTGCTATTCTCTCGCGGAATTAAAACCCTTGTAATCCCCGCAGCCAGAGCTCCCAGAATTTTTTCCTTGATACCCCCAACGGGCATCACCCGTCCCTGGAGACTGATCTCTCCGGTAATGGCAATATCCGGTACAACCGGCTTCTGGGTCAGTGCGGAAAGGATGGATATAAGGATGGCTACTCCAGCCGAAGGGCCATCTTTTGGCGTAGCTCCCGCAGGAACGTGCAGATGAATATCAAACTCCTTGAAATTCGTTTTCAGACCGTATTCATCCGCGTGTGTCCTGATCCAGGAGAGGGCTGCCTTCGCCGATTCCTGCATAACCTGTCCGAGTTGTCCGGTGAGGATAAGTTCTCCCTTGCCGCTCATTATTGTACTCTCTATGAGGAGTATCTCTCCCCCTGCAGGTGTCCATGCCAGACCTGTGGAAACGCCGATCCTGGGTTTGTCCGAAACCATCTCATGGGTGAACTTCCTCGGTCCCAGGTATTCAGGAAGCTGGGAAGGAGAGATAATAACAAGTTCGTCACTTTCCCCCGGTACTTTCATTGCTACTTTCATTGCTACTTTCCTGCAGATCTTACCGATGGTGCGTTCAAGCTCCCTGACTCCAGCCTCGCGCGTATGGTCTGTTATTATCCTCATCAGACCCTTCCTTCGAAAACGGAGAATTTTCCCTGTGAGTCCAGCGTTCACCATCTGTCTTTTCACCAGGTATCTTCTTGCTATTTCCAGCTTTTCGGCGGATGTATATCCGGATATGCGGATTACTTCCATCCTGTCCATCAAGGGCGAAGGGATAGTATCTATCCGGTTTGCAGTTGTTATGAACTGAACACCGCTGAGATCAAATGGAACGTTCATGTAATTGTCCCTGAATGAAAAATTCTGTTCAGGGTCGAGTACTTCAAGGAGAGCAGATGTCGGATCACCCCGGAAGTCACTGCCTATCTTGTCCACCTCATCCAGCATGAAAACAGGATTGTTGCTTCCTGCTTCCTTCAGACCCTGGATTATCTTGCCAGGCATTGCGCCAATATACGTCCTTCTATGGCCACGTATTTCCGCTTCATCGTGAACTCCACCCAGAGAAAGGCGAACGAATTTGCGGCCGATGGCTCTAGCTATGCTTCTTCCCATGGACGTTTTGCCCACACCGGGAGGTCCTACAAAACAGAGTATGGGAGCCTTCCCACTGGGATTAAGCTTACGGACAGCGAGGAACTCCAGAATCCTTTCCTTCACATCCTTCAGATCGTAATGATCCTTCTCCAGAACAACCTTTGCTCTGTTAATATCGAGTCTGTCCCTGGTGCTTTCCATCCAGGGAAGACAGAGTATCCATTCGATGTAGTTCCTGATAACAGCGACTTCAGGAATCCCGGGGTGCATTCTCGTAAACCGATCCAGCTCCTCCATCGAGGCTTTTTCAACCAATTCAGGAAGGTCCTTCTCTTCTATCCGCAGTCTGAGTTCTTCTGCCTCAGGGTTTTCGCTTTCACCGCCCAGCTCCTTCTGAATGGCTTTCATCTGCTCTTTAAGGATGTATTCTTTCTGGTCTTTCTCTATCTCTGTTCTGACCTGACCCTGAATCTTATTACGAAGCTTCAGTATCCTGATCTCCTTCTCCAGGATGCCGGACAGCAACCAGAGACGCTCAAGTATATTATCAACTTCCAGGATCTTCTGTTTTTCCTCATCGCTTGCCTCTATTCTGCTTGCGGCCAGGAAACTCAGTTTCTCAGCGTCATCGGAAATCTCCATGAAAAGTGAATCGTCGGGAATACTCCGCGTAAGTTCGAATATCTGCTTAAGCTGAATCCCTACGGTGTTCTGCCACGCATCCAGCTCAACATCATCCTTTGGAAGCACTGACTCCAGCTTCTCAACCCTTGCCAAGATATATGGTTTATCGGTATTGATGAGTTCCAGAATACGGAACCGGACAAGCCCCCTTAAATGAAGCCTTATGATATTGCCCGGGAACCTGTACAGACGATCGATGCCAGTGACCGTTCCTGTTCTGTAAAGATTTTCTGGACGGGCAGAGGAATCCATTCTGTTTCTCAGGCTGACAACGCCTATCAGTTTATCCCCGCGTACCGCGTCGTCCACCAGTTCAGCTATTCCAGGTTTGGTAATGGTTATTGGTACTACGGTATAAGGATATACAACCCCGTCAGAACTTGGCAGGACAGGTAGAATATCAGGCAGCTCCAGAGTAGTCCCCCGGGTCATTTAATCTCCTTTTTCAATCTCAACTTGTTCCCCTGGACGGCGGCGGGAATCCCGACGCTTGCCTGCTCTTCAGCAGGGAGTATCAGACTGAGAACCCCGTTCTTCATTGATGCCGTGACGAAAGCCATGCAAATCCTTCCAGGAATGTGAATCTCACGATGGAAACAGCCAGTATTTATCTTAATCCTTTCAGCACTGAGCTCCATAACCGGAGGAGTCTTGGTTCCTTTGATCAATACACTTTCAGGATATACGATAAGATCAATCTCGTCGGATGAAACCCCGGGCAGCTCAATGTATACAAGCCACTGGTTTTTTCTTTCACAGACATCAACAGCCGGGGTCCAGCTGATATCACCGTCGCGCAAGAGAAACATGGCCTGAGGTACTATTCGATATCGAATCGGACAGAGACAGTAGTTGTGACTTCAACCGGCTGGTCACCCTGCATTGCAGGGCTGAATACCCAGTTCCTAACCGCGTCCATGGCTGCCTGACCGCATCCAAGGCCAAGAGGGTCGCTTATTATGGTCACGCTCTGTACAGTACCGTCGGCACCCACTACAACAGAAAGAAGAACGTAGTCATGAAGATCTCCCCTGGCACTGGCCAGTGAAGGTACTGCAGGAGCGGTCTGCTGTATAGGGAAGGGACTGGAGATAGGCAGTTCATCGACCGGTTCCACAACCGTTGCCGTATCGACAGGTATTACATCAGGGCTCTCAACAGCAACAGCATTGTATTGAATAGCCGTGATTTCGCCGGCTCTGATTTCAACAGTATGGGTATCGTCCCGGAAATCCGGATTGGAAAGCCTTACTGTATAGGTTCCCGGTTCCAGTTCTGCTCCTCCGAATGGAGTGGTGCCAACATGCTGACCATCAACATATACGTCGGACCAGGGTTCAGGCCCCACCATGAGCTGACCAGTTTCAGCTATCTCCTCAAGTGAAATTGTTCGACTGTACCCGTCTTCGCCGAGAGTAATGGTTATTCCGAAGTCCTGTCTGCCTTCCATCTGAACCTGCAGGTAATAGCTTCCAAAAGGAAGAACCTGGGTCATTCTACGGCCTGTGGCAACGCGTTCTCCATCTACAAAGAAACTGGCATTGCCCGGCGTATCAGCACCAAGCTGCAGAGTGATCTGTGACTGCTCCGAAGCAAGAATGTTCATGATCTGACTGAAGTCAAGAGGATTAACTACAAGAACTGACTCAGGCATGGTTCGGTAACCGTCAAGCATTGCCTGGAAGATATGCTCTCCGGTTGGAATTGAATCAGTGTTGCCCTCGATAACCTCACCGTCTATCATGAAGGTCACAGCTTCAAGTCCGGGGTCTTCTTCACCTGCAGACATTTCATAACCGAATGTAACCTGTATAATTGAGGTGCCAATGCTGTCTAGAACCAGAGTATCGGTTCTTATCTGACCTTCATCGAAGCCTATGTTCCATGTCAGGGTTTCAAAGCCGGGTGAAGATACCATGACAGTTCTCTCGGTGAATAGTGTATCGCTTAGTATGAAGACTCCTGCGAGCCCTTCTTCAACAGGGACTCCGTCAAGTATCATGCTGATATTATCAGCACCCAGCACAACAATCGTTTCGGTAAATGGCTGGGCCAGGACGACTTCAATTACATCAGGTTCGGATTCCTTAGCGAAGAATAACTTCATAATCGCGAATCCAATGACTATGATAACTACGACAGCACCGATTATAGCGAACATCTTTTTCTGTCCGTCACCACCGGTTTTTCCACCAGTAGCAGCAACGGTTTTCTTCTTCTCTTCCCGCTTCTTCTCGGGTTTTTTCTCTTCCTTTTTCTTTCTGTAAGGCGTCACTTTGGTCGGGGGAACCGCAGCGACTTTCTTTTTCTCTTCTTCAACTTTATCTACGGTGAGAGCAACCGTTTCAATTACATCGTCAGCAGCGCCTTTGTAGTCCTCCACCATCTTAAGAAGTTCATCAAGAAGAGGTGCGCCCGGCCAAATATTGAAAATACTCCTGATATTCTCGAGCGAGAACTTAATATCACCAGTTTTCAGACTGCTTTGAACAAGGTCAGCGAGTCCGCCTACCTTAATTGACCGTTTGACATAACCTATCTTCTTCTTTACAAGATCGTTATCAGGGTCATGACGGTTCGCCCTTTCAAGTTCCTGCAGTGCTCTTACCGCATCATCAGAATCGAAGGCTTCATCCGACCTTTTAATACAATCATCCACGAAACCCGATGAGGATATATTCCGTCCTGCAGTATGTGCTCTGCTGAACCTGCTCTTGTTGAACTTCTCCATTGCGGCGATCTCCCGCTCCACAATGTTAATCCGATCCATTATCTGATGATTCTCTGGATCAAGTTTCAAGGCTTTACGGTAGGTTTCTAAAGCTTCCTTCCGTTCACCCTGCTGAATCTGCATTCTAGCAGTCTGCAATAAATTTTTAACTTTTTCAGCTCCTGAGCCCATCTCCAACCTGCTCCCTGGTTGTTAGTGCGAGCCATTTATTAAGATTCATAATGCTATTTACAGAAAATCCTGTGTCAAGTACCATAAAGGAAAAGTGCACTTCCATCTATCCAAGAATAAATATCAGACACCACTTCTGACTACATGCCATTAATACTACTATAGTTCAAGAATATCCAGTCCCCCAAACCGAAGTTCGTATTCGTCTCTCAACGACTCCCACGAACTACTCCCTGCTGCGACATCTGCGGCTTTCTCCAGAAGATCCGAATCATCTATCAATGAAGCTATCCGGAACGCTGGAACACCGTGCTGTCTTTTACCCGCAACTTCTCCAGGACCTCTGAGCTTAAGGTCCTGCTCAGCAATTCTGAATCCATCATCCGTGGAGGCAAGAATATCCAGCCTGCTGGCTCCCTCTGCACCGCAATCTTCGCCCTTCATCAGGAAACACCAGGAATCTCTCCCCCCCCTGCCGATCCTTCCCCTGAGCTGATGAAGCTGACTAAGACCGAATCTTTCGGCATGGGTCACCACCATAACAGTTGCCTCGGGGACATCGAGCCCTACTTCGACAACAGTGGTGCTGACAAGAACTGATATCTCACCCGAAACGAATTTTCCTGTCACATCGAGTTTATCCTCCGGCTTCATGGCTCCTGTAAGCACTCCGACACCGAATTTACCGAGAGGACCACGTTTAAGTATTTCAAAGGAAGTAGCGGCATCTTTCAGATCCAGCTCCTCTGAGGTTTCCCTGAGAGGATAGATAATATAAGCTCTTTCACCGCTGCTCATTCTTTCCAGCAGAAACTCATACACCATATTCCTTGTGTCCCTGGTCATCACTCTGGTAGTTGTAATGCCCCTGCCGGGTGGCATTTCATCCAGTACTGTAATATCAAGGTCGCCGTAAATGGTCATGGCCAGGGTTCTCGGTATGGGTGTAGCCGACATAAGCATGAAATGGGGGCTGGGATCACGCTCTGAAAGTAGTTTTTCCCTCTGCTCAACTCCGAATTTATGCTGTTCGTCTATTATGCACAACCCCATTCCAGGTATAACAACCCTTTCCTCAAAAATCGCATGGGTCCCAATAATGACATCAAGGGAACCGTCCAGAAGGGATTCCAGCAGATTCCTTCTTTCCGATACTTTAGTACTACCAGTCAGCAGACCGCATCTTACACCAACTGGCTCAAGCATACCGCTGATCGTCCTGTAATGCTGAAATGCCAGAACTTCCGTAGGAACCACTATCACCGCCTGGTAACCGGACCTGCAGCATAAACTGCATGCGGCCGCGGCAACGACCGTTTTGCCTGAACCCACATCCCCCTGAAGCAATCTTCTCATGGGAACGTTCCGCCCTAGATCTGCGGCAATTGTTTCCAGAGCCGAATGCTGCGCCCCCGTGAGGCTGTAGGGCAGACATCGGACGAATTCCGCAAGAGACCCATCAGGTGGAATCATCTTTATCCCTGTTCTTTTCGATACTTCAGTTCTTATGTAATTGAGAAGCGCCTGATGAACGAAGAGTTCTTCAAGGGCAAGTGCTCTCCGGGCTAGCTCACCCTCTCCGGGATCATCCGGAAAGTGCACCTTACGGATAATTTCTCCTCGGCTCTTGAAACCCATGGAACCTAGAACATCGGAAGGAAGTACTTCGGCCATTTCCGAAACGTATTCATCAATAACCGTCTCAATGAGTTTCCTCATTATACCCTGCGTAATACCCGCAGTAAGGGAATATATGGGAAGTACAAGCCGAACATTCGAATTCTCTTCATCAATGAATATCAAATCTGGATGAACAATGGAGATGCAGCCAAAATAGTCTATCCTTCCGCTGGCGATCACCCGCGAATGGGGAATGAGTCTGTCAGCGATGTATCTGAAATGGAAAAAAGTGAGCTTCAAATCTCCTGTTTTATCCCGGACAATCGCCTCGAATCTATTTTTTCCATTCTTTGATCTCAGATACCCCGATGAAACAATTGTTCCGGATATATTGACTTCTTCACCGGGAACCAGACTGCTGATCGGGGTTATAATCCTCCGGTCATGATAGCCTTTGGGTACATACAGAAGGAGATCACAGATGGTTTCAATTCCAAGCCTTGACAGCTGCCTGCTCCTGGCTGGGCCGATCCCTTTCAGGTACCTTAAATCAGTTTTCAGTATTTTTCCCTTCGGTTTGCCTGAGAAAATAATACTAAAGTTTCTTCCGCATTCAGGCAAGGCCGGCTGCTGGATAGAAAGAGGGGGTTGACGAAAGGTTCAACAGGAAGTAATGAAGGCGGAACCGTGAAAACACCTATGGAGGTAAATGCCCAAAATGGAGCTAAGCACAAGAGAAACTCTTGAAAAAGCCATCGAAGACAATCCTGCTGACATTGACGCCCAACTCAGCCTTGCTGAGATCATGCGAAAGGAACGTAGCCCTGAGGAAGCTCTCGATATATACGATATTGTAATTAATCTTGACCCTGACAGTCCCCTTGCTTACCTTGGCAAAGGTCTCTGCTGGGCAATGTCACTGCTGGATAATATTCCCACGGTAGAGATCTGGGAGAGAGAACTCGATGAACAGGAAATGATCGACAAAGCCATGGAATTTCTTGAACAGGCCGCAGAACTTGATCCTGAACTTACTGAAGCTTACAACACCATGGGACGGCTTTTCGCGATCATCGCACAGGAAGAGGACGCAGTAGACATGTTCAAGCAGTCACTCCAGGTTGATGCCACGCAGCTTGACGTACTTGAAGATCTAAGGGAGATCACTGGTAAACCCGTCTGGAAGATACTTGATAAGGGTACCTGGATGGGTGAAGAGGAGGAAGAAGAGAAATAACTACACGGATAGTTGTAAAGCTCTAGCTCTTACAAGACCGGTCACGGAAGCAGCTGTGGGACATTTACCCCGCAGCTGCTTTTCATGCAGTCCTGTCAGAAAATTAATTTCAGTTCTTCTGCCGGCAAGAATATCCTGAAGCATACTGCACCTGTTGGGTGAAGATTCCAGAAGGAAATCCAGCATATCCCTGGCCACGTCGACAGCAGCATCTCTCAGAACAGGCGGGATCACTCCTGCCAGTTCCGTAAAAAGCGTATCTGCAGTTCTCCCGAGACCCGCTTTTAACAGCTGATTGTTCCGAAGACCAGTGAGAGCACCCAGAGGATTGATAACGCTGTTCGTCAACCATTTGGACCAGCGGATAATTTCCATCTCTTCGACAGAAACAACACTGAAATAACTCTCCCTGAAAAGCTCGAAAGCCACGCCCCCGGACGATACTATCAGATCGCCTTCAGAAGTTTCCACAAAGTCTTTCTCACGGAGGAAAAATCCTGCGGTGAGAACGGCTGGTTCAACTCTTTCTTCCCAGGATTCCCCCCACTCACTTTCAAGCCCCATACCGTTCGTAAGACATATGCAACGTTCATTACTGGAATTCATGGCGGGTTTCGCGGCATACTCTAAATCGAAGGCTTTCAATGCCACTATACAGTAATCGCAGTGGATGCGATCTCCAGATTCAACTTTTTCAATAACGGCGCTTCCTGAATAGGCGCCAGAGGATTCAATCTTCATTCTTCCCCGGCCGCTTCCCTGCGGTCCCGCAATAAGAACATTCAGATAACTGGAAAGGGCGACGGCCAATCCTTTTCCAACTGCGCCGTCACCCCAGATGATAACTGATTTATTTTTCTGCACTTTTTTCAGCGGGCTTCTTAGCTTTGCTTTCGACCTTTTCCACAATCTCTTCGGCCTTTTCTATGCCCTTTTCTTTGACCTGCTTAAGCTTGTCCATGGTTTCCTCAAGCTTCTGGATCGTCTCCTCGTACTTCTCTTTCCCGGTGGTGGAAGCCTCGTCAATCATCTTCTTTCCTTCGGCTATCAGCTTTTCAGCCTCAGTCCGGAAATGAGAATAGAATTCCTCACCCCTGCCGTAAAGCTCTTCGGTCGTTGAGCGCACCTTCTCCCTTGTTTCCTCACCCTTTGCAGGCGCGTAAAGGAGGGCGACTATCCCTCCAGCCAGAGCTCCCGCTACGAATGCCCAGAATTCACCCTTGCCGTTTTCAGCCATTCTGATCTCCTTTCATTCTCCGCAACATTTCTTGTATTTCTTCCCGCTTCCGCATGGACATGGATCATTCCTGCCGACTTTGGGATTCTCCCTCACAATTGTTACCGGTCTCTCGCCTCTTTTCCCTGGTTCCTGCCCTTGAACCGCACTTGCGGAAGGAAGTTTCAAAGAGGGATGCACAGCATTACCGCTCACCTGACGGTTCTCCGGAAGGCCGGCCCGTGCACTTGCGGGCCACAGGGACAGCACCTGCCTTACAACGAACTTATCAACTCTGTCAAGTAGTTCCTCAAACAGGCCGAAAGCTTCTTTCTTGAATTCCACAAGAGGGTCTCGCTGTGCGTAAGCCCTGAGATTTATCCCTGATTTCAGGTGGTCTATCCCGTACAGGTGTTCCCTCCACATGGAATCAATGGAGCTGAGAACCGCCCGTTTTTCAAGCTCGGCGGAGAGTTCCGGGCCAATCTTCTCCTTCTTCATGTAATAGTATTCAAGAACCATGTCAGCAGTAACATTTCGAGCTTCCTCGGCGGAATACTCTCCCGATTGAAGCCTGGATAAATCAAACCGGGTTCCAGAAATCTCCCCCAGCGAAAGCTGTGCCTTTTCCTGATTCCATTCATCAGCATCAGTCTGATCAGGTATTGCATCAATGAGAACGTGCCGCGTTACAGCTCCGATCATATCGATTACTTCTTCGGAGAGTTCTTCCCCGGTAAGGGCCTGAAGTCTCCTGTCATAAATCACTTCACGCTGACGGTTAACTACATCATCGTATTCAAGCAGATGTTTTCTTATTCCGAAGTTGTACTCTTCAACCCTTCTCTGTGCTTTCTGAATGGCCTTTGTAAGAAGCGAATGCTCTATTGGTTCGCCTTCCGCCTCTCCTCCACTCTTTTTCATAAAATCAATGAGCTTTTCAGAGGCGAATAACCTGAAGAGGTCATCCTCAAGCGAAAGGTAGAACCTGCTGGCTCCGGAGTCTCCCTGGCGACCGCATCTTCCACGGAGCTGCCTGTCTATCCTTCTGGATTCATGTCTGGCTGTACCTATAACGAAAAGTCCACCTGGAAGGACATTACCGCTTCCGTCAGTTATTTTCTTTATCTCTTCGGCCAGTTTTATGTCGGTTCCCCTGCCGGCCATATTGGTGGCGATCGTAACCGCGCCCTTCTGACCTGCCCTCGATATAATTTCAGCCTCCTGCTTATGATGCTTGGCATTCAGAACACTGTGAGGGATTTTTCTTGCCTTCAGCAGCTTGGCGAGCAATTCCGAAATATCCACCGAAACCGTACCCACAAGTACCGGTTGATCCATCGAATGAATCCGCTGAATCTCATCGATTATCGCTTTGTACTTCTCCCGCCGGGTCCTGTAAACCTGATCGTTATAATCTACGCGTATTACCGGAACATTTGTGGGTATGACAACCACATCAAGATTATAGATACTCTCAAACTCATCAGCTTCGGTTTCAGCTGTTCCCGTCATACCGGCAAGCTTAGAATACATTCTGAAATAATTCTGTATGGTTATGGTTGCCAGCGTCTGGGTTTCGCTTCTTATCTCAACATTCTCCTTGGCTTCAAGAGCTTCATGAAGACCGTCGCTGAAGCGTCTTCCCGGCATGAGTCTACCGGTGAACTGGTCTACGATCAGCACATTTCCGTCCTGAAGAACGTATTCCACATCCTTCTCGTATAACTGAAAGGCCCTCAGGAGCTGATCAATGTTATGAAGAGCTTCGGCTTTCTGAGCGTGCACCTGGTAGGTCTGACTTCTCAGTTCCTGTTTCTTCTCCTCGGGAATATCCTGAAGTTCTATTTCAGCGATCTCTTCTCCTATATCACTGAGCAGAAAGAAATCCGGGTCATCGGGAGACAGCATTTTCCTTCCTGCCTCGGAGAGAGAAATGGATTTCTCTTTTTCATCCAGGGCGAACAGAAGATCCTCTTCCAGTTCATAAGCCCTTTTCTCACGGAGAAGAACGCCTTCCATCCTCTGCAGGGCCTGCAGGCGGTCGGGGTCCTGTAGTGAACGCACGAGTTTCTTCTGCTTGGGAGCTCCCTTCCTTGCCTTAAGGTACAGAAGGGCAGCCTCCTCCTCATTCCCTTTATCCCAGAGCTCATCCGCATCGGCAACTATTCCGTTTACAAGAAGTGTCTGGTTCCTGACCAGTTTCTGAACATCGTTCCTGTACTCTTTGTAACGGTTCTGTGAATGTGCCACAGGGCCACTGATGATAAGAGGTGTTCTGGCTTCATCAACAAGAACGCTGTCCACCTCGTCTACGATTACGAAGTTATGACCCCGCTGAACCCTGTTCACAAACTGGACGGCCATATTGTCCCGAAGGTAATCGAAACCGAACTGATTATTGGTTCCGTAGGTGATGTCTTTGAGATATTGCGCCCTGCGCTCCTCAGGGGTCATTTCCATCTGTATGCAGCCGATGGTGAGGCCGAGGTATTCGTAGACTCCGCTCATCCATTCCGCGTCTCGTTTGGAGAGATAATCGTTAACAGTTACAAGGTGAGCACCCTTCCCTACCGGAATATCCTCAATGGGTTCAAATTCCCATTTCTCGGGATCATCGCCGAACTTCTTATCAGCAAGTTCCAGCCATTCGGCATTCAGCTCAAGCGAGTTCAGATACATCGGCATTACCGCGACGAGTGTTTTACCCTCGCCTGTTGCCATCTCGGCTATTTTACCCTGGTGGAGTACCACCGCACCCATTATCTGAACATCGAAGGGGACCATGTTCCATTCAAGATCGACTCCGGAAACCACCCAGGTCTGATCGAGAAGCCTTCTGCAGGCTTCCTTAACGACTGCGAAGGCTTCGCACATTATGTCATCAAGTGTTTCGCCCTTCACCAGCCTTATCCTTAACTGTCTGGTGAAATCTTTCAATTCATCTTCTGGAAGCGGTTCAAGCCTCTCGACGAATTCGTTTACTGAATCAACATAGGGCTGGAGACCGGAAATTCTCTTATTCTGTTTATCACCGAACAGTGATCTGGCAACTTTCTTGAACACAGTATCTATCCTCCGGGCATTAAAGCGGTAATCGTACCGCGGATTTTCAACAATTTACAGTATCTATAATAATGAAAACACCAGAATTACGAAACATCACTAAAAGGATTGAATTTCAGAGGTTCTGTCCTTGGTCCTGTCACCGGCTCCCGGCCAGGGAGGTCTTTGAATACATCTTCCCGCAAGGAGGAGCAGGATGATACTAATAACTGCCAGGAATAGAATTTTCAAATTCATGTATAAGTTCCAGCAGTGAATCGGATTTGTGGATGTACATTTCTGAAGAATCTCCAAGACTTGCAGCTTCCAGAAGACGTTCTCTCGAAAGAAGCATATCCCCGTCCCTTAAAGCATCCCTTCCGGAAAAGTACAGAGTCCAGGCCAGATTACGGCTGGATTCAGGGCATATCCGATCGTTTCTAGCTCTCCTGAGCGCCCATATACGTCTGTCAGTATCCTCCTCTGCTTCAGCCAGAGAGGCACATGCCTGCCAGTAGGAATAGCCGGTTGATCCTTCAAGTCTTAATAGATGGAGCTGCTCTCTTGAACGCTCTATTTCTCCGTTTTCCGCAAGTTTTTCAGCCAGAACACACCTGTAGAAATCCTCATCCGGCTGAAGCGTGGCAGCAGTTTCAAACAGAAAGATAATACTGTCAGCATCCACTTCGTTCTGCAGCAGTATGGCAAGCCATACGCAGGCATCCGCAGCGGCTGAATCATCCTCGCAGGAGGAAGCGGTGAGCAGATACTCGACTGATGGTGAAGGGCACATACCCAGCTCCCGCTCAGCTACAGCAAGGTAGTAACGGCATACCCCCCCTCCTCTGACATAATCTCCGTCACTGACTAATTCTTCGTACATATCGAGGTTCTTCAAAGCTCGCAGATATTCCGCAAAGTACCACTGATTATCAGGTTCGATCCCCCAGGCTGCCAGGGCGGGTTCGAGAGCATCCGCAGGGCTTTCCATTCTGTTGCAGACGCACGCTAACCTGTAGAGAAGGCAGGGATTGCATGGATCCTCTATTACTTCCTCATGCAATACAGAAAGCGCTTCCGGAAGATTGCCTGCCCGGGTTAAGGAAGCACCGGGCGATACTGGCAGTATTAACAGGCAAAATGTTAAAAAGTACTTCTCAGGTAACAGTTCTCAGAATCCT
>JAUWMQ010000011.1 GCA_030613065.1 Candidatus Aegiribacteria sp. | reverse complement strand
TGCCGACAGGATAAGCAACAGGGTGAAGATCATCGGTGAAGGAGCCAATGGTCCTACTACCCCCGAGGCGGACAAGATCATTGAGGAGAAAGGTATCTTCGATATACCCGATTTTCTTGCCAATGCAGGCGGGGTAACATGTTCATATTTTGAACAGGTTCAGAACAACATGAACTACTACTGGACTAAGGATGAAGCACTGGGCAAACTTGACCAGAAGATGACTGAGGCGTTTGTTGCCGTCAGTGATCTTGCCTCAAAGAACAAACTCTACATGCGTGACGCAGCCTACCTGATCAGCGTAAGCAAGGTAGTTGATGCGTGCAGGGCCAGGGGCTGGATCTAGTCTCTCTCTAATAACGAAGCAGGGCGCCTGTTTACATCAGGCGCCTTTATTTTATTTATCAGTCAATATGCCACATTGTTTATTCTGCTCGGACCTGCATGGAAGAACCAGTCGTTACGGAGAACTTTTCCGGGTGATAAGGGAAGAGGAACCCGATGCGGTATTTCTGGGAGGTGACCTCCTTCCGGGGGCGGTTCAGATCTTTTCACCGGATTTCCTTAATAATGATTTCGTGAGCGGTTTTCTCGCTCGGGAACTCACTTGTATTATGGAGGACCCGCGGATAACCTATCCTGAGATATTCCTGATACTTGGAAACGATGATGGACGCTTTGAGGAGGCCGCAATACTTGATGCTCAGGAACGCGGACTGTGGCATTACTGTCATAACCGGAAAATCAGCATGGAGTCATATCAGATTTACGGCTATTCCTTTGTGCCTCCGTCACCGTTCAGACTGAAGGACTGGGAGAAATACGACGTGTCCCGATACGTTGATCCAGGGTGCATTCATCCTGAGGATGGTATTCACACTGTTCGGGTATCGGAATATGAAATGCGTTATTCCACCATCAGGGATGACCTTGAGGTACTTACCGATGGAGACGATCTTTCAAAGGCCATAATGCTGTTTCATTCTCCGCCTTACAGGACGAATCTGGACAGAGCTGCTCTGGACAACATGAAGATCGATCACGCTCCCCTTGATGTCCATGTGGGGAGTATCGCAATCCAAAGGCTTATAGAGAAAAAACAACCCCTGATCACCCTTCACGGGCATATACATGAATCCTCAAGGATCACCGGTAAATGGATGGACAGAGAAGGCAGAACAGTAATGTTCAACGCGGCTCACGACGGCCCGGAACTGGCTCTCATCAGGTTCGATCCGGATAATCCCGAATCGGCATCGAGGGAGCTCCTCTAGTTCTTCTTCTTCTTCTTCATTTCCATCGGGCGGGCAGGATCAGCCACGGAACCTATCTTGATAGCGTAGGACTGTTTCTCCTTAATGTCCCTGTCTGTGATAATGTGTACATCAAGAATGTGTTCCGTCTTGAAGCCGGTTCTAATGTAGTTTATTTCACACAGACAGACATCCCATCCGTTGAGGTAGGATTCCAGCAGCTCCAGGGCTCTGTCGTCTCCGTCTGTATGAATCAAAAGATCTATATCACTGCATGGGCCAGCAGTTGCGTTCTTAGTGCTTCCGAAGAGATAGATGCCCTTGATCCCGTATTGATCCGGATCTATCTCCGAAGCCAGGGTTTCAGCCATTCGCTGTCTCCACAACCAGTGTTCATCAGGATTGGAAGCTGTGGTTAAACGGGAATGGGGGAGCCGGTCAGATTCTTCCTGGATGGAATCATCAGTGGATGCAAGATATGCAATGGCTTCACCCTCGTCTCCACTCATCGCTATTCTCAGAATCCTGCCTCCAGTGCTTGCCTTAACATCAATCACATTCACCACATGGCTTAGATCAGTACAGTCCGGCAGGAGTTGACACAGGACATTATCGCTCTTTTCAAAGAATTCTCTGTTGAAAATGACATTACTGTCATCAGGATAAAGAGGCAGATACCTGATTCCCGCCTCAACAAGATCCTGAAAGAAATGTGTTCCGAAGGAGAGATCCGGCACGTAGCTTCCCTTCTGAAAAGCCATCTCTATGAGAGCCGCAGTATTGTTGATATCGGAGTAAGTTACCTGTACACCAAGTTTTACATCACCGCGGCTGCCCCATCTTCCCGGTCCCATAAGGACAAAACTCTTCTTTGCAAGGATACCATTCAGCCTGCCAATGGTTTTTCCAACAGATACAAGATCCTGCATTTCCTTCATATTGTCGTACTCCTGAGGATCCACGTAGACAATATGCGTAATATCGGAGATGAATCCGTCTGAGACGTACTTATCAGCGGTAAAGAGTATGGCATCCGGTTCCGGCCGTTCCTTAAGATGCACGGCTTCACTCTGCTCCCAGGAGCTCTGAGCTCTGCACTGGAGCAGGTAGATATTATCTCCATCGGCGGCGAACTCTATATCCACAGGGAAACCACATTCCCTTTCCAGAAGCACAAGAACGTACCTCATCATTTTGAGAAAACCTGTTTCCGGGCTCATCAGCCCCTCAAAGGTGGGGATTACGTACTCATTCTCAAAATCCGTGAGTTTGTTGATCCGTCTTATCATTCCATCTTTGCAGGAAGAGAATATATTTGCCACCTGAGGATACAGGGATCCGTATTCCCTGATAATATCCTCTACCTTCACAGTTTCAATCCGCCCTTCTTCCAGATTGATCACATCCATGAATTTAGGAGCATACCTTATTGTTTCATCTACACTGGTGTTTACCCTGAGCCCTGGCTGTCCCGGTGCCGCCAGCACCGGAAAATCATCACCCAGTCTGTCCACAGCACGGGTTCCCAGCCCAGGTACAAGTCGTAATAATCCGTCCTTTGTCCTGATCCTTGCGGACCACCGGAATTCATTCCTGCTGAAAGCGACCCCGCCGTAGGCGGGAAAGTAATATCTTCCGACCCTGGTGCCCACCACCTGCTGGATCAGGATACCCATCTCCTCCTGGAAATCCAGGAGATTCCGCTCGTTCCTGTACTCGATGGGGTCGGGGCCGAACATGGAGGCGTACACTTCGGCAATGGCATCCAACAGCGCATCCAGCCGTTCGCTTTTCGTACCCTGATTAGCGATGAACAGACTCTTGTATTTCCCGCTGAAGGCCGCCTCTATGCTGTCCTCCAGCAGACTTGAGCTTCGCACTATCAGGGGGTAATCACCGATCGAATCAAGGGTCATGGACAGTCCCTGTGTCATTTCGGGGCTGAAAGCGCAGTTCTTGAACAGCTGGATCAGGTTCGGGTACTCCAGCCTTATTTCACCAAGATACCTGTATCTGTATTCAAGGAGTTCTTCAAGACGGTTGTGATGAACGAAATCAAGTATTCCATCACTGCATACATACCATGTGGCGGGTGTTTTGATACCGGCGAGTAGAGGATCATCACTCCCTGCATTCTTGATTATTTTTTCAGCCATGAACAGACCCGCGCCCTTCCCTCCAAGCTGACCGTGGCTTCTGACAGGAAAAATGAGGGAATTCGTCAGTTCGTAGAAATCTTCGATTGAGATCAATTCCTTAAGGCGGCTTATATAATCAAGCCTTCTGCTTACCAGTCTTCTTATGAGAGATACTTTTAGAGCATTCAGAACCGGTTTGGAAAGGGTTGCTTCCTCACTTACAATTCCCCTGTGGTTGTCCATGGCCTGTATGATTTCGGTAAGAGAGCTGGAGTGGTCATCCAGTACGTTGATAAGATGTTCTATCCTGTTCTCACCGATCCACCTCTGAAGCAGGTTGAGTATCTGCTCATTGCTCAAATCCCTGCCTGCGATAGCAAATATCTCTTCTACAAGTTCGTAGTTGATTTCGAACTCCTGCCTTGGTATAGGCTGGTTTATACCCTGATGATCAAGATCGGTATCCTTAGTGGAAGTCTGGACGGCCCATCGGTTCAGAAGGGCTGTGGCATCAGTTATACCTACGAAGCTCATATAATTCAGAAGTCTTCTTGAAAGCGTCTGGTAGAGTTTCCTGTCGGTAATGAGAAGCATATCCAGGATGGCTCTCCAGGATTCGGACCCGCCTCGCAGGTCGGACTGATCGCCATCCTCCTCTTCGAACATCTGGGATAGGCTGTCATGAAGAATGGTATGGCTTACTCTTCTGGCCAGTGTTCTTATAAGCTTTTCTTCTTCTTCAAGGAAGGCGATACCCTTGTCCAGTTCGGGTACTTTACCGGGATAGGAAACAGATATTTTTCCGACGATGCTGCCGTTGATAACCAGATTTTCCGAGAGTTCAGGTCCACCCTCACAGTAAGCTATTGATGTATACTCTTTGTTCTTGTAGACTATCCTGGCTTTGCAGTGCTCAGGACTGTACAAGCCCTGGGGCATAGATTCCGCAACCGCCTGGAGTTTTCTCTCCAGGGGTACATCACTCATCAGAATTTCGTCAGCCATGTACAGGCAGTTAAGTTCCTTCGCTCTCTCCCGGAGGGAGTTCAGCAGTTTGTGAGAATCCATTCCTCCGTCAGTCATTTGAGTACCACACCCAGTCCTTTCCTGCCGTCAATCCTTACACTTATTCCATCTGGTATCTTCAGGCATTTGACATGCTCGGTCTCATGTACAGTTTCACTTCCAGCGCTGATAATGTCCAGGTTAACCGGACCGTCAAGCGGTTCGCTTACCGAAAGGTAACCCACACCGAAACTGGAGAGGTTATGGAAGAAATGTGACCCCTGACTGAGTTCTACCCGCATTCTGGGTCCCGAGATTTCAATCATTGCCTTTGCGCAGGAGATGTGCCCCCAGGTTACCGGTATTCCGAGCCATGGGTCGGAGCTTCCCCAGCGTCCGTAGCCGATCAGTAGGTATCCGTGATTTTCCTTTGAGAGCTTTCTGTTAATATCCGCGATCTCCGTTGCTATCTGCCTGGTCTTTGATGTGCTGAAAGACTCTGGTTTAACGTAAACAACGTACTGTACTTCCGTTATGCCGTTTCCCAGAGCGTGGCGGGAGCAGGCCACAGTTCTTTCCCCCTTAAGATCTGCTTCAGAAATATCCACTTCTTCACTGAATGCTGCTATGGGTCTGACCTGGAGCAGCCCCAGTGACGCGTCTTCCGATTGCCAGGGTCCACTGACAGCGAATTCAATTTCTACGGGGCCATTCGCTTCTTCTGAGCATAGATCAAGAACAGCAAGCACTGCATCATTGAGGGGGATGATCCGGTCATCAAGGATCGGGGCGAAGTTAAGCACTTTCGGCCCTTCTCTACCCGTTCCGTGAACAAGTCTGTCAGATTCAGGTAAATATGTTGATGCCACGAATTTGAGTGTATCGTCGTAATCAGCATCTTCCAGCCGGGATGAGACCATATACTCGGTTTCCTGCACCGGATCGTAAACAGCGATCTTCTCCATGTTTACAGCCCAGAAACTGCTCTGGGTTCCTTTGAGCATCTCTCCGATTGAACCAAATGGAGGAGGTGCCTTGGGAGTGGCCGGGCTGTAGCTCCAGCATAACTCTCCATCAACGATGCTCTTGCCCAGGCCAAGGGCCAGATTCACTACTCCATCGGATGGTTTAGCCCTTCCGAAAGCATAGTAATTGAACGAGCGCGCCACACCCGATATCACCGGATAGAACCTGTTGCCGTATCTCCTTCCGACTATCTTCTGAAGGATTACAGCCATTGTTTCTTCGGAGGCAGAACCGCCTATTCCGCTATGAAATTCCCGGGAATCGCTGAAGTACGTACTGGCCCACACCAGCTTGACAGCTTCAATCAGCTTTCTGAACCGCATCTCGTCCGATGGCTGATTATTCGGGATCATTTTTGTCTGATAGATGCCAGCCAGAGGAGACTTCAGGTCATCTTCCAGAAGGCTGGAAGACCTTACCGCAATAGGTTCGTGAGCTTTGCCTACGAACTTCCAGAGTTCTCCTGTCAGCCTCGGCGACATCTCTCCCCTGATAAAAGCCATGGCAATCCTGTCGTCGGGCTCATTCCCATCAGCATAGGGCATAAGATCGTTGCGTTGAACAAAGTCCAGGAAGAATTCAGTAGTTATTACCGAAAATTCCGGCACGGAAACATGCAGGGGAAATGATAAGTTGCTCCCGCGATTGCGCAGGCCGTCAATTATACTCACCAGGCCTGCTGCTTTTCCTCCGATCCTGCTGTCACCGTAGAATTCCATATCTGGAATGTTTTCCATTCCCTCTATCCTTTCATGTTCGTGCCAGACAGACCAAAAGTATAACAGGGATTTCACCGGAAAAAAAGTTAGCGCGTACTTACGGGTGAACTTCTGTGAAGCATGAATTACAAAGCGTACTTTCATTCATTCAGTCTGATGCCTCCCAGAATTGACAATCTAGCATCACCGGATATTGAGAGGGTATGCATTTGAGATTTGAAGGATATACACACCATGAGTTCTCGAAAAATCACGTACAGCCTTGGATTTCTGCCGACTTACGTTTTTATCGAAATCATAGAACTGAATGTGAAGAATTTCGACGTAGATATTTCTCTCCCCCGTTCCGCGTCAAGATCGAAATTCTGGATGGACATCATTCCCAGACATCCCGCAAGATTCTGCAAAAATTTTCTGTCGGAAATAAAGCGATGGAACAGAATCTTCCATTTGAATGTATATATTACTGATGTACCTATTATGACAGGAATGTGAAGATGTTTGAAACGGTAGAAACCGATTCCGCTCCTCTGCCGGTGGGAGCCTACAGTCAGGCTGTGGTAACCGCCGGGCTGGTGTTCACAGCGGGGCAGATAGGGATATGCCCTGAATCGGGAAGGCTTGTCGAAGGTTTGTCCGGCCAGACCGAGCAGGTTCTGAACAATCTTGAACAGATACTCATTGAGGCCGGTTCAGGGATGAACAGGGTTATCAGGATGAATCTGTATATTACCGACATGGCTGAGTTTGATTTCGTGAACAGAATATATTCATGCAGGTTCCAGCCGCCGTATCCTGCGAGGTCAACTCTCCAGGTGGCTGCACTGCCTCTGGGCGCATTGATTGAAATGGATGCCATTGCAGAAGTAAAGGGGGAAAATTCTTGATTGGACAGGTATTCGAAATAGTTGTCCGGGCCGATATCGTAACGAAACTCATACTTATAATTATTGCTGTTCTTTCCATAGGATCCTGGGCTGTAGCCATTGCGAAGATCCGTGAATTCAAGACCATACTGGGTTCTTCCAGAACGTTCATGAATGCGCTAAGAACAACAGGAAGAGCGCCGGGTGGGGATTTCTGGAGCAGAAGCAGCGAAGTAGGCCCTCTTGCCAGAATGTACGCCGAGGCTGGAAGGTTTCTTCAGAGAAGGCTTGACAGAGGTGTCACTGAACCTCTTTCAGCTCCGGAAGTAAGCAGCCTGACAAGCGCTCTTGAACGTGAGGCGGGGGAAGACCTGGCTCAGCGTGAACGGAATATCGGTCTGCTTGCCACAGTAACAAGTGTAGCACCCCTCCTTGGGCTGCTTGGAACCGTATGGGGAATACTCACAAGTTTCATCGGCATGAAGGAACTGGGAGTAGCCGACCTCAGTGCGGTTGGAGCAGGCATTGCAGCCGCGCTTACAACTACTGTCGCCGGGCTTCTCGCGGCCATACCTGCCAATATCTTCCATAACTTCGTAGTCGGAAGGTTAAATTCGCTGGCCGGGGACATGGACAGATTTCTTTCCGAACTTGTGGATGTATGCAGAAGGGGAAGCCTGGAATGATCAAGACCAGGTACAAACAGTTTTCCGTAATCAATATCACCAACCTGGTGGATGTAACCCTTGTTCTTCTCGTGATATTCATGCTGACCTCCCCCGTTATGCAGAGAAGCGCGGATGTATCTCCCCCTTCATCAAATGAGGGAAGAATAATTAATAACCTTGATCCTTTGGAATCGCTTATTCTCGAAATAGACGCATACGGTAATCTGTCCGTTTCCGGCGAAATGGTTCTGATGGAAGATTTGAGGGCTCTGGCGGAAGCGGCGTACTCCTCAGGCAGATCGGAAGCCTTTGTAAGGGCTGACCGTGATGTGAGATATGAAGTGGTAGCCAATGCTCTTACGAAACTGGGCAGCAGTGGCTATCTGAATGTCGGACTAATCCAGGAAAGCGGGGCGGGCAACAGTGAGATTCACTGATACCGATGAGCGCGATTCAGGCAGATATTCAACCCGCAGGCTTGATTACATACTTGCCGGTGCGGGGCATCTGCTAATTCTGGCGGTCGGGCTGGTCAGTTTCTCAAGCAGTGCCCAAACTCCCACTGGAGGCGATGATGCCATAATGGTAACTATGGTAACGGCAGCTTCTGCTGAAGAAGTCTCTCCCGTTGAGGAAACCTTTCCTGCGGAAATTCAGGAGGAGATCGAAACGGTAATTCCTGAAGAGATCGAGGAGATTCAGGAAGAGGTAATTCCTGAAGAGATCGAGGAGATTCAGGAAGAGTTTGCCTCTGTCAGCGGAGAGGGATCGGCAGGCGCAGGCGCTCCCGGACCGGGAACCTACGAATCAAGAGTATTTAATGCTGTAAGAAGAGAATACAGAACATCTGTAGAACCTGAAAGATCATACAGGATAATCCTGACCGTTAATCCTGATGGCACCGAGAGTATTGAAGTTATCAGAAAGAGCGGCACTTCAGCCTTTGATAGAGCTGTGGAGACCGCCCTTGCAATGGCACAGATACCTCCAATGCCACCTGGCCGAAGCAGCTCTGCAGTGATAAACATTGAATTCGTCGGACCGGAGCATTAAATTGAAAATTCCATATATTGTGATTCTCCTTCTTATTATCGCGGGTCCTTCCTCTCCTGACAGTTTTATCCCCATGACTCCTGTCAGTGCGGAGTGTATTCCAGTTAAGGTGAGTGTTGTGGGGGACAGAGATCTGGTTGATACAGTATTGAATCAGCTCAGGGAGGATATCGACTTCTCCGGATTGCTGATCACATCTGACGAAGGATATGCGGAAGCAGTTGTTGAAGTAACACGCTCCCTGAATGGAATTGAACTCCGCGCGGAGGTTACATCCGGAGGAGAACCCCTTCTTGCAAGAAACTATTCCGGAGAGAATATCTATTCGCTGGTGCATGCCTTTGCGGATGATCTTGTCTTTGACCTGACAGGTGAGGAGGGCATCGCCTCCACCTGGATCGCCTATGTAACAAGAACTTCGTCAGGTTACGCACTTGCTGTAAAGTCACAGGACCCGAGGAGTTCCAGGAACGTGATGTCCGATGAAGAGGTTTTAACCACACCGGCCTGGTCTCCCGATGGCGACAGAATAGTATTCACGTCATTCAGATCGGGGAATGGCGACCTCTGGTGCTATAGCTTTTCGGAATCCCGGGCTGAGAAGATACTCAGTATGCCTGGTCTGAATTCCTCTCCAGCATGGAGTCCCGGTGGTGAGACAATAGCACTGACACTCTCATTGAATGGAAATGTTGACATTTACCTTCTCGATCCCGACACCGAAGAAACGACCCGTCTGACGCTCAGAGGATCAATTGAGACATCGGCAAGTTTCTCGCCGACCGGCAGGCAGTTAGTTTTTACAAGTGACAGGCTGGGCTACCCTCAACTCTATATAATGGACAGTGCGGGAGGTACAGCCAACAGAGCTACAAGCTCTCACGGTTACTGCGACAGCCCCGCATGGTCACCGGACGGCGACAGAATTGCGTATACCGCCCAGGCCGGCAGGGATTTCCATATATTCGTTATGGATGCTGACGGCACCAATATCCGCCAGGTTACTTTCCAGGGGTCTCTTAACGAAGATCCTGTGTGGGGGCCGACCGGAAGACATATAGCTTTCAGCAGTGATAGCGGCGGAGAAAGAGCCGTATATGTTATAGAACTCAATGAACTTACAATTAGAAAACTGTCCGATGGTGGTGACAGCTACTGCCCCACCTGGTCACCTCTTGGATTCAGATGATTGAATCCAGTCTCTTCTGAAAGGCGGAATGTGAACCGTGAAAACTAGATTGATGACAATACTGGTCGCTTCGATACTTATTGCCGCTGTGATATCTTTTTCCGGATGCAGGCCCGATGATACAACGCCTGACGACCCGGATTCGATCACCGTTATTGTTGAGGATTTCACCGATACTCTTGTCGGGGTATGGGAGACGGATACACTGTCAACATCCACCGATATACTTCTTGCTCATCAGGGACATTTGGACGATGTCTTTTTCGATTACAACAGTGATGATCTTTCCGGCGATGCCCTTGAGATTCTCATGGAAAATGCTTCTTACATAATGGAAACTGGCGGTTTCAGGGTCCTTATAGAAGGGCACTGCGACGAAAGGGGCACAATTGACTACAACCTGGGGCTTGGGGAGAACAGGGCGCTTGCCGCATATAACTACCTTATCAACTACGGGGTTGATACGGGTCGATTGCAATACGTCAGCTACGGTAAGGAAAGACCCTTTGATCCCGCCCATACTGAGCAGGCGTGGGCACATAACAGAAGAGCCCACCTGCGCGTTCTTCCGGGGAACTGATCATGCAGCGGCTGGTTATCGTGTTTGTTTCGGTTCTATTGCTGTCTACAGGCTGTTTCGGTTTCTGGATTCATACACCCGAAGAGATAGAGAATATCGATAGCGATCAGCAGAGGATGAAGGAGAATATAGATTCACTCACTGAGGCTGTTGAAAACAATGAGGTTCTTCTGAGAGGTCTTCAGGCTCAGTCGGGGATCAGAACAGCGGAACTTGTGGATAGACTCTCCGCGCTTGCCGATGAACTTGACCTCGCATTGATGAGGCTTAACAGCAGCGGAGGAGCCACCGTTCAGGATACCACCGCCGGTCCCGATGCACAGCTTCTCTACAATGAGGCGTACAGGCAGTTCCAGCAGGGAAGTTTCGAGATCTCCGCTGAGGGTTTTATGGAACTCCATGACAGGTATCCGGCATCCTCACTTGCGGACGATGCCCTCTACTACATGGCCATCTGCTGGGAAGAGGCCGGAGAGTCTCACAGGGCAATTGAAGACCTTGTAGCCCTCTACTACATGTATCCTGAATCGGAGTGGGCACCCGGAGCCATTTTCAGAGCAGCTGACATATATGATATCCATGGAGCCCCCGGAGAGAGGAACAGGCTCTTTGATCTTCTGCTGTACAGATATCCCGGCAGCGATGAGGCAGCGCTTGCAAGGGAACAGCATTCCGAGTAAGGGCAGCTTCGGTACGATTCCAGTAAATACTTTTCGGAAGCTTTGACGGAAAAGCCTTATCTAAGCATATTCGAGCCTTATGTTAATTAATGTCGTTGCGGGAGTGGCGGAATTGGCAGACGCGCCAGATTTAGGATCTGGTAAGCTTGACTTGTGGGGGTTCAAATCCCCCCTCTCGCACCATCTCATAAAAAACAGGGAAGAACTTTAAATGTTTGATATCATCAAGTCGGAAGACAACAGAAGAACGGTACTCTTCACCGAGTCAGCTGAAAGAATCAGCGGACTGTTCAAGAAAGTGCGAAGGCAGATCTCAAAGGATCTTGAAATGCCCGGTTTCAGACCGGGAAAAGTTCCAAGATCAATTATCGACAAACAGTATGGAAACATAATAAGGGCTGAAGTCGCGGATAGTGTCAGACAGGAGTTTACATCCATACTCCTTGAGAAAGAGGACTGGATTCTTGATGATAACGATCCTGAAGGCAAGATCGAACTGCCTGCGGAAGGCGATGCTTACAGTTTTGAAATGGTGTTTTCTCTCTTCGAAACACCTGAGCCCGCAGGCACTGATGGCATCAAAATAGAAATACCCTCCCTTGACCTCGAAGGCGCTGTTGAGAATGCGATTGAATCATTCCGCGAAAATATGATCAATTTTGAAACTATTGACAGACCTTCCGAGGAGGGAGATCTTGTACTGCTGGAAGCCAGTCCAGCTGGAAACACCGAAGAAACTCAGAAATTCAGCGTCAGAATTGGAGAAACGCAGATAGGTCCCGGTTTTGATGAGCTGGTTACGGGGTCGGTTCCTGGTTTTGATTTCTCGGCAAGGATGCTCAATGATACTTCTGCTGAAGAAACACCCCCTGTACACAAGTTCCGGGTAACTGAAGTGAAACGTCCTGTTCTTCCGGACCTTAATGATGAATTCGCCGAAAAGGCTGCTGGCGTTAAGAATCTCGATGAACTCAGAAAAAAGATTGAGGAGAGTGTCAGAGCCCGTTACGATCAGGAGGTAGTATATCTCAGGGAGAGGGCAGTTATTGACAGCATCCTGGGAAGCAATCCCTTTGATCCACCCGAGTATATGGTTGAGAATCTTTATAAGGATTACGTAAACAGCCTGGATGAGGAGACCCCGGGACAGGAAACGCTAACCGCTGCAAAAGAACTTGCGAAGGACAAAGTACGTGAATATCTTATTCTCAAAGCTGTTGCGGAGAAGGAGAAGGTTGAAATTACCGATGAACTGATCGAGAATGCAAAAAGCTCCGAGGAATCGGAATCAGCTGTCCGTGACAGATTGAAGAATATTAAGGCCATGGAACTAATTCTGGATCGTGCCGATATTACCGAAAAGGAACCACATAAAAATGGTGAGACGGGATCTCATAAGAAAGACAGGCCGGATTCGCCATGGCGCTGGGTACAGGTTGAAGATGAAAAACGGAAAACCTGTGACGCAACAGATGGGAAGGAAGAGCTCTGATGTCATCAATAGTGCCTTTTGTTGTAGAACGAGAAGGAAACAGGGAAAGATCCTACGATATCTATTCCCGTCTTCTGAAGGAACGTATCATATTCGTCGGTGATACCCTCATCAATCAGACTGCAAGCCTGATTGTGGCACAGCTGCTGTTTCTGGAAGGTGAGGATGCCAAGAAGGATATTAACATGTACATAAGCAGCCCCGGAGGCATGGTCTCCTCAGGGCTGGCGATATATGATACGATGCAGTTCATAAAACCACCTGTGGCCACATTCTGTATGGGCACAGCCGCCAGCATGGCTGCTGTTCTTCTGGCAGCGGGAGCCGAGGGCAAACGGAATATTCTTCCCCATGCCAGAGTGATGATCCATCAGCCCATGGGTGAAACCCAGGGACAGGCCAGTGATATAGAGATACAGGCGAAGGAGATTCTTAAACTCAGGGAGAAACTGAATATCATTCTATCCGAGCACACGGGGCAGCCTCTTGAAAGAATAGCTAAGGATTCAGACAGGAATTTCTGGATGGATGCCCAGGAAGCAATTGATTACGGGATTGTAGATAACATGCTGTTATCCAGAAGCTGACGGAGCGAAGTATGGCGAAAGATAAGAAATGTTCCTTCTGCGGAAGGTCTATCGGTGAAGTTAAACAGCTGATTCAGGGTCCCGGAGTGCATATCTGTGATGAGTGCATAAGATACTGCGGTGAACTTGTCGATCTTGAAAATGATCCTCAGCTGGAAATCCCGGAACTGATTCAGGATGAGCTTCCCATTCCATCTGAGATCAAGGCTCAGCTGGACGAGTACGTTGTCGGCCAGGAGCAGGCCAAGAAAGTGCTTTCGGTAGCTGTTTACAATCACTACAAAAGGCTCAGGACCATCAGAGAAACCACCGATGTGGAGCTTGAGAAAAGCAACATCCTTCTCATGGGTCCTACAGGTGTTGGAAAGACCCTTCTTGCCAGGACACTTGCCAGGATACTGGATGTTCCGTTCGCCATTGCCGATGCAACAACCCTGACCGAAGCCGGATACGTTGGAGAAGATGTCGAGAATATTCTGCTGCGCCTGCTTCAGGTGACCGATATGGATGTAGCTACAGCGCAGCAGGGAATTATCTACATAGATGAGATTGATAAGATTTCCAGGAAGTCTGAAAACCCATCCATTACAAGAGATGTGTCGGGTGAAGGAGTACAGCAGGCTCTTCTTAAGATAGTAGAGGGTACTGTTGCAAGCGTACCTCCGCAGGGAGGAAGAAAGCACCCCTATCAGGACAATATCCTGATTGATACCAGCAATATCCTGTTCATCTGCGGAGGCGCATTCAATGAACTGCAAAAGATAATACAGAAGCGTCTTAAGAAAAGCTCCATTGGCTTCAACACTTTTCCCGTTCCGGTTGATCCGGCGGAAACTACTGTACTTGCAAGTGTCGAATCCCATGACCTTGTTAAGTACGGCCTTGTGCCGGAGCTTGTGGGAAGGCTGCCTATACTGGTGGCACTCGATGACCTTGATATTGATGATCTTACGAAAGTGCTCACTCAGCCGAAGAATGCCCTTGTACGACAGTACCAGTACCTTTTTGAACTTGAGGAAGTGGAGCTGGAGTTTTCAGAAGGGGCTCTTGAAGCGGTAGCCACGATCGCAAAAAAAGCCGGAAGCGGAGCGAGAGGACTCAGATCCGTACTTGAAGGTATTCTTCTGGAACCAATGTACGATCTGCCCGGCCGGAAGAACGTAAGCAAACTCGTTATCTCACCTGAAGTGGTCAGAGGGGAAGCCCGGCCGAAGATCGTAAAGACGAGGAAGAAGAAGGAATCCGGGAAAGCCGGCTGAGAATGATCCGTTAATGGCCTCCCTTGATATAAAGTTTGTGAGAAGCTGTCCGGGGTCTGCACACCTTCCCGGGGATGGGCGCCCGGAAATATGCTTCGCCGGCAGGTCAAATGTGGGAAAATCATCACTTTTGAACAGGCTCAGCGGAAATCATTCCATTGCCAGGATAAGTTCAAAACCGGGATGCACGCAGTATCTTAACCTCTATTCCGTATCAGACAGTTATTACATTATTGATCTTCCCGGTTATGGATATGCGCGCGCTCCCCATAAGAACCGTACCGAGTGGTCGGGATGGATAGCCACCTATCTTATGGACAGAGTTCCGCTCCGGGGAGTTGTGCTCCTAATTGACGCAAGGCACCCCTGTCTTCCCAACGATATGGAGATGGTGAATTTTCTCAAGGAGCGAGGCAGGCCATATATCATCGCCCTCACAAAATCGGATAAGCTCAAGAGAGGTAAACTTGTATCATCTGCTGCAAAAGCAGAGGATATGGGGCCTGTAGTGCCTGTTTCTTCAATCACAGGTTTCGGCATACAGGAGCTAAAAAAATGGATGTTCCAGGCTGTGGACTAAGGAATGTTCCTAAATCAGTTCATGGAAGGAATAGAATGCCAGCAACCATAGTTATCGGACTTCAATGGGGCGATGAAGGCAAAGGGAAGATGGTGGATCATCTTGCTGAAACCGTCGATGCAGTCGCGAGGTTTTCCGGTGGAGCCAATGCGGGACACACAATTGAAGCAGATGGGCACAGGATTGCACTGCACCAGCTTCCCAGCGGATTGGTACGGCCGGATATACTCGGTATCATTGGATCTGCCTGTGTTCTCGATCCGATTGCTCTATCACAGGAAATGGAATTAATGGAGAAAGAAGGTATCTCCGTTGATGAAAGGCTTTCGATATCCGGAAAGGTACACCTTGTTCATCCGGCAGGCAGATATATCGAGAACACCAGCGAGATGAAGCTTGGAAAAGCTGCAGTCGGAACAACAGGGCGCGGGATAGGTCCTACCTATGTACGCAAATTCATGCGAAAGGGGATCAGGCTTGAAGATGCAGCGGTGCCTGAGGTATTTCTTGAAAGATCCGCAGCCATCACTGATGAATGCATAGAACAGCTTTCTCTTTCGGCGGAACTTGCCGACTCCCTCAGGGAAGAGGTCGATATATTCAACCGTGAGTCCATCAGCCTTGTTGATCGCGCGACGGATGTATCCATGGTAATCGCCCGAATACTGGCATCCGAAGGTTCTATTCTTGCTGAGGGCGCACAGGGATCTCTTCTTGATCCTGATCACGGAACATACCCCTTTGTTACATGCTGTTCCTGCGTAGCAGGGGCGGCCTGCGTCAGTCTCGGTATAGGCCCGCTTCTGATTGACGAAGTGGTGGGGGTCATGAAGGCTTACGCCACCAGAGTCGGGAACGGTCCGTTCCCAACAGAGCTGACCGATTCTCTGGGAGACAGGATAAGGGAACAGGGCAATGAGTATGGAGCTACCACCGGAAGACCCCGCAGGTGCGGATGGTTCGATGCTGTGCTGGCGAACTATACCGCCAGGATAAACGGCTGTACCTGGACAGCGGTTACTCTCCTTGATGTCCTCAGCGGCATTCCTGAACTGAAAGTATGCAAGAAGTACGAACTTGACCCGGAGATTGATCTGACGCTCTTTGAAACAGGGGTAAGGCTCGGTAAACACATTCCCGTTTATGAAACACTCCCCGGCTGGGATGAGGATATCAGGGGAGAGCGGGAATGGGATGCACTCCCGGAAAATGCCAGGAATTACGTCCTGTACTTAGAGAAACTCACAGATGTTCCGATCAGAGCTATTTCGACTGGACCCGCCAGAGAGGATCTGATCTGGAGAGCGTAACCACCGGGTTTGAGCTGTTTGATACCCACTGCCACCTCTTTGATGAGCGGTTCAGCGGCGATCTCGACAGGGTGCTTGCCTCTGCAGAGGATTCCGGTGTGACACAATTCATGGTTCCCGGCATATCACTGGAAAGCAGCCTGAAGGCGGCTTTACTATCAGAAACACGAACCGGCGTTTACGCTGCGGCGGGAATTCATCCAAACGAACTGGATTCTGATTCTTCATGCAGTCCCGATGAAATACCTGAAATTCTTCTCCGTCCCCGGGTAATTGCTGTGGGAGAGACAGGGCTGGATCTCTATCGTGACAGAGTTCCTGAAAAACTGCAGATCAAGGTTTTTAAAGAGCATATCAAACTGGCGGAAACTTTTGGATTGACTCTTATCGTTCATTCCAGGAGCGCAGAGAGGAAGATTCTTGATATTATGGGTCATGATGTTACCGTCCCGGTTATCATGCATTGCTATACGGGGCCTGCAGACATCGCGCGTGAGGCTGTTGACAGAGGTTACTTCATAGGATTCGCCGGTGTACTTACTTTCAGTAAGAACCACCGACTGAGAGATCTGGCCGGATCGCTTCCAGCTGACAGGATTCTGATCGAAACGGATGCTCCCTATTTGTCTCCCGAACCAGTCAGAGGGAGAAGGAATGAACCCTGCAATGTTAAGTATATAGCCGATACTATTTCAGAAATATGGGGCAGGAGTCCGTTCGATACCGCCGGAACACTTATGAAGAATTCCCTGAAAGCCATGCAGCTTGGACCCAATCGCCGGACAGACCTGGTGTACTTGCTGTACGGAAATATCTATATGAATATTACCGGAACGTGCACTAATAAATGCAGGTTCTGCGTTAAGAGCAGAACGGATGGCATAGGAGGTTACTACCTGAAGCATCATGGAGAGCCTTCAGAAGAAAGACTGGATTCCATTATCAAGACACTCAGTCCTCAGACAGGAAAAGAACTCGTTTTCTGCGGATACGGTGAACCGACAATGAGACCCGAACTTCTCAGAAGGCTTGCTGGAAGTGCTTCCGACAGAGGGTTTTCTGTGAGATTGAATACAAACGGGACCTGTCTCGCGAGGCTGTCACCTGAGAAAACCGCGGAGATTCTCGAACCCTTTGATACTGTAAGTGTCAGCCTGAACGCTTCCTGCAGAGAAGAGTACAACGATATCTGCCGCCCTGCCGATGAAACCTCATGGGACAGGATGATGGAGTTCATTGAACTGGCGCGAAGGGTTGCTTCCATCAGACTCACAGCTGTAAGATATCCGGGCGTTCCAATTGAATCGGTGAAGAAACTGGCGAAGAGTCTCAGTCTGCCTTTTCGGATAAGAGGATAATGCTGATAACAGAGCTGAGAAGGTATCTGAATAGAACCGGACTTTATCCGAACAGGAGACTTGGACAGAACTTTCTACTCAATTCTTCCATAGCATCGAGAATTGCGGCAGAAATACCCGGGCGAGGCAGTGTTCTGGAAATAGGACCCGGATTCGGTTCTCTGACGGAAAAGCTTCTTCCTCGATCCGAATTACTCTCTGTGGTGGAGCTGTCAGACAGAATGGCATCGTTCCTCCGACAAAGGTTCAAGGATGAGCATTTGAACGTTATCCAGGGCGATATTCTTGATGTTGATCCTTCAGAATTGCCCGGCTACCCATTCAGGACCGTTGTCGGTAACCTTCCCTATTACATTTCCTCTCCAATTGTTTTCAGAATGATCGAACACAGTTTCAGGCATGTTCAGAAAGCAGTCCTCATGCTTCAGAGGGAAGTAGCCATCAGATTAGCAACACTTGACGGCGGCAGGGATTACGGTAAGCTTTCATTGCAGATCTGGCCGGTATTCACTGTAGAGAATCTTATTGATGCTTCTGCGGAGGATTTTTTTCCGGAGCCAAGAGTTCTCTCGAGGGTAGTTGTTCTGAATCGCCGCAGCAGCCCACTGATTTCAGAAGAGTTGTACGTTAGATTCAGAAAGATTGTAAAAGTTTCGTTTGCTATGAGGAGGAAAACCATTTTCAATAACCTTAAACCGCTTCTGGGGAAGGACGGGGCTCTGCAGCTCCTTGCGCTATCCGATATTGACCCCTGCCTTCGGGCAGAACAGCTGTCCCCTGAAAGCTTCATTAAGATGGCAGAGGTTATGCCGTGAAAAAGTCACTGATACTCCTGTCACTTATTTTCGCAAGCCTTGGAGCCGTTTCCATAGGTTACGACATCTCACTTAATCAGATCAAGGACAAGAGCACCCTCACGAATTCTCTCTCCCTTCAACATCAGCTGACATCAAGGATATCCATGAATGCGAACGCCTCTTTCTGCGCTGATAAAAATGAGGATCTCAACAGGTTCATTGACTCCAGAAACGGTACTGCCAGCCTGACATTTACTCCATTTCCCGGGATTGAACTGGGGATAAATCTTTCCAGGTCCATCAGCTCTGAGGATAAGAATAATAAGCTGATAAGGGATAGACTTAACAACACCACTTCTGGACAGATGCGATATACTCCGGCATCCTGGATGTCCATAAACATCGGACTGGGGGCTCACTTCATAGACTACATGGATCCCTCAGGCGACAGCACTATAACAGGTCATGACCAGGGTGGTGTGAGGAATGTTGATATCTCCATGAACAGAACTTTCTTCCCGGGGATCAGCGGAAGCATCTCCTTCGGTGAGCACAGAACTCTCGGATATCAGAAGGATACCGGAAACGATAATATGTCCATAAGGATGAACTACGATTTTCCGGAGGCTTTCGAAGGTGGAGGCCTTAACGCCCAGATCAGTGCATCTAAACTGTTTACAACGTTCAATGATTCCAACAGAACACAGAGACAGGATGACTGGTCCAGCGATCTGTCCCTTGTTGTTCCCACTCCCTTTGACAGGTTATCCATGGAGGTTTCAACCGGTTGGGATTATTCGAACAGATTCTACGAATACGCTGATCCGGATTCCGGGAGCATTAGCGGAGATGTCCTCGACAGACAGCAAAGATACAGGAACATATCATCCTCCCTGAGATACCTGATTCTGGACAATCTGAGCCTGAACCTGAACCTTTCCAGAGGCATCAACCGCGTTGATCAAAAGAGAACCGCAACGGGAGTATCGACATTGTTCAATACTTTCTACGTTGATGATGACAGATCGTTCAGGGCCAGTCTCGACTACAGTCCCGGAGAAAGCAAGATCTCGTTTTCCAGGACCATACAGCTTCTGAAGCGTGATACATACGGAACATGGACTGATATCTGGGGAATCGAACACCATGATAATTCCGATTATGACCAGCTTAGAGAAGTTCTGTCTCTCAGTGCGGAGATACCCCTGAGCGAGCGAGTCGTACTCAATACGGTGGTTCAGGGTCAGAGCAGAGAGACTATTTATGTGATGTCCGAGCAGTCGGGCAACAGCAAGAGATCTTCCACCTACAGTATTGAACCGGGTTTCAGATATGATGCCGGCAGCAACTGGACACTTCGGGAGTCCGTTCAGATCACTGCCGATTATACGACGTTTCTATTTCCTGAATGCTCATCAGCAGGGTCGGACCTGCTCTTCAGAAAGATATCTACACAGAGTTCTTTCCAGAGAGTCTCCCAGGACAGCACAACGCTAGGTCTTGACCACATATTCCGTTTTCAGGATCAGGGCAGTCTGGATAATTCCGTTTTCAGAAGATCTGAGGAAGTTATTCATAATACCATCAGAATCAATCTCGGTTTTCACGTAGGGGGCAGCATTGGTCTGACTCCCAGTTATGCATGGGAGTATCAGAAGAGAAATTTTCTTTCCCAGACTATTCCTTCACTGGTCGAGCATATACATCACGTTGGTTTGCGAACAAGAATGTCCTTGAACAATGGAACTCTTTCTCTTAATGTAACTCGCTCCTTTTACTCAAGAGATGACAGACAGAGTTATTGGAGGGCCAGCGTCGGACTTAATTATCAGTTCTAGGCAGGGGTATAAATGATAAAGCGATTCGTATTAGTTCTGTTTCTTCTGGTTCTTTCAGTTGCCGTTTCATGTTCTTTCTTCGATCCCAGGGATCCGGCTTATCCTGATCCTGGTTCAGAAATCCCATGGCAGCAGCCGTATTCCCCCGCAACTGTTGTCATTAACCTTGAAAACTCAATGGAAGGAAGATCCATCTATATGACAATGGCGTGTTGCGATTCAGCCTATATGTTCATTGCCAACGGGGCGGATACAACAGAATTCAGTAACCGCTGGACTTTCAGTGACTGGGATTACGATGTTGAACAGAATACCATGATGAACCTTTACTATGCTGTGCAGGATACGTTACTGCCCGATGATAGCCTTATTTCTGTTACAATGAGCTCCATAGACTCTCTGCCTGACCCTGTTGCACCTGCAGATTCTGCAGAGATCTGGCGGGACTACGAGATTGTCGCTGCGGGACTTGACAGCTGCGGGTGGGAAAGACCCGCTAAGGGGCTGGTCATGTTTCTCATGGTTGAAAACACTTACGGATTATGGTCAATGCAATACTGGTACGATTACAGGCCGTACGATTACACGGGTGAGCTCCTTACCTGGGGAGTCGTCAAAGCAACAGTCAGATAATTTTGACAGCGCTGTGATAAATCCAAGACAGGTGATATTTTCAGGGAATGCACGGGTTCAAAAGGATGCAGGAGCGTCTGTAACAACAGATACACTGCTTCTTGCTTCCGCTCTTCATACAACGCCGGGATCTGTCATTGTCGACCTTGGCTGCGGCAGCGGAGGTGCTTCTCTATACTCTTCCAACCTTAACCAGGGTTGCAGATGGATCGGTCTGGATGTCAGGTGCGATCCTCTTCAGCTTATTATGACCTCAAGAAACCTGCAGAGTACTCCGGTGGACATCTCCGCTGTATGCTGCAACATTGAAACTGTATCCCTTACTTTTTCAGAATGCATTGCGGATGCAGTTATTATGAATCCTCCCTACGGCAGGGCAGGATCGGTGAGAAAAAGCCCATGCGATGAAAGAGACAGGTCAAGGAGAGGATCGGAATTGCTTCTTTATCAGTTCATCCGGGGAGCCGCGCATCTCCTGGTTCCCGGTGGTAAATTCCTGATCATCAACAAGCCTTCCGCGCTTCCTGCAATTATGCTTGGCTGCAGGGCTTCAGGCATAAACCCGGTGGAGATCCAGCCCGTAGGTTCCCCCGGAAAACCCGCTGAACTGATTATCCTTCAGGGAATCAAGGACTCCCGCAAGGAGTTGAGGATTCTTCCACAGGCGGAAGCTTTCACCCTGATAAGGTAAGTTACCGGGACACTGTAGATTGCCTGCGATATTGATGCCGGACAGGCTCCTAGAGCTATTCCTTGAAACTGAATACCAGAAAACCTCGCAGTAAACCGTGCGTTTCGGGAGGAAGTGAATCAGGGATCAGTGCCCAAGCAATACGAAGCTTCTTGAGATGGTCGTTTGTCCAGCCTTCAGGTTGACTATATACAGACCTCCGGGTAGAGGAACAGATGATTGTGACTTCAAATCGAACGACTCGTCCAGCCTGCCCATACTGTCCGTGAGTTCTGTTCTTCTGTGAACGAGTCTTCCGGACAGATCGAATATTGACAGAACGAAAGGTGAAGAAGAGGAGAGTCCTGATGCCATTACAATGAGGTTCACCGATACCGGATTGGCGATGGAAAGTACCGGCTGAATCCCTTCATCTCCCTCTGCCTCTATCCCTGTGATCGTCAAGAAGACATTAAGAGTGTGTTCTCCACCGCTGAGAACCGGTAGAATGACGAACAACCTCTGGTTCGATCGAAGTTCCCAGCTAACGGGTTCATTGTCCAATAGAATATCTTCTACGATGGAACCGTCCTGTAGAAAAAGTACAATCGTCTGCCCTGACGTAGCCTGACCTGTGAAGGAAACGGTTAGCTGCCCAGGTGAGGATGCAATTCCATTCCATGTGATTCCATAGCACTCCTCCAGGAAATCACCGTACTCTATAGGAAACAACCAACCGAAGTTGTCGTATTCCGTCTCCAGTGAGGAGCATATACTATCAATCCTGGCATATGCTTCTGGTGAAGTTCCTCCTGCAAACATAACATATGGATGACCACCTATCAGTCCATGCTTTCCCCTGTTCATGACAGTTGAAAGAAGGGAGTCCTCCTGCTGAACTCCGAAGTCACCCCACCAAACCGTATTCGTTCCCCATATCCTTCCAGCGGGGGTCTGAAACTTGGTGATTAACATATCGACGAAATGCTCTCCGCCGTTCCAATCGTACCATCTGATACCGTTGCAGTAGAAATCGAAACCCTTAGCGATCGTTGCCCATAGTCCGCTTAGTGAAGTCCTGTGACCGGCATACCTTATGGTTCTGTTTACCTGTGCAGTGTCAAGTCCAATGTCGATGATGTCGCTGGAGAACATCATTAATCTTTCCATGTGTTCCTCGGGTTCAAAAGTGATGAATTCGTGGAATTCACCGGAGGCTGAATCAAGATTGGGAGTATGGTGGTAGCCATGTGACCCGAGGTTGACCCTGTCCGCCCAGGGATAGAAATCATTCTGAATGTTTATCAGCCATTGTCGGAATTCCAGTGGAGCCTCAGTTGATATCCTCCATGTGCAATGCCAATGCGACCAGCTGTCTTCGAATCCAGGCTCGAACCAGACGGAATCCCGGTTATCAGCGAATATCGCATCAGGCAGGATCAGCCAGTTCATCTTCATTTCCGGATGGTCTTCCAAAAGCTGAATCAAACCACCACTGATAGGATCATCTCCCTCTGGTGTTGTCGAAAATCTCCAGATGTAGGCCTGAAAAGGATGTGTCAGCGGAATCTCATCGAGTATCCAGGAAGCAGTTCTTTCGTACCCATCCGGGTGGTCAGAGAGGAATACCGGTACGGCATCGTCGTTCAGGAAGAAGCCTACGTAATAGGTGCTTATATCACCCTGCGGGATTATGGAATGAAGATCCGGTCCAAGGCAGTTCTCTCTTGGTGGTTCGACATCGAAGAACCTCAACGACATGTAGGGATCGGACGGTGGCAGAGGTGCTGTGACGAATAGATTGGCCTTTGATGGGTTCGGGAAAAGAACTTGTGCGTTTAAGGATGATTGCTCCGAACTTGTAAGTAAAACGGACTGGTCTCCGGATATCCTGATATTACCCTGACCAAGAGAGAAATCGATGAAACGATCTGACATCGTGGTCTGATTTCTGAATGTCGCCGTGCTCCAGGGTGTCATAGTGAAATCCACCTCGAGCGGAAACAATATCTCCGCATCAGAGGAAGCTTCAATATGGAAAATCATCTCGAGTCCACGCCCGTTGAGTCTGTAAAGGATCGAGACCGAGATGGGCAGGATTTCGCTTCCTGTATGGTCGTACATATATGGAGATGTGAAAATTGCCTCGGTGTCTGAAAGGCAGGTTATCTCACCATCGTACGGTATGAAGACATCGCTTTGAACTCCACCGAACAGGCGGCCTCCAGCAAGATCGACACCTGTGGCAAGATCAGTGAATTCGAGAAGCGAACCAGGTCTTACTCCCTGCAGAACGGGAGTGATGACTATCCTGATCTGGCCGTTATCCAGAATAGTGGTCAATTGTGTTGCTGAAGGGACATCCCCGCAAATCGTAAGACTGAATAACACTGAAATTATCCAAAACATCAGAGTCTCCTATCACTCAAAATCTATAACATATTATATACTGAGGGAAATCCTGCCTCGTCAATGCATGCACGGCCGATGAGTAAAGGATGCTCAGTGTACCCGTTCCGGCCGCTCGCTCTTTCCTTCAGCGTACTGAAACGATCGGAGGAAGAGCGCTGAGGATTTATTCCAGGCGATACCGTCTGCTCCTGAACAGGGCAGCGGCGTAAGAAGCTGAATCCGAAGATGCTCCTTCATGCAGGAGCATTTGCAGAGTCCATTCTCCTGTTGTGTCCGGATATGCAACCAGTGAGACATTATCGCCACCGGCGATGCTTATAACCTCTCCCCGGAAATCGGTGAGCCAGAATTCCATTATGTTGAAATAGGAATCGGACCAGATATAAATGTTATACATGTACTCGTCGCTGAAAGTCAGCTGAAGAGCTGTTGTGTCGCCCACGGCCAGTGTACCCGTTACCGGTTCACCGAGCATTTCATCTCCGAGCTGCTGAAGAGCTGAAACGATGTTCATGAGTCTCTTCAGTGCCATGCCTTCATCCGCCTCTGAGGAAGACAGGAGTACAAACAGTATTACTATAAGAGCCAGAGCAGCAGTTCTCAATCAGATCACATCACTTTCAGGGTGAGATGAGTCAGCAGACAGGCATCCTTCCATTTACTTAAGCACCTCCGTTGTCATATAGTTTCATGAACATGTAAATATCCAGTTACTTATAGGAATCTACATATCCTTATGTTCCAGGAGAAAGAGAGCTCCGACCTCCCATTGCTGTCGGGAACCTTCATCATTTCAGTTGTAACCTTAACGTTCGTACCAGTACCGGGAAGTTAATTTTAGCCAGGAGAGTGCATGAAAGCTGAATACCTTATTACCGGCGCAAGCGGGCAGCTGGGAACCGCGCTGTTGAATCTTCTGGGCGCTGATGCAGTTGGAACGGATCTGCCCGAGGTTGATATTACTGAACCGGGCTCCGTCAGAGCGGCTGTAGACAGGGTCGATCCGGAGTGGATAATTAATTGCGCGGCTGTGGTTAATGTGGATCTGTGCCAGCGAAAACCTGATATGGCCTTAAAGGTTAACAGAGATGGTGTTATGAATCTTGCCAGGACAGGCAGGAGACTGCTGACAATCTCCACCGATCATGTCTTTACAGGACGAAAAGGTCAGACAGTGCCTTTTCTCGAAGGCGATAAAACATCACCTGCCAACGTTTACGGTGAGAGCAAACTGCTCGGTGAGGCGGAAGCGCTGAACGCAGATCCGGGGAATATCGTTATCAGGACTTCCTGGATGTTCTCTTCCAGGAAAGGAATGATCCCTTTCTTCTGGAAATCACTTTCAGAAAACGGCGAGGTTATGGCAGTGTGTGATCAGGTAGCCTGCCTGACCTTTGCACCGGATCTCGCAAAGGCAGCAATTGATATCATTTCAAATGGAGGAAGCGGGTTGTATCACATTGCCTGCAGACCCGGCGTGACACCGGCTAAGGCTGCCGGAAGGCTGGCTGAATTCACAGGCGGTTCCGTAAGTGAGGTATATTGGTCCGACCTTGGCCTTGATGCTCCCCGGCCTGTCTATTCAGAAATAGCCACATCCAGGGGTATACAGCTTCCCACTGTCTGGGATGCAGTGGAACGATGGAGGAAAAGTAATGTCTGAAATAGATGATTATCTGAAGTCGGCCGGGCGTGCGCTGGCTTCGTTAGATGGTTCCATTGTTGAAATGGCGTCTGCTCTGTGCATTGAATGTGTTCTGAAAGGTGGTACTATTTTCTTCTGCGGTAACGGCGGCAGCGCAGTTGACTCACAGCATCTGGCCGGTGAACTTGTGGGCAGATTCCGCAAAGAAAGAAGACCCATTTCAGCGGTCGCTGTCACAGCGAATTCGGCCATAATAACAGCGATAGCCAACGATTACGATTTCAGTGAAATATTCTCAAGGCAGATAGAAGCCCTTGGAAGACCGGGCGATGTCCTGGTGGCCATCACAACAAGCGGGAAATCGGAGAATGTGCTGAAGGCCGTAGAGACTGCCCGGGAGAGATCCATGAAAATTATCGGTTTTACCGGCTCTGGAGGCTGCGCGTTATCGGATATGACCGATATCTGCGTCACTGCTTCATCCGAGGAAACAAGTCACATTCAGGAAGCCCTTCTTGTCGCGGGTCATGCCATCTGCGATGCCGTTGAAAAGGCTATTGCTGTTCAGGAGGCCACCTGATTTGAAGAAAAGCGGTATATGGAAACACATTATTCCCGGTGTGCTCATCGCCTGCATTGCTATGTACCTCACCTACAGAAAAACAGACACCGTACAGCTGATGTCGGTTCTGAACGATATGCAATGTCCTGTTCTTCTGCTGGTTCTTGTGCCCCTTGCATTCAGCTATGTTTTCAGAGTAATCAGGTGGAGGTTTCTACTATCACCAATCGGTAATGTATCAATGAAGGATGCTGCAGGTCCCCTGATCACAGGTTTTTTCGTAAATTCAATTCTTCCCGGTAGGGTCGGGGAGATACTGAGAGCCCTTCTTCTTTCGCGAAGAACCTCTGTTCCCAGAGCCAGCTCCTTTGCGACCGTGGTCCTTGCCAGAATATTTGACGGGCTTACGCTGGCGGCCATGACCCTGATCGTACTTGCTGTATTCTGGTCAAAACTCGATAACACGATAAGGCTGGGATTGATAGCAGCCGGTCTGCTCTACATGGTTGTTCTTCTGTTGCTTCTGGCCCTGCGAAGATGGAGGGATGGAACAGCCAGAGTTATCTCCGCCCCGCTAAGATGGGTAAGGCTGGTAGATTTATCCATCAGGTTTGAGAGAGTTCTCATCTCCTTTGCCCATGGCCTTGAGATACTGAGGAACTGGAGGGATACCATTCGAGTATGCCTGTACTCCATTTGTGTCTGGGGAGCACTGGCTCTTTCAGTAGTTCCAGTATTCTGGGCTATGCATCTGCAATTCTTGTGGTACTATCCTCTGCTTGTCCTGGTCCTCGCCGGGCTCGGCATGCTGATACCCACTCCTGCCGGAACAGGTACAATCCACGCCGCCCTGGTTCTTGTTCTTCCGGGACTCATCGGGATAACCGCGGAAAACGCAAGGATACTGGCACTGCTGTTTCATACCACACAGTTCCTGCCGATTATTCTGGTCGGTCTTGTCGTCGCATTAAAGGAGGGCGTAACTGCATCCCAGGTCGGTAGTCTCGCTGACAGTGAGGAGCCCGAAATAGAGGAAAATGGCTTCAATCCGCGGAAGACCACGGATTGATATGCTGGATTGACGCGGAAGTAATCCTGAACTCTTATAGAGAAATGTATGTTATTTGCACTGTTGCATTAACGAATGCATATTATATTGAATGTTTGCTCTTCCGGCGCGATTACTATGGTCTGAATTGATTGAAAGGGATTACAATGCCAACTTACGAATATAGATGCAACAATTGCGGTCACAGGTTTGAAGAATTTCATCAGATGAATGATACGGCTGAGAGAAAATGTCCCGAATGCAGAAGTACTGCTGAAAAACTGATCGGAACCGGTTCCGGAATCATCTTCAAGGGTGCCGGATTCCACGCGAACGATTACGCTAAACCGAAGTGCGCTGACTCGCCTGAAAGCTGTCCCTCGGACACATGCTGCCGTAAAGACTGACGGAGCCATCTGTCTTTGGTAGGGGTCTACTTATGGTATATACTACTCTGTAAATTTTCGATCTGACTCTAGGAGCATGTCCGACAATGAAACATTGGCATAAAACCCACACAGCTGGCTATAATACTAGCATATTATCGTCAAATACATTCAAGTATTCTCCTCAAATCTACGAGCATTCTATCTCAGCCGTGAGTATATTCTGCTCAATGCACATTGCCGGACACACTCATAGGAGGTTCCGCTGCTGAGAAAGATGCTTCCGATTCTCCTGATTTCACTGCTGGCCTGCGGAAACAGCCATCGCAGCAGCGACGGAGATTTACAGGTTATCTTCTGGCATGCGATGGGCGGCCCCCTGGGGGAGTTTCTTGAGGATACACTCATTACCGAATTCAATGCAACACATCCCGGAATAGAAATCATACCTGTAAGCATGGGCAATTACAGGGCTCTCTGTCAGAAAATACTCGCCAGTGTCATGGCGGGGGATACACCCGTGGTAGCCCAGGCCTACGAAACCTGGACATCACAGCTTATAAGAGGTAATGCCCTTGTTCCACTGGACTCTCTCATGGAGCTTGATTCTGAGGAGATCACCGAACGCTGGAACAGCGATTTTTTTCCAGTTTTCCAGCGCAACAATACTTACGACGGCCGTATCTACAGCTTCCCCTTCAACAAAAGCGTGCCTGCTCTTTATTACAATGTTGAATTAATGGACAATCTGGGGCTGCAGCCTCCTGATACATGGGAAGATTACCGGATGGTCCTTCTGGCTCTCACCCTGGACGGGAATAACGACGGAGATCTGCTGGACGACTGCGATCGCTGGGGAACCGCGTTCACTCCCAGCGTGGGTATGTTTGAGAACCTTCTGCTTCAGAGAGGCGGGGTACTTCTCAACAGTGACAGCACAAGAACGGCCTTCGCTTCCGCTGAGGGGATAGACGCTCTGCAGCTGCTGATAGATCTGATATATACTGACGGGTCAGCCAGAATTTCCTCCGGTTACACGCACCAGAATGATTTTGCCGATGGTAAAGTCGGGATTGTACAGGGATCAATAGTCTCCCTTGCTTTCATGGAGAACACCATGGAAAGAATGGAGGAGAGCGGAGAGGACGTTTTTACCCTCGGGATAGCTCCTCTTCCTGCTGACAGAGAGCAGGGCGTGGTCATTGCGGGAACCAATGTGATCCTGTTCAAATCCGATCCCGATCTGGTGGCGGCCGGATGGAAATTCATAAAGTGGTTCACAGAGCCGAGACAGCAGGCAAGGTGGAGCGCTGCAACAGGTTACATACCGGCAACCAGGAGTTCCTTCGACCATCCAGAGATACAGGAACGTCTGCAGAAGTACCCCGGCCTGATGGATGTAATGCTTCAGGTGGAGTACGCTCAATTCGAACCACAGAGAACATTCTGGTACGATGGCAGACTGTTCCTGTCTGAAGCTGTTGAAATCGCGCTCTACGGAAGAATGAGTGCAGAGGATGCACTGGGGAGGGCTGCAAGTCTTGCAGACGCGGAACTTGGGTCCGAACTTGACTGAATACTACACAATTATGAAAGGGGAGACGATGAGAAAAAGCTTCCCGGTTCTGATTCTAACCTTATTCATCGGGTTGGCCGGAGCTCAGACAGTAACCATTGAGGAAGCCAGAGAAGACCTCAACGGAGACGGGATACCCGATCATCTGGGTGAAATACTGACTGTTGAAGGAATCGCCACCTGCGAAGGGACTCTATTCTCTACAACAGGCCTGAGTTTCTACGTTCAGGACTCCACTGCGGGAATCAACGTCTATGCTTACAGTTCTGCCAGTCCCGGTGCTATAGCTGCTGGAGAGCGCTGGAGAATAACCGGTGAGATCATGCAGTACAACGGTCTGGTTGAAATTTCTCCCTCCACATCATCAGATTTTGTCTACATTGATAATCCGGGAGTTCCCGAGCCCCTTCAGCTCGGACTGAACCGGGGAGTCACTGAAGGCGTTGAAGGTTTTCTTCTTGTCTTTGGAAACAGTTCTTCGGGACAGTGGGTAACCGTTGCCAACAGTCCCGAGTCTGCTGGAGGAGGATACAATTTTCAAGTCTGGAACGGACAGACCGCGGTCGCCGTTCGCGTGAATGAGACCACTGGAATAAGCGTCTCGAACATTACAGCGGGAACACGTCTGTTCCTTACGGGCATAGGAGGTCAGTACGATTCCGAACCGCCATACGACAGCGGTTATCAGCTGCTCCCCAGGTATCAGTCCGATTTGCAGATCTACGAGCCCTCTATTTCGGACGGCTTTCACCTGACACTGCTTACCGATAATCCTTTTGCCCCTTCACTCGGTGAAATACTGAATATGGAGTATGGCGGCCCGTCCGACATGAGGTTCACAGTTACCGTTTTTGATAGATCCGGGAGGGATGTCAGGCACCTTGCCGATTCGCGTCCCGCCGGTGATGTGGTGCAGTGGAATGGCAAGAGTGATTCCGGAGAAATCCTTCCAATAGGACCCTATGTAGTTCTGCTTGAAGGCGTGGATTCCGAAGGCAAGCGGTATACGACGACTGAGACTGTTGTCGTAGCGGCTCCGCTGAATTGAGGTGGCAATGATGCGTATCAAACCAGCACTGTTTTTCTTTGCCCTTCTGATTCTGGCAGGGCAGTCACAGGCAGCTTTTGAAGAGCTTGAGATAGGAGTGGCTTCCCAGGCGATGGGTGGTACAGGCGTTGTTCTTTTCGGAGCCGAAATGGCCCTTTTCAACCCCGCTGCCATAGCGGGAGTTTATGATAGAACCGTAACGGTTTCCGGCAGGCTTCCATTTTCGAATATGGATTTTGGAACCTGTGGAATCGATGGCGCATTTCATCTCAGCGGAAGATGGAACGTCGGTGTAAATCTCCGCTACTTCGGTGGAGACCTCTACAACGAACAGATGGCAGCCATGACCCTGGCTGGAATGCTTACGGATGACATGTCATTCGGAGTGCAGCCTGTGATCTGCAGGGCATCAATTGCAGACGGGGTTTTGGAATACGGCAGCACCACGGCAATAGCAGTTAATTTTGGATTTCAGGTAAGGATGTACAATAGATGGCTTCTTGCGGCGTCGGTAAGAAATCCATTCCAGGCAAGGCTGGGGGAGAGCAGCGAATACCTCAGGAGAAGAATTGACGTTGGACTCCGGTACGAGCCCGCAACCGGCATGCTCTCAGCTCTGACCTTTTCGCGGGATTTCAACGGAATGAGAATTCATGTAGGTCAGTCTCTTCCGCTCGGACCTGTTACAATCCTGGCCGGTGTCCAGAGCAATCCTGTCTCCATTTCCGGAGGTCTGGATTCTTCTATCGGATGTATTGGGTTCAAGTATGCTGTTATAACTCATCCTCAGCTGAACCTTACTCACCAGTTCGGGGTGACTTATGATTTCTAGCCTGATACTTGCCGCCTGCATAGGACTTGCCGTTCCGGGAGGGTTCGATCTGAATACGGCAACGCTGCAGGAACTGCAGGTACTTGATGGGCTCGACTCACAGCAGGTATCCGATCTCTATTACTATATCTACGAAACAGGCGGTCTCCTCAGTATTTACGAAGTCATGGAGATACCGGGTTTCGGTGCAGACGAGCTTGAGTACCTCAGAAATAACTGCGTTATAGTCCCCCCTCCCGCGGGAAGGATTTCCCCCGACATTATCAGTATCATGGAAAGGCTGGCCACCGAGGACGGGCCCGGCGATGCAGCAGTGGATATGTGGGAGAATTACCTTCTTCGCCCCATTCCCATAAATTCAGCCACATCCTGGCAGCTTCGAAGCCTGGACAGGGTGAGTCTCATCGACGCTGCGTCGGTCGAGAGAAGGCTCAATACACTCGGGCCGGTTTCAAGCGTCTACTCTCTGCGGGATGCCGATGATCTTACTTACTACGGATACCGGAACATGAGGGATTACATATCAATTCGAGAGCTTGATCTGAGTTCCATGGAGTTCTTCGGAAGCTACAGGATGGTCATTGATGGCGGTGATGGCAGGGATAACGATGAGGAGGGATTGGGTATGATGCTCAGTGATCTCCACTCTGCCATATGCGATCTCGAGGAAGGCGGAAGAGGGTATACCGAAACCGACAGCATCGCCTGGGGTGAAAGGCTGGCCAGCGAAAACAGCGAACTGCTGCAGGCGGTTAATGTAACCGGCTGGGAGCACCGTGTTCGTCTGGGGTTGGGTGACAGGTTCCGCGGGGGCGCCAGGCTCTCAAGGGGCAGGAATTCCACTTCCGGATTCGGGCTTTTCTCGGATCTTGAACTCGGGGATCTGAACAACAGGTTCGATATAGCCAAGGGCTTTGTTTCAATGGAGAATATCGGGGTAGTGAGCCATGTCGTACTGGGTAACTACAATATATCTCTCGGCCAGGGGCTCATGATCGATAACTCCGATGAACTCATGTACAGATCAACGTATCGTACGTGGGGTCTCTACCCCGACCTGACCTCCACTCGCCAGTTCGCCCTTACAGGTGGGGCGGTGGAAATGCGGGCAGGTCCTTTTCTTGGATACGGTTTCTATTCCAACTCTGCAAGGGACGCACTCAGAAGCATAGATGGGACGCCGAACATACTTGTCATGTCTACAGTCAGAACGCTGCCTTACACTGATGTTGTTAAAGAAAGCACCTTTGGAGGGTACGGCTTTTATGATTTCGGCGGATTCCTTCCATGGGGCACCTCGCTGGGGCTGGGAGGTATGAATATCACTTACAGCGACTCCATAGTACCTGACTGGCAGTCGATGGATATCCCGGGAGACGCACAGAACTGGGACTGCCCGGAGTACGATATTTTGACCGCAGGGGAAACATCATCCTTCTTGAGTGTTTCCGCCCAGACAATACTTGATAACGTGAGCCTGGAGGGAGAATTCGTCCGTCAGGACAACGATGCTGCAGCCATGCTTGCAAGGGGAAGATGGCAGAACGATTATTTCTATCTTCTCGGGATCTGGAGACACTACGACCTTGGATACAGCAACCCTTACAATCGGGGTTTCACAGAACAGCTGAGATACGATGATACCGTATTCGAGAAGCCCTATTATCTAAGCGACCCTCTAGCTTCACAGCTTGCTCAGTGGCCAACTCCGAAGCCTGAAGAGGGGCTTTACGTTGAGAGCCGTTTCCAGCTAAGCAGGAGCATCACCTTTACAAAGGTCTACCTTGACCTCTGGCGATCAATCCCATGGAATTTTAATAACCACAGGTTCCAGGGTGAGGTTGAGTACCGGCCGGATTTCCCCATAAGGTTCAGGCTCAAATGCAAATATCAGGAAAAGACCAAGATGCATGATGTAATCCCCACAACGTCCCGCACCACTGAATACACATTCAGGACTTTCTTCCTGCCTTCGAACAATGATTACTTCGATGTTCAGCTGCGATACGGGATGGTTGAACTTACGCCTAACCCCCTGTACGGTGACGACAGGCTGATGTCAGGGGGTTTCCTGGCCGTACGCTGGGAACACAACTTCAGCGATAACCTCTCTGTTCTTGGGGGAACGACACTCTGGTCCACCAATGGAATGAGCCAGTGGGAATTCGAAGATACGGGTATAGATTTTCTGGATGGTGACGGCACAAAATTCTATGTGACCATTAAGAACAATTTGTCAGACAATCTTCAGTTCAGGCTGAGGGTTTTGAGGAAAGATACATTTTATCCCCGAACCGGTCTGTACAGACCCGACCCCGACGACAGTTTCTACTACGAGGGCGATCCGGGCAGCCCGGTCAGGGATTTTTGCGATCACGTTACAGAATATGGCATCCGCTGTCAGCTGGATTTCCGCTGGTAGGGTGGAGGAAGAATGAGCATTATTGCAGCAGTAGTACTTTCGTTAATGACAGCCGGGCTTCCCGAAGTTATGTGGCTCGGCAACCCTGTGGGCTCCGCTTCAGCTGTATCTTGCGGTATGGGCGGTAGCGGTTTTATGGAGGTCTCCGCCCTCGGGATACTGGAAAATCCTTCTCTTCTGGGTATTGCAGACCATGGGCTTCAGGTTGAGTTCTCAGCTGGTATGGATTTCTTCGTCGAGAAACGAACCAGGCGTGTTTACGATCAGTTCGAAAGCTCCATAGGTGAGTCCGAAATTGCCTTCAACAAAGGCATTGGTTTCTTTCCCGGCGGGGTTGCTCTGGCTGTCAGGGGTTACGGCGGCCTGCCGGAATCCTTCGCATTTGCTGCCGGATTCCGAGTACCTGCATTCTACGGGTACAACTATGAGCGTACATTAAGGGATGCGGCCTACGTAGTGACCGGAGAGGAAAGACTGGATGTGTCGGGTATACTGAACGAGTTTACCCTTGCTTTATCCTTTATCCCCTCCGATGTTTTTTCATTCGGCCTGGCCGGAGGATACATTACTGGTTCCCGGGACGTTACATGGGAAGTAACACATGTTGACCCCTCGCTTGACAGCACATATTCTCATCGCAGTGAATCGGTTTCAGGTATCGTAACAAGAGGTTCCATACTGTTTGCTCCTGACAGGAGAGTCTTTGTCAGCGCGGCCCTCGAGTATCCCATGCCTCTTTCGATTTCTCCCGAGACTGACGGTGACCCTGTAACATGGAATGTGCTTTCCGAAACGGATTACGATCTTGATATGCCGATGACACTCAGACTCGGCTCGATTTACATTCCGGGAAACAGCCTGAAATCAAGGTTCATTGGAGAATTTTTCTGGAGTGCGGATGGTTCACTGGAATTCGAAGGTGACAATCTGGGCTTGAAGAATTCCTGGGGAGTAAATGCCGGTGTTGAAAATTCATTGCCAGGAGGGCCTGGTGCAAGGTTCGGCTTCGGCTACAGACGTTCGCCCATAGCGAGTGCTCTTGACAGAATGAGTTTTACGACCGGAGTGGGTTTCTCTATTGGCGAATGGAATCTTGATCTGGGAGCAAGTTTTTCTCCTGACAGATGGAGGCAGACCGAGATAAGCGGCCTTCCATCCTTCGTTTCAGGAGACAGCCTCATCGTTGAGGAAACCGATACAAGGGTGATGTTCTCCATCAGCCGGGTATTTGACCTTTAGGCGGGAGGATAGTGTGAAAAAACTTCTGCCTTTTCTGCTGCTTGCCCTTACGTTCTCGGCAGGCGCGGACACCATATATCTGAATATCCTGCACACGAACGATATACATGGAGGAATAGTGCCAAGTGAGGCAACTTTCATGAATCCCGATTTTCCACCGATGATCGGTGGAGGCGCATACATCAGCTCATATGCCGATGATGTACGGGAGGAGTGCAGGGAAAACGGTGAGTACTGCCTTCTGATAGACGTGGGAGATATCTACCAGGGAACGCCCACCGGGAATTACGAAGGCGGAGAATTCGTAATGGATTGGATGAACGCTGCGGGTTACGATATGATGACCCTTGGCAATCATGATTTTGACGATGGAACCTCGAATACCCTGGAGCTTTGTGAGCAGGCTGATTTCCCGGTTATCTGCACGAATTTTGTGGATTCCACTACCGGTGAGATCCCCTATCCCATTATTCCCTTCGAGATAATTGAGTACGATGGTGTGAAGATCGCTTTCATAGGCCTTGCAACACCCGATACTTACGGACTTGTCACCCCTGCGCTTCTCGAAGACTATATCTTCCTGAATGAAGTGGAGTCTACCGAAAGATACATCGAGGAAGTTGAGGAGCAGGGAGCCGACATCATCATTCTGGTTTCACATCTCGGCCAGCCTGGAGATCCTGACAGGTACCTTGAAAGAGTTTACGAGGCATGGAGCGCAGGCGAGGAGTATACGAAAGATTTCAGCATGAATCACGCCGAACTCACATGCCTTGTCCCAGGGATCGATCTTATATTGTCAGGGCATACTCATCTTGGATTCGCCGAACCCTGGGAAAACCCGGTAAACCATACACTTGTAGTTCAGGGATACGCCAACGGAACCGGTATAGGCCGCATCCGGCTGGCAATTGATACCGATACGAAGACCCTGATCGGATATGACCTTCCCGAGGGAGAGGAATACGTCAGCCTTCTGCACGATGAATTCTGGCCCGATCCTCTGATAGCGGAGATGATAGAAGGATTCAGATCCGTGGCCGAAGCCGGAATGGATAATGTAATAGGCGAAGCCGTTGAGCAGATATCAAGAGGTAACGCTGAACATCCCCTCGGCAGACTTGTTTCTGATGCCATGTTATGGAGTACCGATTCAGATGTCGCCCTCATGAATCGCGGGGGTATCAGGGCTGCCATACCGAGGGGACCCATAACTCCAAGGGTTGTATACCAGGCGATTCCCTTCGAAGAGGACCTTTTCATCCTTGAGGTTACCGGAGCCGAGCTCAAGGCGATACTCGAGACCGGTATGCAGGGGCGCCGCCGTGATATGGAAATAGGCGGTGTTACTGCCGATCGGAATCAGTTGATGCCCGACGGCGAAAAGATAGAGAACATGATGGTTGGCGGAGAACCGCTGGACCTTGAGAGAACTTACCGATTCGTCACATCTGGATATCTTGCGCAGGGTAATGTAGGGTATGAGATAATGCTGGAACATGAAGTGATTCCCGTGAACATAACTCTTATGGAGGCGCTTACAGAGTACATTACGGAGCTGGGAGAGATAGAAGCTGATAACCACACACGGATCATCTGGATAGAAGAACCCAGATAAGATCCCTCTGGGCTGATGAGATTTGCGGGTTAAAGATCGCATGAAAAACAACTGGAGTCGCGGCAGGCTGGCACTTGCTATTCTCCTTGGGGTCCCTGCCGGTCTGATGTTTCTGTTTTCAATTGCCCGGCCTGTCATGGGCAGCGGCGAGAACTTCATTGATCCCATACTCTCCGCATCCTGTCATAGAATAGCTTCAAGATGCATAACTCTTCCCTGGGGAATATCGGGTTTATGCGCAAGATGTACCGCCTTCTGGCTTGGCCTGGCGGCCTCCATCCTGATAATGTACAGACCGATGTTTCGCATTCCGTTCTGGTCTGGTTTTCCCTTATTGCTGCCGCTTATCGCAGATGGGCTTCTGCAATACCATTCAGTATACGAGAGCAGCAACTTGATAAGATCGGTTACCGGTCTTGCGGCAGGTTTCGGCATTGCCGTAATAATCCTGGGAAGAATGCGAAATGTAAGGCCGGGCTTACTTTTCGGACAAATCTGATCTTCTCTCACTCATGGGCTTTCTACCATTATCATCGCATACTTCAATGGGTTCAGCACGGTAGACGCTGAAACCGCTGTGCTTCCATGAACGCATGTTACATACAAGCTTCTCTGCGATCAAGTGTTTCATGAAGGAGCATTGTAAGAGAATCCCAGGCGCATCTGCAGAGCTTGGGATGAAACCCCTGCACTTGCATGAGAAGGCTCTCAGGTATTCAGCACCGCATTCTTTGCATCTGATCCTCGCGAAGCCGAAATGGGGATCACCGCATTGCAGGTACTTCTCTACAACTTCATCAGTGACGTGACGCCAGTAACCGTAGCGCTTGGAAAAGCGTTCGTCATACAGATTCCTGAACTCTTCGTAATGGGAATCCAGCAGTCGGAATAAAGGACCCGGATTCAAGTTCCAAGTGCAACAATTTGTCAATACTACACGTATTCAGATAAAAATGCATTAAAGAAAAATACGCTAATAATACGGATATTGATATTTTCTTTCTCATTTGTTTGTTAGAAATCTCAACTGGAAAAACTGAAATGTATATTTAGTACTCAATATCAACTACTATACCGACTTAAAACATTTCAGATCTGCAATTAGTCTTGAAATTGTCAGAGATGCTATGTATACTGAAATTGTATACAAGTACTATGCATATTGCGAGTGTAGAATAATGATATTCGATGCTTTGAAAGTCCATGCAAATAAGTCCCAGAGGAAATTCACGTGGGATTGAAACGGCTGGAAAAGAAGAAAATCGTGAAGAATATCCGGTCATTATGGATTTCA
>JAUWMQ010000158.1 GCA_030613065.1 Candidatus Aegiribacteria sp. | reverse complement strand
CCTTCCCCGCTTCCTTGTTATGTGATTATCTATTTTTTGATGATATTTACGAGAAGCTGATCCTTCTGCACCATATCACCTTGTGCTACATGAATTTTACCGATGAGTCCATTATCTCTTGAACAGATTTCATTGTGCATTTTCATGGCATCAAGAAGAAGAAGGACAGTACCAGGTTCAATCATGTCACCTTCTGATACTTTGATTTCGATTATTGTTCCGGGTATGAAAGCCCTTATCTCAGATGGATCAGATATGCCCTTGTACGGTTTTCTGCTGTATTCAGGCACTTCCGTGACATACTCGGTATCATCAATGATGAGTTTATCCAGTTTATTATCCATAGTGTCCCGCCTTTACAGGGGTATATTTCCGTGAGGATGCCCCGTTCTGGACTGCCTGACAGTAGAAAGAACCTTTATCAGAGTATCTCTGGTTTCGCTGGACCTTATTATGGTGTCGATGTATCCCTTTTTCGCTGCAACGTAGGGATTGGCGAATTTTTCTTCATATTCCGCGATCTTTTCCTGCCTGAATGCCTCCGGGTTCTCAGCAGCTTCTATTTCCTTTCGGAATATGATGTTGGCTGCCCCTTCAGGTCCCATCACAGCTATTTCTCCGCTGGGCCAGGAAGCGACAAAAGTGGCTCCGAGGTGCCTGCTGCACATAGCTATATAAGCTCCGCCATAAGCTTTTCTCAGGATAACTGTCATCTTGGGAACTGTAGCTTCGCTGTAGGCGTAGAGTATCTTGGCTCCATGCCTGATGACTCCTGCATGTTCCTGATCCGATCCGGGGAGGTATCCGGGGGTATCCACCAATGTCAGCAGAGGAATGTTGAAGCAATCACAGAATCTTATGAATCTTGCCGCCTTGTCGGAGGCATTTACATCAAGAACACCTGCAAGTATCCTGGGCTGGTTCGCGATAATGCCAATTGATCGGCCTGCAAGCCTTGCGAATCCCACAACTATATTCCTGGCATAGTGCTCGTGTACTTCGAGGAAATCGGATGCGTCTACAATACCCCGGATAATATCCTTTACGCAGTATGCCTGCCTTCGGTTATCGGGAATAACATCATCACCAAGATGCTGGCTGGGGGGTATTGATTTCCTGACAGGTGGGGATTCGTTCGAACTTGCCGGCAGGAACGAAAGAAGTTTCTTGACCGTGTTGAAGGCTTCCGTTTCGCTTTTAGCATAGAAATGGGCGTTTCCCGTGATCGAGGCCTGGGTCATTGCGCCTCCCAGTTCCTCCTGAGTTATATCCTCTCCCAGAACGGTTTTAATAACCTGAGGTCCTGTAATGAACATGTTGGAGATCCTGTCTACAACAAATACGAAATCCGTCAGTGCAGGTGAATAGACCGCACCTCCGGCGCAGGGACCGAGAATGACGGAGATCTGAGGAACCACGCCGCTGAGTTTCGTGTTGCGATAGAATATCTCACCGTATCCACAGAGAGATTCCACTCCTTCCTGAATCCTGGCTCCACCCGAGTCGTTTATCCCTATCAGGGGTATTCCGGCCTCAGCTGCGCCATCCATCACCTTTACGATCTTCTTTGAATGGGCTCTTCCAAGAGATCCTCCGGCAACTGTGAAGTCCTGTGCGAATACTGCAATAGACCTGTCATAAACCTTCCCGTACCCGGTAATGACTCCGTCACCTGCCATTTCCTTCCTGTCCATTCCGAAATCCTTAACGGAATGCTCTACGAAGAGGTCTATCTCGAGGAATGTGCCCTCATCAAGCAGCAGATTCTCAACACGTTCTCGGGCGGTGTTTTTACCCTTTTTTTTCTGTTTTTCTATAGCCTGGTCACCACCACCCTTAAGCTTGCCCGAGAGCCGCGAAAGAAAGTCGTTAACAGATTTCATTATTGACATCAACTATCTCCTCAGGATTATTAGCATAATCAGGGGTATGTATCCTGCTGTGACCAGCCTTCTGAGAAATACTCACCCCATTCGAACATGGATTCAAATACAGGCATAAGATAATTCAGTTGCCTTAGCAAGTGGTAGTCTTCCATGGATTCGTCTATTGAACCGATCATCCAGAGGTATCGTGCTCTCTGGAACCTTGCCTCATGGAAGGCATCGGAGATTTCAAGGCTTTCCGAGAAGAATTCAACAGCCTGCTCCGGACTGCCGGTGATTCCGGCAATATTACCTCTTATCAGGAGTGTATATGGATTTCTGCTGAGTGACAATGCCGTATCACCCCACATTACAGCAAGAGAATCCATACCGGCAAGGGCCGCAAGGCCTCCTGAGACGGAAAACGCCCAGGGCGAGAGGGCTTCCGATCTGTTCAGTACCGCTATAACAGAATCCATGGATCTGTCCCGCATTCCGCAGACGAACAGTGCAGAAGCTTCCACAATGCTTCCCTCTCCCTCTGTTAAATCTCCCGTCAGGTATCTGTTCCATACACCGGGATGTATCATCAAAGGAGGTATACACCTTTCTGAAAGAGGTTCACCTGCAAGCAGGGTCAGGCATTCCAGGAGCATTTCATCACTCGATCGCCTGGCTGCTTCAATGGCCTCATCGAATCTTCCTTCCCTTGCATCTGCCCACGACTGTATGACGCTTAATCTGGGATCATCGATACACGGTTCTTCTCCCCGTAAAGCCGAAACAAGTGCGATTTCCAGGCTGTCTTTCTCGAATATGAAGGGCAGAGTATCCAAATTCATCAAGGAGCCATTACTGAGAAGAAGCGCTGTTGTCGTGATGATTGAAGGCTGGAAGTTGAGCGGGGGTGACGATGCCAGCAGCAGCTGATTTGTCCAGTATTCCGGCACGAGATAGAAGGGGGTACTAAGAAAAATATTCGGGGACAGCGGGTCAATATCCGGAAAGCTGTGCCACTGGAATCCGATTGATTCAAGGTACGACTTTCTGCCGTACACAACTGTGATGTCGTCCCAGTATATCGGGCACCACAGGGGGCTGGCAGAGAGGATATGTGCAGATGATTCATCGGGTTTCGGCCACTCGTAAATAGCCAGGTTGATCCTGCGGGAATCGAGTATGCTCATAACTCTGTGCGTATCTTCCATCCGTGCGAATGCCAGAATGAGGTATTCCGCGTATTGTCTTTCGGAGAAAAGGTGACAGCGCCCGTCCATATACAGGAAAAGCCTTTCCCCGAGAGCGTATTCCAGATACGAGGATATTTCGTTCGTATTGAATACTCTCGTTTCCAGCAGCTCATCGTTTTTGTCAAGGAATTCGGTCAACTCTCTTGGATATATCGACCAGTCCACCCCCAGTCCTATCTGCCTGGAAGGCCCGAATTCCCTTGGCACTCCAGAAATGAATGGAACAGCCGCAGCTGCCGCAAGCATGGCTGCAGAGAGGCTGAAAGGAATTCTCTTCAGGAGAGGGGCCGTCCATGCCACGGCTGCGAGTGCAAGCATGTCGATGTTCCTGCTTGAAAGAAGAGTAGCTATAGAAAGAGC
>JAUWMQ010000057.1 GCA_030613065.1 Candidatus Aegiribacteria sp. | reverse complement strand
GATGCGGAGATGAATCCCGGCATTCATGAGGTCGAAGTTTCAGGTTTACCGTCAGGATCGTACTACGTGATAATGGTTGCAGGTGATGACATCATGCACAGGGAGTTTACTCTGGTAAGGGAGTGACGTTCTCTCCGCCCTCTGGATATTGAATCTATGAGCACAATAACCAGGGAGGTATTGTTGATCACCATTTTTTCTCTAAAAAGAAATAGACCGGGATATTTCACCCGGCCTTTCTTCTTTTTCTTCGCTTCAGGCTAGTTCATTGCCATTTCAAGGCGCGCTATCTGGTATGATACGAAATCAGTCGTATCCTGAGATATCTCAAGCGCTGCTTCAAGGTTCGCCTTTGAAGCTTCATAATCGTCAAGGGTATACAGGATTCTGGAAAGCCCTGAATATGACTCCCATGCAAGCTGGGAATGCTCTGGAGTGTTCGCAAGTATATATCTATAAAGGTCTTGCGCGTTCGTAAGATCGTTAGAACCGCCTCTGTTCTCAAGTGCTATTGCCAGATGCAGGCTGGCCGAATTCTCAAGGTCCTGCCCGGGATCGGCAGCCATGAAATCCTGCAGTTCATTGATAACCTCTTCGTTCATCCCGAATAGTATCCCAATCTTTGCAGCAAGTATGACGGACCGTCTGCCTGATTCTTTTCCCGGATAGGTTCTGTAGTTGTTTCTTGCAATCTGCTGTGCGCCCTGAAGTTGAGCGACGGCTGTTTCGATATCACCATGTCGGAGATTCTCTATCCCCATATTGTACATCTGACCTGCCAGATAATACTGAGCCAGGCATTCGTTGGCCTGCCTGTCAGCATCACCGGAAAGTGACTGGATAACAAGAACTGCTACAATCAAAGCAATGCCGCCGAAAATGAATTGCCTGAGATGTTCCTGGATGAAAACCAATGAATTCATCAGGGCTTCATTGACAGGATCCTTCTTAAGTTCGGTCTTCGTAAATTTTTTCCTGGTTTTGTGCGCCATATTCTCTCCCGATTTAATTTAAATGAGTAGTCTGCCTTCAAGTTCTTCGAATATATTAAGAATCTGCTGTTTCAAGTAATCCAGATCTTTAGAATTATGAACTACATAGTCTGCTCTGGATGATTTGTCATTGACAGGAAGCTGCTGATTCCATCTTTTCAGAGCGTATTCAGTAGAAATATCATCCCTTTCCGCAAGCCGTTCTGCACTTCTTTCAACAGTATCTTCTATAACGATCATATAATCGAGATACGTGTCTATCCCCAGTTCGTAGATAAGAGCTCCTTCAAGAATCCGTATACCTCTGCTGCTTTCCAGAATAGCAGCGGTAGTTGAAGCCCATCGAACCATGCGGGGATGAAGAACCGAATTCAGTATGACCATCATTTCAGGTTCATCGAATACGATGTTTCTCAATTCCGATCGTATCTCATTCTCTTTCATTGTCAGCAGACTGTTTTTTGAAAAACCAGCCGCCAGATCCCTGAGAACGTATTGTTTACTGAGAAGCCTGTGGCCTATCCGATCCAGCGAGCATACACCCTCGCAGCGATCTGCGATATAACCTGCGGCAGTACTCTGACCGCAACCGCTGTTCCCTGTAATCCCTACCAGATATCCTGAATCGTAATTCATTATTCTATCTGATACTCCAGCAGATATTATTCTCAGTCAATGTCATTTTCACCATTTCCCCCTCCCTGCTGCCCGGGGGGCTGATAACGGGAATATAGTTATCCGTCATACCAATCAATCTCTCGGAATTACCCTCTGTCCTTGACTCTACAAGTACAAGGACATCGGTTCCTATCTGTGATCTTCTGAACCGTTTTCTCTTTTCCCGGGAGAGTGAACGGAGATATTCAGCTCTATCCGTTACAGTTTCGGTATGGATCATTTCTGAGCGCATCGATGCCGCCTTAGTGCCGGGTCTCGGAGAGAACGGGAACACGTGAAGATACGCAACCGCTGGATGCGAGATAAGATCAACAGTCCTTTTGAAGTCCTTCTCCGTTTCACCTGGAAATCCTACAATCACATCTGCTCCGATACCGATACCGGGAAAAAGTTCCATACTCCTGTTAAACAGCTCAATAATATCATCGCTTGAATACATCCGTCCCATTTTCTCAAGGATTCTGTCAGATCCGCTCTGAACGGGAATATGCAGATGCCTGCAAACACCGGGATAAGCTATTCCTTCGAGCATGTCTATTGAAAGGCCGATAGGTTCCATTGAACTCAGGCGTATTCTGAATCCACCTTTTTCAAGCAGATCACGTACGAGATGAACAAGACCGTAATCATCACCATAAAGGTCTTTACCGTACCTGACAAGGTCCACACCAGTAAGAAGAATTTCCAGAAATCCTGCAGATGCAAGGCTTTCGGCCTGGGCCAGTACCAGCTCCCTGGGCTGGCTTCTGGATGGTCCGCGAGCTGCTGGAACAATACAGTAAGTGCAGTGGTTATCGCATCCATCCTGGATCTTCAGGAAAGCCCGCGTTCTATCCATGATCTCGGGGGCATAGAAAGGAAATATAGCACCGGCTGATTCCCTCTCGCTGATAGACCTGCTGGAAAGAGGGATCCCGAGTCTGCCGGCAACAATGTCAACAAGATGCTTCTTAGCGGTATTGGGCAGGAGTATCACATCCTGGTGTTCGAATTCCTCAGGTGTGACCTCAGCAACACATCCTGTGACTACAACCTCAGCATTGGTCCTTCTGCAGAAGCCCCGCACAGCTTTTCTGGATCTTGCAGTGCTTCTTCCGGTCACAGCACATGAGTTCACAAGAATGATAGAAGCGTCACCCGGGTCAGAAACCCTTTCTATTCCGCATCGGCGTCTGAATTCCTCCAGGATTGCCTCTGTCTCGAAAGCATTCAACCTGCATCCCAGAGTATGACCATAGATCCTGTGTTGAATTTTATTCTGAAACTGCGGAAGGGAGTCATCCCCCCTCCCGCATTCTATTACTGAGTTCTTACTTTTTTTCGTCTTCTTCATCTGCTTCCGGAGCTACTTCAGGCTCTTCCGGAGCTACTTCAGGCTCTTCCGGTGCCACTTCAGGCTCTTCCGGAGCTACTTCAGGCTCTTCAGCGGATTCTTCTACTTCCGATTCCGGTGCAGTAGTTTCAGCTTCCGGTGTTTCCATTATAGCCTCATCGACTTCGTCTTCAACGTTCTCTGAAGAGACTTCTTCCTCGGGAGCAACCGCCTTTTCTTCCGGTTCCAGTTTTTCGCGTCCCTCAAGGCTCTCCCTGAAAGCGCTCAGCTCCTCCATAGGTCTGCCGTTGAAGTAACTCCTTACACTGAGAACAATTCTTCTGCTGGAGGGTTCAAGTTCAATAACTCTCAATGGAAGCTCATCCCCGACTCTGATAACCTCTGATGGGTCTTCAAGGTCTTCCCATCCCAGCTGGCTCTGAGGGACAAACCCCTCTATGTAATCGTCAAGACGGACAACAACGCCTCTGTCCAGAAGCTGTACTACGGAGCCCTCGGCATCCTTGCCGACGGGATAGCGTTCTTCCATGGAATTCCAGGGATTGTCCTGAGTCTGCTTCAGACCAAGTGATATGCGGTTATTCTCCACATCGATGTTGAGTACGACAACCTTCAGAACGTCACTTTTCTTTAGAAGATCAGATGGATGGTTTATCCTTCGTGTCCAGCTCATGTCGCTGATGTGGACAAGACCGTCTATCCCCTCTTCGATCTCGACAAAGGCACCGAATGATGTAAGGTTCCTTATCTTACCCACGATCTCAGTTCCAACGGGATACCTTTCTTCAATTGAATCCCATGGATTGTCCAGGGTCTGCTTGAGCCCGAGAGATATCTTCTTCTCTTCCTCATCAACACCAAGAACCATTACTTCAATTTCATCACCCACCGTGAGAACTCTTGAGGGATGACGGATATGCTTTGTCCATGACATCTCGGAGATATGAACAAGACCCTCTACACCGGGTTCCAGCTCTACAAAGGCACCGTAATCGGTGATACTGGCAACATGCCCCACTGCAGTGGTATCGATAGGATACCTCTCTTTCACTCCATCCCAGGGGAAGGGCTGCAGCTGCTTATATCCCAGCGAAATTCTCTCACGCTCTCTGTCGAACTTGAGGATTTTAACTTCTATCTCATCTCCGATTGAGAAAAGGTATGAGGGATGATGCACACGTCCCCAGCTCATATCTGTGATATGAAGAAGACCATCAATTCCGCCCAGATCCACAAATGCACCAAAATCGGTGATATTCTTCACAATGCCGACTCTAAGCTGATCTTCCGCAAGCTCCTTGATGAGCGTTTCCTTCTGTTCTGCTCTCGCTTCCTCAAGTACCTGTCTTCTGCTTACGACTATGTTCCGACGCCTCTTGTTAAGCTTGATGACCCTGAAGTTGTAATCGTTACCCAGAAACTGTTCAAGGTTGGGCACCTGGCGAAGAGCCACCTGTGAGCCGGGAAGAAATGCTTCCACGCCCATTATTTTTACCTTCAAACCGCCCTTTATCCTGCGGACTATGGTTCCAGTGATCTCCGATCCAGTATCGTAGGCATCCTTGATATCTTTCCATACCTTATGGAAGTGTGCCTTCTCTTTGGATACCGTTACTCTACCATCCTGATCTTCAAGGTTCTCTATAAGTACATCCACCAATTCTCCGGGAATGATCTCCTCATCCTTAGCAAATTCGCTCATGGGGATGATGCCCTCGCTTTTGTAATTGATATCCACAATTACTTCATTACCGACCTTCCTGAGAAGCTTACCGGTAACAATCGCACCAGGTCTGATCTGGTTTGATCCAATGTTCTCAAGATACTGGGCTTCCAGTTCAGTCCGCTGGGCAGGTGTGTAATCCTGTCCTTCGATAGACTCGATCTCCTCGAGAGTGAGACCTACGATAAGTTGATCTTTTTCTGTCACATTGTTCCTTTCATTTTACTATTTACACTACTATTTAGAATATAATCCTGTTTGATAACCTGTTTCAGCTATAGCTGCAATAATGGTTTCAGCTACAGCTATTTTCCCCTTGTTCTTTTTTATTTCCATCAGCTTTCTGCTTGAAATCAGTCTTCCAAAGTGGACACTGAATGGTTTTCCCTTTCTGGTCAGTGCTTTTCCTGGATGGTCGGTGCCCCATATGAAAGCGGGTAAAACAGGGGCTTCGGATGCGGATGCAATGAGACTGATTCCCGACTTTACCGGAAGAAGACGTCCATCATGACTTCTTGTGCCTTCAGGGAAAATTACTACAGCCTCTCCCCCCTTGAGAAATTCAATAGCAGTTCTGAGGGCTTTCGTATCGATTCCAACCCTGTTAACAGGGAAAGCGTTCAATTTTCTGAGATAGAAGTCTCCGAACCTGTGCCTGAAAAGCTCAACTTTGGCCATAATCGCGAAAGTTCGGGGGATGGAGAATCCCAGTACAGGCGGATCCATTTCTGAAATGTGGTTACAGGCAATTATCACTCCACCATGTCTGGGAACTTTCTCAGCTCCCTGCACTCTGAAACCAAACAGAAACCGTACAAGCCGCCCGCCATAGTACTGTATACGAATTCGGGTCGATTTCTTCATCGGGTTCATGCCAGTCTCTTCCCGTAAAGGTCCAGAACGGCAGAAACCTGCTGATCGATGCTCATGAGTGTTGAATCAAGGATAACAGCTCCTGGAGCCAGCCTTAAAGGGCTGTCGGATCTGCTTCTGTCTCTGTGGTCTCTGTTAAGTTGTGATCTGAGCAGCAGATTAAAATCCGCCTTTTCGCCCTTTGCAATGAACTCTCTCCAGCGTCTGATTACTCGGATAGCTATATCGGCAATAACGTACACTTTCAGGTCCGCGCCGGGGAACACAACAGTTCCCATATCTCTGCCTTCGGCGACAGTATCGTGATTTGCAGCGAATCTGCGCTGAAGAACCACCATTTCCCGTCGAACTGGAGAACCTGACGATATCATGCTTGCGGCATCGCTTATTTCAGGTGTCCTGATAAGAACAGATACATCCTCATCATCGATGAAGATATTGCCATCCCTGATATCTATAGAATAGCTGCGAATAACCTCAGCTACCCTGGCAGGATCATCAAAGTTTATTGAATTGCGGATTGCAAGAAGAGCCGTAGCGCGGTACATGGCACCGGTATCAAGGTACGAGAAACCCAGACGTTCTGCGACCAGTCGAGCAGTTGTGCTCTTTCCGGAAGCGGCGGGTCCGTCAATTGCGATTACACTAGTCAGGCAACTCAGGCAAGGTCACACCCTTTCTTTCAAATATGGCTACAAATATTAGAATAATCAGAGTATAAGTCAAGTGAGCAGGTAATTAACATCAATTACGGTTCAGTTTGACTGTTTTCTTCAAAGCTTCAAGCTCATCAGGGTATAGCAGACGCCATTTCCCCCGCTCAATACCCTTCAGAGTAACTGTTCCGTATCGAACACGTTCAAGGCCTTCAAGCTGAAGGCCGCATGCTTCAATCAGTCTGCGAACCTCATGGTTCCTTCCAGTGCGCAATACAATGTTAACTGATCTTTTGTCTGAGAGTTTTACAGCAAGTGGTTTTGAATATTCTCCATGTCCAATCGAAACTCCCTGCCTCAGTAATCGCACGGCAGATGGACCGGGCGTTCTATTCAGGAATACTCTGTATTCCCTTTCAACCTCCCATGAAGGATGTGTGAGACGATTCACCAGTTCTCCGTCATTACTGAGCAACAGCAGTCCGCCAGTGTTGATATCCAGACGGCCCACTGGTACGGTTCCCGGAGGAAGAGCGCTGATCAACCTCAGGATAGACCTTTTTGAATCAGGCGAAAGGGTTGTCTCATAACCGTGTGGTTTATTGAGAACAGCGGTCTTGAAAGGCTGAAGTTTGACCGATTGGCCCTGATATGTCACCCTGTCTTTATCGGACACCCTGAATCCGGGAACAGTGATGACTTTACCATTGACCGATATTTTGCCTTCCTGGATGAGAAGATCGCTATTTCTCCTGGAAGCTATCCCTGCCCTCGCAAGGTATCTGTTAAGCCGATAGCTATTTTTCTCCGGTGCCGAACAGATCTCTTTCCTCCATTTCTGAGGAACTCATGCCAAGGAGTTCTTCAATTTCATCGAATCTTGGAAGGTGATCCAGATCGGCCAACCCGAAATACTCCAGGAAAACCAGGGTAGTCGAATACAATAAAGGCCTTCCAGGTGTTTCCATTCTGCCTGAGATCTTTATCATATCCCTTTCCAGCAGTGTTCTTATGGCGCTGTCGCAGTTTACTCCTCTTATGGATTCTATTGCTGCCCTGGTACATGGCTGACTGTAAGCGATAACTGCCATGGTCTCAAGAGCTGCCCTTGAGAGTTTTCCCGGTTTCCTGCCCTCAAAAAGCTGAGAGACTACATCTCCGAATTCTCTGTCGGTTGCGATGCGGAATCCGCCTGCGACCTCTATTACAGTCAGGGCATGCTGCTGGTCAAGGAACACCTTGTTAATCCTGTCCAGCGCCTGATGAATCGAATCTTCACCGCTTCCGGTATATTCACACAGCTCCTGGATGCTGAGCGATCCATCTGAAGCGAAGATCAGTGCTTCCACTTCTCTTGCAAGTCTGTCAAGAATCAACGCTCCACCTTTCAGTACGTTGGAGTTCTATCTCGGAGAAAGGATACGCCTGATGGCAGGATATCCATCCTCTTCTTATAAGTTCAAGTATTGTAATGAAATATGATACAATCCTGGACCTTGCAGGTTCGGGACCGATAATATCTCTGAAAGAAATGGTCTTACCGAATATGATTTTTTTTTCGAGTGCGTTTATACACTCACTTATAGTTAGAAGAGTCCGCTGAATTTTCTGTGAAGGAAGTTCAGGCTCTTTTTCGGACAGGCTGTTGAGTGCTTCTAGAAGATCAAGCAGTGAAGCCTGCCCCGGTTCGATCTCAAAGGAATCAGTTGACCATCTTTCGCGCTCCCCAGGTGACGTGAATATCTCTGTCCAGACTTCTTCGCTTCTCTGGAGTTCTTCTGCAATCTCACGGAATGTTCTGTAAAGTATCAGCTGACACCTCAGTTCAGCTCCTGGATCAATATTCTCCTCCCCGTCAAACCTGCTGGTGGGAAGCAGAGCCTTGCTCTTCATCTTCGTAAGTGTAGCTGCCATGAGCAGATATTCACTTGCTACGTTTAAATCAAGCTCACGGGCTCTTCTGATATATTTAAGGAACTGGTCTGCGACATGAGCAACGGGAATATCGTAAATATCGATCTCATCCCGTCGCAATAGATAAAGAAGAAGATCAAGGGGGCCTTCAAAGGCATCCAGCTCTATCCTGCAGCTGCTGTTTAAAACAGTAAGTTCCTTCAAAAGACATACCCGAATTCGATAAGATCATCATGGTTTTCCGGCCATGATTCCCGGACTTTCACCCATAGATCAAGGTAGAGGGGTCTTTCAATCAATCTTGAAGCACCCTTTGAAGCGATATCTGCAATGTTCTGAAGCATCGCTCCCCTCCTGCCGATTACAACACCCTTATTAGAGTGACGTGCAACATGCAGGTTAGCTCTGACGTACCTCTTCTCATCACGTATGGAAAATTCCTCGATCTGTACAGCGGTAGCAGCCGCTATCTCTGAAGGAAGCACTCTAAAAAGACTAATTCTGATCTGTTCGCTTACAAGAAATCTTTCTGAATGCAGTGAAGTGCATGCATCAGGAAACAGTTTACCTCTTTCGGGTAAGTATTTCAATATCACCTCGCGAAGTCTTGTTATACCCTGTCCGCAGGGAGCACATACAGGTACAATCTCCTGGTAATTGACCGACATTGATATCTGGTTCGTAAAAGCTCCATGAAGCTCTGCCGGAAAGTAATCGATGAAAGTTGGTACGAATATTATAGGATGTTCTCTATTTCGGCTTATGAAACTCCGCAGAAGAGGAGATTCTAACTCTGTAGAAAGTCCGGTGGAGTTCAGAGTAAGGCATATGATGTCAACACTGCTGAAAAGCTGTTCATCTTCGTAATAATTCAGCGGAGGAGTGTCAATAAAACAAACTTGATCGCTTTCTGTCGAATAAATGCATGATATTGGAACCCTTGTTGTTCCTTTATAGTTATACGAAGGGGTTATGTTCCTGCATGAAAGGGCATTGATAAGGGCTGATTTCCCTGAATTCGCCGATCCTGCTATTGCAACATATCCCGAGCGTATTCTGGCAGGTTCCGTCATTACTCCGTCTCCGTTGAATTCGTATTGCCGGAGTCTTCCTCAAGGGGCGGGGGTAGTGCCTGTATCATTTCTTCAGCGTCTGCACTCTCTTCGCTAACTGCTTCGGACAACTCTTCAATATCGGCTTCTGTTTCTTCGGTAATAACCTCAGGCAACTCTTCAATATTGGCTTCTGTTTCTTCGATAATGGTCAAAGGCAGCTCTTCAGGCGGCTCTTCCACAGTTTCAATTGTTTCTTCCTCCGGTACAGTACCCCTCAGAGCTATGAAGTCACCTGAAGTGTTCCCGAAATAGAGTATACCGCTGCAAAGAAGAGGTGCAGTTCCGGAATAGCCGTCCATTTCAAGTGAATCGACTTTTTCTCCGGTTTCAAGATCAACGATATGCAGCCGCTGATCATCGCAGGCAATATATACCAGCTCCTGCCCCACAGCAGGCGGCAGTTGAAGCCAGTTGTCGAAATTCTGTCTCCAGAGTACGGTCCCGTCCGAAGCAGCAAGTGAGACTAGCTGCCCGTCATTTGTACCCGCAAGAACCGCATTTCCAACGATCACAGGCCTTGCCAGGACGCATCTTGAAGTAGAACTTACAATATCGGTTTCCCAGATAAGATGTCCGTCATCAAGAGAAAATTTTCTCACAGCACCATTTGAAAAACAGACATATACCCCGGTAGGATCAGCTGAAGGCGGTGAAGCCTGGCTGCTGTAGTCCTTTGACCAGAGCAGATTCCCTGCAGAATCGAATACGGCAATATCCCCACCCTCAGTGGAGAAGATGGCCATTGAATCTACTACAGCAGGACCCAGGACAATCCCTCCGATCTCATCATCCCATACCGGTTCGCCGCTGCGTACATCCAATGCGCATACCTTACCCATTGAATTGCCTGTAACGATTAGTGTATCGGCGAGAACGGCTGTATTACAGAATACATGATAGCCAAGTCCGGCTGACCATCGCTTGCTTCCTGAGAATCTGTCAAGAGCGTAGATCACTCCGTCCTGACCGCCGAAGTATACTGTTGTGGAATCTACAGACGGCTCTCCGGAGATTCCGCAGAGAGTAGCGAATGTCCATTTCACAGAACCCGTAAGAGCGTCAACAGCTCGCAGATTGCCGTCGTTGCAGCCAAAATAGAGTACTCCGTCCAGGAGAGCTGGAGATGAGAAGAATTCCCTTCCCGCATTTGATCTGATATTCCAGAGCTGTGAGAAGGGAGCGACAATATCCGACCCCCACCCGGCATTGCCAGTGGATAAGGCTCTTGCCTGAAGCCAGAACTCAGGTATTTCATCTAAGAAGACTTCATCTTGAACGAGAGTCAGACTATCGGTATCTGATGAATCGGCAGGAACCACCTGTTCCGCACCCGTCAGTCCTCCGTCTGAATTGAAGACAGTTGAGATGAGGAACAGAAGTAAAAGCGCGGTTATCAGGCTTATTCCAATAATGAGAATATGCCTGCTCTCGCCGTTCCTTGATGTCGTAATACTTTCGTCAGCATGTACATTAGATTTGTGCAACTGAACACCTCTCAATATATGATTACAGGAGCACCGACTGGAAGCGACCTGTACAGAGCTTCCAGGTCACTGCTTCCCATTCTAATGCATCCGTGGCTTACATTTCTGCCTCTGCCCACTCCGTAATGGATAAGTATTCCACCACCGAGGTCGATCTTGTACGAACCCAGGGCTCCGGGAACCCTCTGCACTAATACCCTCTCGGACGCAGTCAGGGAATCATGGTAGTAGGTAATCTGCTCCTCCCATGAGATCGTATCAGGGATTACTATGTACTCATCCGGTTCAGGAGGCGTCATGTTCATCTCCTCCCAGTACCAGTCCGGTCTGTACCAGTATGGATTCTCACCCTTTCTTAACACGTAATTCAGCCCACTGGGAGTAGTGAAATTCCACACCTGATCCTCATCGTTGCTTGTCCAGCCTTTTCCCGTGCCACAGTAACCTGACCTTACCAGAATATCATTACCATCACCTATGTTTCTTCTGAGGTGAAATCTGTTCTGGTAAGTATCGATAAGAAGGTAGTACCCAACATAATCATATCTCAGTTCAAGCACCTGCAGTACGGACTGCAGAGAATCCACCCTGTATGCAAGCATATTCAGGGAATCCTCCCTCAAGTTGTAGAAGGTATGTATATTAACAAGCGTATCGATTTCAGAGCTTAACATCCGCAGTTCATCACTGGTAAACATGTTTTCAAGCTGCAGATCTCTCAACTTTCTTGAAAGATTTTCTGCGCTCACCAGAGTAATAGTAAGGCCGGTAAAAAGCACACAGGCAAGTACTATAATGGCGGTTTTAAGTGAATTCATTCAGTAATACCTTTCAAATGACTGGATTTGATACCAGAGTTCTGCTGGTGGGCCAGACAGCCATGCTTCCACGAATATCAATATGAACAAAAGGACCGTGGGATTGAATCCACCTGTATGCGGACGCCCCCCCGGAAATAACTTTCCCCTCAATTTCAAGCGTCCTGACAATCTCTACCAGATATTCACCATCGTACACATCAACACGTTTGTTCCGGTCGATATCGTCCATGAGATTGTTAGAGGGCCAGCTTTCAATCCATATATCAGCAGCCTGTCCGTAAAGGTGGAGGCTCTCAGTCGTATCGTTGCCGATAGAAGCATTGTAGGCGGGCGTTCTGAAACCACTGATATTGTGGATATCGGATGCCTGGGGATAGACCTCCTGAACCGCGGCCAGTACTGCCTCGAGCTTATCGGCCAGCCTCAGGTCGAAAGCCATGTACTGTGGATAGTTACCCTCAACATGGCCCAGAAACTGACCAATGGTGAGATGAGTTGATATCCTTGCGCCTGACGAAGTGGATGTCAGCTCAATGAAATAATCCGGCAGGCAGTCACGGTTGTTTCCGTCTTCATAACTTCCGATCGGGAATGAGTTAAGAGTTGTTGTCCTCCACCTGCAGGACTCGACGGGAACAATAACCGTGTACTTTTCAACCTCATTTCCGCTGCTTACATCAATATAGAAGATTCCATGATTTCTGGGAGCCCTCCATCCGAAGGAACGACCGGACCCGCTGGATGGATATCCTTCCGAAGCGCTCCATCCGGTATCCTCATTCTGAACTGAAAGGGTTACAGAATCACCGGGCATCACCACAAATGCCAGTCTATCCTCGGACAGAAGGTTTCCATTAACATGCAGTGCAATGGAAGGCGAAGCCGGGGCGGGATCATCTGAAGTGGAAAAGAGCATCATCCATATCAGAAGCCAGTACATTTTACACTATCCTTTCGAAGGCTCATCAATCTCAGTGAATACCATCATCGTTCCTTATGAAATCTATTTCTTCCTGAACCGGAGAGAACACCACTGCAGATTAGCTTAACAGCCTCGGAATAGGCAATGTACTCCTGCCGCAATATCCTGCAGGACAGAGTTTCAACGGTATCATCATCCTTCACATCTACCGCTTTCTGCAGGATTATCGGACCGGTATCAACAGCGGCATCTACATAATGAACCGTGCAGCCGGTTATCCGGATACCATAATCAAGCGCCTGCTTCTGAGCGTGCAACCCCGGGAAGGATGGCAGGAGTGATGGATGTATATTAATAATTCTGCCACTGTACTCCTCCAGCATCGGACCTTTGATGATTCTCATAAGACCTGCCAGACATACGAGTTCAATGCCTCTGTCCATTAAAAAACGGGTCCATGCCATCTCCTCTGTCTCCCCGAACTTTGTTCGGTATCTCCCCGGTGACATGTAAATGGATTCAACTCCGGCACTGGATGCTTTCCGTAGAACTTCCGCCTTTTCATTATCAGTGATCAATAGAGAAATTCTTCCATTTCCAGTGTCACCGTTGCAGAGGGCTTCGAAGTTCGATCCCCTGCCTGAGGCGAGAACCGCTACCTTAACAATGTTGCCTTTATCGAATATCATCAGTTTCTATCATCCTCTTCGATAATCCGCGGTGGCTGATCGTCAAATGTCCACGTTATTCCGAATGAATAACTTCTGTAGTCGTCCAGAACATCCTCCAGTGCAAAAATGAATGCAAACCTACCTAATGTAAACAAGGACTTGATATCCATAGTTCCGCTGTTGCTGGTATCCGCATGCATGAGTTCCCAGGAAACTCCTCCATGTATCCTTCCTGCTGCCCCCCAGGGCAGTGAAGGCAGGGCAATTCCTCTGAAACGGAGTGTGTCTTCCTTAATTGAAGCTCCAGCATGCAGAAAACCGTAACTGGTACTTATCAGGGATTGTATTCCTCCCTCAAAACCGTTCTTATCAGCTTCCAGAGTAATCTCAAGAGGATCGATACCTGCTACACCTATAAAACGCAGATCGGAGTCCGGTATGAGAGCAATACCCGACTGAAAATGAAAAATTCCCGGTTCAGCGAGTATACCGGCTGTGCCACCGGGGGGGAAATCTCCGTCAAGATCAAGCATATCGCCTCTTATCACAGCCCTCATACCAAATACGGGAAATTCCAGACGGAGATGAGCTTCTGCATTCAGGATTGAATCATCAGATATACTTACCGCACATGCAGTACGAACATCATATCTGGATATTTTCATTCCATAGGAACCGAGAGCTTCCCAGTACCTGCCACCCGGATGAAGGTGAGCGAACGAAATCCTGGCTCCTGCATCCCGGTGATTCCATCCACCCCACAAGGTATAACCATCTTCAGTTGTCTGCCAGCCGCGACCTCCAGTTTCAAATTCACCAGAACGAAAGACGTACCTCTGATTATTCAGAGTATCTTCTCTGGACATAGCAAAATCTACCAGCAGATGCGACATCAAAGGTCTTCTGAGATAGGCTGAATATCTGCTGTTTAATGATGTATTCTGAATAAGACCCACTCCGCTTGAGAATGAACTGTCGGGGACAATAAAGGAAGTGAAATCCATCTCCCAGCCACCGTTTCCCCAGACACCTGCTTCCAGCGGAGATTTAAGGCTGAGGAATTCGAATGACCCCCATCCGGGAAATGGCTGAAATCCGGAGCTTATCAGAGGAACTCCGTTTATTACAAACCTTGTCTCCCAGTCAAGCAGCTGTGGAACCGTCCATGAGTAAATGGATGATGTCTCCAGAACGTCAGAAGAACCTGGCTGAAGGACTGGTACAGCAGTCAGTGCGGAAAGTATTAACCAGTTTATCAAATTTCGAACCCGGGACGATTCAATGCTGCGAAAGTCAGAACCTTACCTCTCTCCACGCCTGGCTGATTCAGAGGGTTGATATCAAGCGCGAGTCCGACCAGAACGGTTGCTATCTCGAGTGACATGATAAGCTCCCCGAAAGTTCTTTCATCCAGCTTCTTCATTTCGATGTAACTGACCGGTATACCATTCTCTTCCAAGGCTTTTCCCGTAGCTGAGGCTTCAGCTGTTCTCAGGTCATCAGGGGTTAAACCTTCAAGATACGCCAGAGAAGGGTATTCTTCGAAACCTCCGGGTATTCGAGGTGCATCGCTGTCCGGGGGAGTCGTGAATATGGTCACAGTCTTGTCTCGGGGTCCCTCCATGAACAGCTGCACCAGTGAATGCTGGTCAGCTGGTCCCCTGCATGCGAGAGGAGTCTGTCCCGTTACAGTTGCTTTTCCCGAGAGATCCATCTTCTTGCCAAGGCTTTCCGCCCAGAGCTGAGAGAACCAGAGCGCTGTATCAAACAGCCTGTCGTTATAAGGAAAGAATACATGCACAGGATACCTGGAGAAATTACTTAAGAATCCCGCGGCAATTTTCGCAGCAAGGCTTGCACTCCCTTTCTCACGAAAATCAGTTGACACCGCCAGCGCGCCCTGAAGCAGAGCCTTTACATCTATCTCCGCAAAAGCGGCTGGAAATAAGCCCACCGGGCTTAGAACACTGAATCTCCCCCCCACTGATGAAGGAATGGGAAGAGATGACCATTTTCTGTCGTTTGCAAGCCGCCGAAGATCACCCTTTCCCGGATCAGTTATGACCGTTATTCCATTCTCCCCGTTTGCTGATCCGGCGATCCATCTGTAAAGAGAGAGGAATACGGATAAGGTTTCAGCTGTCCCGCCAGATTTAGTGATAACAGTGATCGATGTCCTGTCGGGATTCATGCACCGTGTGAGTTCAGAGATAAGACCCGAATCCGGTGAATCCGCGACAATTACTTTCTCTTTTTCATCCAGGGTTATCGAGAAAGCACTCAGAAGAGCTCTGAGTCCCAGGGACGATCCACCTATACCGCAAACTATCATGCGGTCAGCGTACCCTCTTACCGTATCCGCTAGCCGGAGTGTTTCAGCAAGGAGTTCCGAATCTCCCGGAAGCTCCATGAAACCAAGCTTTCCTTCCTTTTCCCATTCACTATAGATATCGATTATCCTGTCAGGAAGAGGAGTAAAATCATAAGAAGTCCTGAAAACAAGCTCGGAATACTCAGTGTTCAATGGAATTCTCCATTCATTTCTCAGCCCATGTCAGAAGATCAGAAAGAGGTTCCGGGGGCAATATTATTACAAGGCCGTTATTCCGCTCACCCGCACGGAATATCAGTATTGTATCATTATCTGTTGTAATCACATAACTATCAAGTTCATTTTCGAATACTGCGAAGCGGGGCACTGTAACAAGCTCTGAGAAACGAGCTTCAATTGCCTGAAGTTCCCCAGAGTATACAGCATATCCAGCTCTTTCCTCAACAAACCGGATATAGCTCCCTCCCGAAGGCCAGGCATTGATCGTACAATCAGGTGGAGGAAACACCTCGAAGAGCTCACTGCTGGCAACGGATACCTCAGCAACAGCATTTCCAGGTCTTATTCGCTGATCTGCCGCGATAAGAACTTCTTCTACAGTTCCCGTCAATGGAGAGATATATCGGGTTCTTTCGTTGGACATCAGAGAATCAAGAAGCAGGGTCAGGCTGTCCACCTTATGCAGCAGCAGGGAATCTGAAGTCTGCATGGCGGAGGCCATGTCAAGTTCCATGGAAAGCCTCTCCATCTCAACAAGATGAAGGTCTTGCAGGAGCTGAAACAGTGTATCACCGTCCTGAATCTCCTGCCCGGGAGAAACGAATATATCGGTAACCAATCCCGATCCCTCCCCGGACCACTTTAATGAAACTGTGTCAGGTGGTGAGGCTTCGAAGATGAATCCTGCAACTGCTGTTGCATACGTAACTACTGGCTTATGTTCGGCGACGGGTACCTCTTCAATCGCTTCCTCAGAGGATGAGCAGGAAGATATGAACATAATGCAGGCAAGGACGACGCTTATGGGTACTGGACAAATCGGACTGCAGGAAGTACTTTTCATTTGTTCGGATACCCCCTGTCACTCATATTATGAAAGAAGAAGTATGAAATTCCTGTCATATTCTGCTCTAACTGCACTATTTCTGGTTCTAGTGCTGTCCCTTTCCGGATGCGGTGAAACCAGAACGTCAGGTTTTTACGCCGGCGTATCCACAACCCGGACCGCAACTTCAGATACTTCCTACATATATACCACAACAGCCTTTTCAACATCACCTGAATCGAATGATACGCTGCTGAACTGTACTTTTGACAATATACTGGCGGAACCATTCGGTTCCTTCTGCTACTACGAAGTCTACAACGGATCGATGCATATAGACAACTCCATTTTTCCAGATCCGGTTATACTTCTTTCTACAGCAGGTCTCATCGATGACGGCCTTGTCGAAGCTCAGTTCGACCTGGTTGATGCACCTTCCCACTGCGGAGTAGGATTGGTTCTGGGGGCCGAATCAGCTCGGACTTTTCTCCTTGTTGGTGTAAATTCCAGAGGGCAATACACGATTCAGAAGAGTATAAACGGACTCTGGCTGCCCGTAATGGGACTGGATGCTTTCGAATCAAGCAGGCTCCTGCCCTACAGTCAGCCTGGAGTGGAAGTATCCGCTCTGATTCACGGCAATTACATTGACCTCAGGGTGAACGGACAGCTGATACAGGTTGTAAGAACAACGTTGCCTGCTCTCGGCCAGGTGGGAATATTTATTGACGGCTACGTGAACACAAACCTTGACCGTATCACAGTTATCCCGTCGCAATGATACAGCTTACTATCTCTCTGCTGCTTCTATGGTCTCCTGAAACGGGGAGAACAACCCCCCTGCACTATTCCGAACCCGATCCGGTCGATAATAACGCACCCAGCGGGATACCTGTTCTCATGTATCATCATGTCAGCGACCCCGTTGACGGGTATTATGGAGTATCCACAGGCAGACTGCTTATGGATCTTCAGCTTCTTAATGAGGCAGGGTTCTATCTGATAACTCCGGAGGATATCGAGAACGGACTTATGCAGGTTCCACCGGATCGCAGGCCGGTGATGCTTACATTCGATGATGGATGGCAGGATAATTTCAATTTTATCGTAAGTGGAGGTACATTAGAGATCGATCCCCACTGCGCAGTGGCTATCCTTGAAGATTACTCTGACGATCATCCTGAGTTCGGACGCGGCGCAACGTTCTTCATCTCCTGGGATAAGGTCCCATTCGGCCAGGAGCGCTACGTGATGGAGAAGTTCAACCTCCTTCTTGATATGGGCTACTCCGTA
>JAUWMQ010000005.1 GCA_030613065.1 Candidatus Aegiribacteria sp. | reverse complement strand
TGTTGAACTAAGCGCGTACCGCGCAGATAAAAACAACATACATCCTTTGTAGCATACTTCCTCTAGGGAGTGCAATCAAGTACTCCCGTAAAATAGGGAGAATGTCATGACAGCACTGCAGAAGAGAATGATCGAGGATATTCAGCTCGCTGGGTTGAATCCAAGAACACAGGAATCATATGTCCGGTCGGTTAGGCAGCTTGCTGAATACTACGGTAAATCACCTGACAAGATTGATGAGCAAGAGATTCGAGCGTACTTTCTCTATGTGAAGAATGAAAAGAAGTGGGCTCGTGCTACCTGTACGATAGCGATATGCGGTATCAAATTCTTCTGGGAAAAGACATTGAAACGGGATTGGTCAATTCTGGGGTTGATTCGGCCTGCACGGGAGAGCAAGCTGCCGGTAGTTCTTTCTCGTGGCGAAGTTATTACCATAATGCAGAATGTAAGATTCTTCCGTTACAGGGCGTGTCTTGAAACAATCTACTCCCTTGGATTGCGTGTGGGCGAGGGTACCAGATTACAGATTTGTGACATAGACAGTGCCCGGATGGTAGTTCATGTACACAATGGTAAAGGAGGTAAGGATCGCTATGTGCCCTTACCCAAGCGAACTCTCAAACTTCTGCGGGAATTCTGGTTGATTCACCGAAATGAGGAATGGCTGTTTCCCAGAGTTGGCCGGGGCTGTCACGGCAGCTACAACAAAACCAATCCGATCAATGAGCCATTTTCAATAGCAGTTATTCAGATGGCCTTCAAAGAAGCCCTTCTTGCCAGTGGTATCCGTAAAAAGGCACAGGTGCATTCGCTGCGCCACAGCTATGCAACTCACTTACTTGAAGCTGGTGTTAACCTGCGACAAATCCAGACAAATCTCGGTCACAACAGCCCGGCAACTACAGCTATTTACACGCATCTGACTGGTATTGCTCAAGAAAAAGCCAGAGTAAATCTGGATGAAATCATGAATGAACTTCCCTGATCTGACGAACAATGATCGAGATGGCGGATATCTTCCGCCAGTACAGGGGTGAATATCTCAGAAAGTTCGGTGATAAGGTTCTACCGAGTCACAGAAGAGCAATAGATGATATCATCGCGTGCCGTACTCCCGCGCTCGGCGGCAATCTCTACAGCTGCCCCTCCTGCGGGAAGAAGAAGTACAGCTACCATTCATGCGGTAACCGACACTGTCCGAAGTGCGGTAACGATGATGCGACACGGTGGGTGGAAAAACAGTCAGCTCGTATTCCCGAAGTCCAGTGCTTCCTGATAACCTTCACCTTACCACATGAGCTGAACAAAGTCGTCAGGAGTAATCAGAAGGATTGTTACGGGCTGTTGTTCCGAGCCTCATCAAACGCTCTAAAGAAGCTTGCGGCTGATCCCCGTCATCTCGGAGCGCAGCCCGGCATGTTCGGCGTTCTGCATACATGGGGTCGTGATATCTCATATCATACACATGTTCATTACCTGGTTCCCGGTGGCGGTATCAATGAGAGCGGAAAATGGGTTAGAACTCCTTATGAAGACTTCTTCCTGCCCGTCAGGGCACTCTCACCCATCTACCGTGGTAAATTCCGCGATGGAGTAAAAGCTCTCGGGCTTTATGACTCTGTTCCGGCAGGAGTCTGGAAAAAGAACTGGGTTGTACACTGTGAACCTGTGGGAAAGGGACCTGAAGTAATTCGCTATCTCTCACGCTATATCTATCGTGTGGCAATAACGAACAGCCGCATTCTCTCTCTCCAAAATAATGAAGTCACGTTCCGATACCAGCCGGTTGGTACAAAGGACTGGAAGCCGATGACACTTCCTGTCCTTGTGTTCATGGCTCGCTTCCTTCAGCATGTGCTGCCGAAAGGCTTCTGCAAAGTACGATACTACGGATTCCTCCATCAACGATGTACGGAAAAACTGAATGCTCTTCGCGAACAACTGGGGCTGCCACCTGTTCTGCTTCTGGTTGAGAGACCGCGAATACTTAACTGCCTGTATTGTGGTACGGAGCTCATACATGTTCTCGCGCTGCAACGGATGAGGGCACCACCGTGAGAGAAGAGAGATTGTACTATCCCACATGGTATATGCCGCTGAAAACCACAATGAAGCGGCCAGGAACCGGTCTACCCAAAATCTCTGAGCCATCAATCCTGATGACCGATGCTACCCGGAAATACAAGAGAACCGGCCTGAACTCCACAAGTCCGACCGGATACTTTACTGTTTTTGACTGTTTTCAAGAGACTATGATCACCATACGCCACGAATAGAAAATCCAAATAGACGCACCGCTTAATTCAACACAGAATTGCAGCGCACACGTGCGCTACGAATCCTTAACTCGTTATGCTGCCTTTTCCTCTTACCTTGCAATTGCTCAAGTCTGTTTCCCGATGAAACTCGCAGGCTTTGAAGAGAAACGGTCGCATGCAAGACTTCAAGTTTTATTCTTGCAGCCCTATTGATACTCCTGAATTTGGGAACATCAATATCGTTGAAAAGCTTTTTCGTGTCCCTGCACTTGAATGATTTAATCATTATAGAATACTATTACGCATTACGTCATACGTCAATCCAGTAAATCTGAAGGGTGAAAAGAGAATTCTGAAAGTCATCGAAGCAATCGCTCAATCCCCCGGTATACAACAATCCTGACGACAACAGGCTGGTACGAATTAATTCGGGCAAAATGGTACAGATAAACCTGATACTGATGTCTTGTGCTACCTGTCACTTCACGCTATTGTAATTCTTAAGTACGAAGCAATGAATTATTGAATGCAATGAAGTCTAGAATAACTGTATGAACCAGCCGCCTGATAAGGGAAGGATGCCGATACTCTTGAATTAATCATGATCGGCCCACACGCGAATTACTACAGGGATATTGAGAAGTGCATGAAGCACAGGAAATAGAATACGAAATGCTGCCTCCTGGGTCTGAAGTTCATGACATTAATGCTTGAGAGGGTTCTTTCGGGAACTATGAAAGATAGTAATTGCGATAGTCGTTGGGTGTATTAAGGTTAGTAAACGATTTGAGAAGAGGGTCGAATAATCTGATCTCGGATTCCCGGACTTCCGCTACGTTCACAGTCTGAAAAAAACCTGTTACTTTTCTACCTCCCGAATCAATGTACTGCGCGATTCTATCTGAAGTCCTGCAGCTGTAAATCGCGCAAAGAGGCTCAAAATACCCCCTTATGACAGGAATTACTACATCACTTGTATCATCTTTTCTGGAGGTAAGAAGGTGTATTAAACCGGGCTTAACGAAAGGCATATCACACCCCAGCACGAATACATTTGACGTACTCGATGCCTTCAAACCCGATAGTATCCCGACCAATGGACTTTGCTCAGGCCTGATATCCTCCACGATCCTTGCGTCTCTGTGATTAAGTTCAATACCCCTGCCGGCAACAATGGTTTCTGCGAACATCCCTCCGAGACGGTTTATTATGCTATCCATCATCGTCCCGCCGAAAACCGGTAGAAGATGCTTCGGACAACCCATACGGCTGGATGCTCCACCCGCAAGGATAAGCAGTGAAGTCTCTTTGAAGATCATAGACCCAGGCGCCATTTGTTTGCATATACATTCATTCGATTACCCCGGACAAAACCGCAAAGACATATACCCAGCTTATCCGCCTCATTGACAGCTTGCACAGTAGGTGCAGAAATAGCAGCAATGATCGGAACACCAACCCTTGCTATCTTTCTGACAAAAGCTGATGGAACACGAGATGACAGAATAATGAATGATCGATGGATCTCAAGATTCTTCAGGTATGCGGAACCGATAACTTTTTCTAACACAGCCGAGCGGCTTATGTCCTCTACGTAACACTCAATAGAATCTTCCCGGCTTATTGAAGCAGAGTGTGTTGCACCTGTTTCATTAAAGATTACTCCTGCCTTAACAGATTCAACTACCTGTTTCACTATGATTTCCGGTGTGACCCTGTAATCTGACGCTACCGGTACCAGTTCCTTTACGACCGGGGTTTCACCAAATGCAATTCTTACAGTACATCCGATCTGTTTCATAGATGAGGGCTTGTCACCTCGCGATATGTAACCCTGTGTTGCCAGGTATCCATAGGCAAGAGACTGAAGATCTCCCGGGCAACAGACAGAAGTAATGGCGTGTACCCCGTTCAATTCCAGAGTGTATGTCATCTGCTGAACGAGAGTGTCCTCGCGCTCTACAGTTTTTCCGTCTTTGATCGTCGTAATTATTATTCTGTCTGTCACTGACATTATTTTGTTCTCACTTCGAGGGAAGAGCTGCTGAGTCAGCAGCCCTTCCCTTACAGGAAGCGTTTACGCTTTCTTTCCCTTGAGGAACACGATGTAGTAAAGTGTTGAGACGAAAAATGCTCCACCGACAATATTGCCAAGAGTCACAGGGATAAGATTACTAATGAATCCACCTATGTTCAGGTTGGAAACATCCATCCCGACAGCAGCCATACCCTTGTTAAGTATTCCGATGGGAATGAAGTACATGTTAGCGATGCTATGCTCAAAACCGCTGGCTACGAAAGCCATGATCGGGAAGAAACATGCGAATATCTTTCCAATGACAGTCTTGGCCGCAACGGCAAGCCATACTGCGAGGCATACAAGCCAGTTACAGAGAATGGCTCTTGAAAAAGCCTCCATGAAACCCAGGTTCACTTTGCCATTTGCAATAGCGACAGCCTTAGCTCCGACAGCTCCGTCATTTACGTTCAGAAGCCCTGAGCTGTGAATAAGCCATACGATCAGCAGTGAACCGATAAGGTTGGCGAAAAAGACTATACCCCAATTCCGAAGCAATGATCCGAGAGATGTCTGTTTGTTAAGAACGGACATCATGATCAGGTTATTGCCGGTGAAAAGTTCAGCACCGGCAATGACAACAAGCATCAGGCCAACGCTGAAAACTGAACCGATAACGAGTTTGGCGATTCCAACTCCAAGGTATTGGGAGATATCATGCCCTACTATTGTTGCCAGCTGCGCTCCAAAAGCGATATAAACACCAGCGAAAATGCCCAGGATGAGCAGATTCTTGAAGCTGTTCTGTGCCTTTTTGACACCAATATTGTTCGCCAGCGCTTCTGCAACAGCTGCTGGCGGAGTGCAGTTCACGTCCATTGAATATCCTCCTAGTTTCATTAAATTTTTGATACCTGACATGCTGCTACCTTCAACTCAGGAATCTTTGCCTTGGGATCAAGAGCATCGTTCGTGAGCCTGTTCGCAGCAGCTTCCGCAAAGTGGAACGGGACAAAAACAGAACCTATTTCTACCTTTTCCGTCGATTTAACAGTTGTTTCTATCTGACCTCTTCTTGTACTGATACTGACCGGTCCTCCATCTACAAGCTCAAGGCGTTTAACATCAGCCGGGTGAATTTCAGCGTATCCACCGCTCACATATTCGTTAAGCGCTGGAGCCCGCCGGGACATGCTTCCGGTATGGTAGTGAAATAGTATCCTGCCGGTGGATAGGATGAAAGGATACTCTGCATCCGGAAGTTCTGCCGGGGGAATGAAATCAACCGGGTGAAATTTTCCTTTGCCTCGCTTGAATTCACCTTTATGCAGATACATCGTCCCGGGATGTGTATCATCAGGACAGGGCCACTGAAGGCCTGTCTCCTGGATTCTGTTATGATGAATGCCACCGTAAATGGGAGTAACACTGGCGATCTCATCCATGATCTCAGCGGGGTCCGCATAGCTCATGGGGTATCCAAAAGATGTGGACAGGTCGCAGATTATCTTCCAGTCGGGTCTGGCCTCACCAGGAGCATCGAGAAATTTCCTGAGAAGGATAATCCGACGTTCGGTGTTTGTGAAAGTTCCCTCTTTCTCGGCAAAGGAAGCAGCAGGTAAAACAACGTCCGCTTTCTCTGCAGTTTCAGTAAGGAAGATATCACAGACAACCAGGAACTCAGCACTCTCCAGAGCTTTCTCCACATGGTTGAGATTGGGATCAGAAACCATGGGGTTCTCACCCATAATGATGAGGCCCTTCACATCACCGCTTTCCAGACCGTTGATGATCTCCACAACCGTGAGCCCGTTATCTTTCGATAACTTTCTTCCCCATGCCTTTTCGAACTTCTCCTGTGAAGCAGGATCAGCAACCTTCTGGTATCCCGAGTAGACGTTGGGAAGCGCTCCAAGATCGCAGGCACCCTGAACGTTGTTCTGACCTCGGAGTGGATTAACACCACCGGAGGGTTTCCCGACATTTCCGGTAAGCATGGCAAGATTCGCCGTGGAGAGGACATTGTCCGTTCCCGTTATGTGCTGGGTGATACCCATCGAATAAACGATGGACGACACTTCAGCAGTTGCGAAGATCCTTGCTGCTTGCCTTATCTTCTCAGCAGGAATGGTTGTGATCTCTTCTACCATTTCAGGAGTGAAACGCTCAACCATCTTGCTCACGGCTTCGAAATCTTCCGTTCTTTCGCTGATGTACGCTTTATCCTGAAGGTTCTCGCTGATGATCACATTCATCAAACCATTCATCCATGCTACATCGGTACCGTTCTTCTGTCTCAGCCAGAGGGTTGCATGTTCCACCAGATCTATTCTTCTGGGATCCACTACTATGAGCTTTGCACCGTGTTCACGGACAGCACGTTTGATGATTGTCGCAATTACCGGATGAGTCTCGGTTGTGTTCGAACCTGTAACCAGAATACATTTCGCGTGCTCAAGCTCTGCAATAGAGTTGGTCATCGCTCCCGATCCGAAAGCTGCCGCCAGGCCAGCAACAGTCGAAGCATGACACAGTCTTGCGCAATGGTCGACATTGTTGGTTCCCACAGCCGCACGCATCATCTTCTGGAAAAGGTAGTTCTCCTCGTTGGTAACCCTGGCGGAAGAAAGACCTGCAATCGCGTCAGGACCGTTCTCTTCCCTGATCTTCCCGATTTTCTCCGCAATATGCGAAATAGCCTCATCCCAGGTGGCTTCGACTAATGCTCCATTACGCCTGATCAGAGGTGTCTTGAGTCGATCATCACTGTCGATGAACGTATGGCCATAGCGGCCCTTCACGCAGGTCGATCCGTAGTTGGGAACTATATCTGAACCTTCAACTTTTACAAGCTTGTTACCATGAACCCACATGTCCAGCTGGCATCCGACTCCACAGTAGGAGCAGCTGGTGCGGGTTTTCTCGACTTCCCAGCTTCTAACACCGGTTGAAACCTTCGCGGAAAGAGCGCCAGTAGGACAGATCTGAACACACTCACCACATCCATCGCAGTCTGATATATCCAAGAGGTTTACACCAGTGCCGACTCTCATGTCCGCTCCGCGGTTCAGAACAGCTATTATTCCCTTACCCTGGATGTCCCTGCATGCTTTTACACATCTCGTGCACATGATGCACTTCGAAGGATCGTATTTCAGTACAGGTGATGAATCGTCAACTAGTTCCAGAGATCTATCGAAACTGTCGAACATTCTTGAGCGTGAGTCTATCCCAAGATCGTATGCAAGATCCTGCAGTTCACAGATACCGGCAGTATCACAAACCATGCAGTCACAGTTGTGCGCGGCAAGCAGAAGGTTCGCCACGACTTTCCTGGATTCGATTACTCTTGAACTATGAGTTCTGACGATCATGTTGGGTATTATTGGTGTCACACAGGCTGTAGCAAGTGTGTTCCAACCCTCGATCTCAACAACACAGATACGACAGTTACCCGAAATATTCACCTTGGGATGATGACACAAAGTCGGTACTTCAATGCCGGCTTCCCGACAGGCTTCAAGGATCGTGGAACCTTCACGGATGCTGTACGCCTGGCCGTTGATCTTGATTGAAATGTTATGCACTATTGATCACCTCTTTCGCAGCAGCACTCTTCGCTGAGGCATTCATCTGTGAAATCTACGAAGTTGTTAATGATATCTACGAAGCAGTTGACCGCTGTCTGACCCAGACCACATTTACTGGTGATCCTCATTACCTCAGCCAGTCTGAAGCAGTTGTCCAGATCCTCTCTGCAGCATATATCACCACAGATCAGATCATCAACAGCGTTCATAAGCTGAAGAGTTCCTTCACGGCATGGAACGCACTGTCCACATGACTCGTGAACAAAGAACTCCATGAAGTTCTCCAATACTTCCAGCATGTTCACAGTGCTGTCGAACACGATCACGGAGCCTCCAGGTGGAAGATCGCCGAAGGAGAGGGACCTGTGAATTTCGGATGCGGGGATAGTCCTTCCGCTTGCACCGCCAACTTGAACAGCCTGGATATCGCCCGCTCCTGCGAGTTCAAGGAGATCCTTAAGGGGTGCTCCAAGAGGAAGCTCGTACACCCCGGGTTTCTCAACATTACCGGAAATACTGAATAGTTTGGTTCCAGAACAGTCTCCGATTCCCAGATCAGCGTACCATTCAGGTCCGTTAAGAACAATATGGGGAATGTTACAGAAGGTCTCAACATTGTTAACGATGGTGGGTTTGTTAAGATAACCGCTGTTCACCGGGAAGGGAGGCTTATTTCTAGGGTAACCACTCTTGCCTTCAAGACTCTCGATCAGAGAAGTTTCCTCTCCGCAGATGTATGCTCCCGCACCGATTCTGATCTCCACATCGAAGTCAAATCCTTTGCCACCGATGTTCTTACCAAGAAACCCCCTGTTAATCATGTTCTTCCTGGCCTCTTTAATGGCCGGAATGAGGTAGGGATATTCAGCCCTGAGGTATATGATTCCATGGGAACTGCCGATGGCATACCCGCCGATAGCCATCCCCTCCAGAAGCCTTTCGGAATACTTCTCCAGAAGGATCCTGTCCTTGAAAGTTCCCGGTTCACCCTCATCAGCGTTACAGACCACGTATTTAACATCGGACGAGGCAGCACCTGCAAGGTTCCATTTGATTCCTGTAGGAAATCCTGCCCCGCCGCGACCTTTTATTCCGGAATCACGCACTATGAAGACAACATCCGCAGGAGACATCGTTAGAGCCAGTTCAAATCCTGCACCGAATTCGGGTTGGTTTTCAGCAAGCAACACTTTCTTTTCCATTGAAGCCTCCTATCCCAGTCCGCGTACGATCTCGCACGCCTTTTCGGGTGTGAGTTTTACATGAGGTTCACCGTTCACCAGCATTGCCGGAGCCTGGTCACAAAGACCGATGCAGGGTGTTGTTTCAATGGTAAGGCGGCCGTCATCCGTGGTCTCAAATGGTTCGATACCGAACTCGTCCATCAGGGCTTCAAGAATTTCACGCTGTCCTGTCATAGCGCAGCTGATGGTGCTGCAAAGACGAACTATATTCCTGCCCCGTGGTTCGGTGCTGAAAAAACTGTAGAAACTTACGACACTGTATACCTCGGCAACACTGATTCCAGTTGCCTGTGCTATTGCATTGATCGCTGCTGTCGGAATCCAGCTGAGCTCCTCGTTGACCTTATTGAGAAGCTGCAATACCTTCTCACGCCCTTCGCCGAATTCTCTAATACCATCAGCGACAATCTCTTCGGGATTGCGTGGCATTACCGGTCTCCTTTCGCAAGCAGATCTTTGATCTTCTGAACCAGCACATCTGGAGGAACAGGCTTCTCAAGAAAAATATCCACCGGGAAGAAATCAGGATTCTCTTCCGGATTAAAATCGTAACCGGTAACTTTACCCACAGATGTAAGCATCAGAATCGGAACATTGCTTCTCAATTTAGTGCGAATTCTCCTGGCAACCGCGAAACCCTCATCTGTCTGCTCCATCATCACATCCAGCACTACAACATCCGGATTTTCTTCCTTGACCATTTCAAGGCCCCGAGCACCGCTGAGTGCAGTCAGAACCTCAAATCCGATGGCTTCAAGGACAATGCTGTTTGCTTCAATGAAATCTGAATCATCGTCAATCAGCAATACTCTGATCTTGTCTGCCATTGTTTTACCTTTCGTCTAAAACTGCCGGTCATACTTCTCTCATGAAGGACGGGGAATATAAGCATTCCGTACTCTCCCCCGCCACATCGGTCAACACAAATAATCAGTATCTGTAATGCTCCGGTTTGTAGGGACCCTCCAGCTCAACACCGATGTACATTGCCTGCTTAGGAGTCAGCTTTGTCAATTTGACTCCCAGCTTATCAAGATGCAGCCTGGCCACTTCCTCATCAAGAAGCTTCGGGAGCATGTAAACACCGATTCCGGGTCTCTCATCAGCCAGAACTATCTGTGCCAGACACTGGTTGGTGAAGGAGCTGGACATCACGAAGCTTGGATGCCCCGTTGCGCATCCAAGATTGACCAGCCTTCCCTCAGCAAGAAGGAAGATGCAATTACCGTCCGCAAAACGGAACCTGTGAACCTGCGGCTTGATCTCTTCTTTAATTACACCTGGCAGAGCCTCCAGCCCCGCAACTTCGATCTCGTTATCAAAGTGACCGATATTGCATACTATGGACTGGTCTTTCATCATGCTCATATGCTCTGCGGTTAACACGTTGTAGTTGCCGGTTGCTGTTACGAATATGGTAACCTCCGGCAATGCATCCTCAACGGTAGTAACTTCAAAGCCCTCCATTGCCGCCTGAAGAGCGCAGATAGGATCGATCTCGGTTATCAGGACTCTTGCCCCGAAACCTTTCATGCTCTGAGCACAGCCTTTGCCCACGTCTCCGTACCCGCAGATGAGGACGGTCTTTCCGGCGACCATAATATCCGTGGCTCGTTTGATCCCGTCCGCAAGAGATTCCCGGCATCCGTAAAAATTATCGAACTTGCTCTTCGTAACTGAGTCGTTAACATTGTATGCGGGAAAAAGCAGGATTCCTGCCTTCAACATGCTGTAGAGTCTGTGAACACCAGTTGTTGTCTCTTCTGAAACCCCGATTATCTCAGGAACAATAGAAGTCCAGTATCCCGGGTTTTCACGGATTCCTTCAACGAGATTAGCAGCAAGGACTACTTCATCCACCGACCCTTCAATAACCTCCGGAAGCTTACCTGTTTCTGCAAAGTCACGCTCCAGCGCAAATCCCCTGTGAACCATAAGGGTAGCATCACCGCCGTCATCGACTATCAGGCTGGGTCCCTTCCCCCCTGGGAAACTCAGTGCCTTCCTGGTACACCACCAGTACTCGTCAAGACTCTCACCCTTCCATGCAAAAACAGGAATGCCCGTCACAGCAATCGCTGCTGCGGCATGATCCTGAGTGGAGAAGATATTGCAGCTTGCCCACCTTACATCAGCTCCAAGCTCGACCAGAGTCTCTATCAGTACAGCGGTCTGCACGGTCATGTGAAGCGAACCTGTGACCCTCAATCCATCCAGGGGTCTGCTCTTTCCATGCTTTTCCCTGACAGCCATCAACCCGGGCATCTCTTTTTCGGCGATCTCTATTTCCCGACGACCGAAATCCGCCAGAGATATATCAGCAACCTTGTAGTCAACCATTAAAATTCCTCTCATCCAGAACTCCTGAAAGAATGAACACTCTTGCATCATCAATTACAATTTCTTCAATTCCGCTGAATCCCGCAAAGGACATCCAGACTCTGACTTCATCCCGGTCAAGACCCGGCCAGAGGTCACCCTGCATCCGTTTAAGATCGGTATTCTCATGCGGCGCAAGCTCTATGACAGTGCACCTTCCGTTCTCCTCACATACCCTTGAAGCCTCCTTGAAAAACATGGAAGGTTCACTTAAATGATGAAGAAGCATATGGGCAATTACTCCGTCAACTGAAGAGTCCGCAAGGGGAAGGTGTTCGGCACTACCAAGGCGGAGCTCAACGTTTCTTCCGTTACCGTCGGACTCTACTCTCTTTCCCGCCTGTGACAGCATCTCCCGGGACTGGTCCACCCCAATGACGGTCATACCTCTTCTGGCAAGTCTCAGAACCAGTTCGCCGCTGCCGCACCCGGCATCAAGAATTGCGCTTTCTGCAGGATACAAATCAATGACATCCGTAATGTAAGCCTCAGGATCAGGCATAAGGTAAGACACCTCATCAAGCTCTGAGGCCACACGGTTAAAGAATTCGATGGCCTCGGACTTTCTTTTATCATAACAAAGCCTGAGTTCGGACATGTCATTTTCATAATTCTCGATCTCCTTACTGCCGAAGGAAATACCATCAAGAATTATCTCCAGAACTGGATATTTTCTATTCAGACTGTAATAAGCCCAGCTGCCCCTCCCCTTCCTTAATACAATTCCGGCATCCAGCAGCTTACGAAGACTGTGGCTTACATTGGACTGGCTCAGCCCCAGAACAATGGTTATCTCACTTACATTAAGCGGCCCCCGCAGAAGTATGCGGGTCATTCTCAATCTATTTGTATTCGCCAGAGCATCGAATAGGTTTTTCATAGATATGATTATATGATAATACCTTCATATCGTCAACGGATACTATTCATCATCCTGCAAATCCAGGTAGCTCCTTACATAGCTCCTAATACTCTTCACCACAGGATGATAACTCTGGCAGTCGCTATGCTTTTATACTCCGTGTCCAGCGTCAGTTTCATTTTCGGTAACAAAAAGTGTGATCCACTGCGAACCGGAATAACATTTGTCTCTGATTAGAAGTGATTCACTCATTATAGTTACTACACATGAGCAGGACATCTCACGCAATCTTGCTAAGGAATATGATAACTTCTATTTTACTGAAGAAATACAGGAGGGTTCAATTGCCTTTGATTATAAGCTGCAGGAGGGAATTGTTGACCGGAGCAACGCACTTCGCCTTTTACGTCATGTGGGTTTCCCGCAGAATTTACTACCTGAAAGCGATTCTTGTCCGACCCAATTGTAAAAATTGTTATATTTAATATGTTGCCTTTGTTCGCAGGATTACTCCAAGCTTAAATTTGATGCTTCTTGGATGTATGATCAGGTAGAATAAGCGAGTATTTGGATTCGAACGCGTTGAATAGCGAACATACTAAATTCAGTAGAACTGTAATCCAGAATCAGATAACTATGTATTCACAGTCTGCTGATTTGAAGCGTTTGGTGTAGAGGTCTTCAGAAGGATTTAATGTGAAGAAGCATAATATTAATATTCAGCGAATACTTTAACTCACTGTAATTCGTATTGTAAGATAAAGCAATGGCGTTCGCACTGTTCAAGTGCATCCAGAACTTGCAAGTTTGCAATTAAGAGGGGGAGAAAATGAAGAAACAGCTTTCGAAGATGATGGAGTGGATTCGACCTGCTCTTATCGTGCTTACGTATTTTCTTGCAAAATATCTTGGTACCGATGCCGTATCAACTTTTCATATTCTGGGACCTGTCATGGTACTTATCATGTCAGGAACGGTTGCATTTGAATCTTTGATACTGGGCGAGGCGGGTTCTGAGAAGATCGGGTATAAACCTGATCGCGCGTATCAGATCCAATCCGGCTTGAATAACCTGGCAACGGCTTCAACTGCCCTTCTCGTTTTCATCCTGAACTGGGGAAGATATGCGGACGCTACCAAGCGGCGGTGATTTCATATGCAGGGCAGCAAGGAGGAAATATGATGAGCGCTAAGGAAGTGGTAATCGCGTTTTGGAAGGCAACGGAAAGCAATGACTTCTACAAGGCAAGTGAATGGCTCTCTGAAGATTTCGAATGCTACTGGCCTCAATCCTCAGAATTGATCGTTGGCAGAATAAATTTCGCTGAGATAAATACTAATTATCCTGCAAAGGACACATGGAAATTTCACATCAATTCAATTATTTCTGAGGGTAATCAAGTGGTAAGTGATGTTGATGTTACAGATGGTACAGTCAGTGCCAGAGCGATAACATTCCATACAGTAGAGAATGGGTTAATCACCAGACAAACAGAATTCTGGCCGGATAACTTTGAAGCTCCTGAATGGAGAAGGCGGTGGGTCAAGATCGTCAAACAGCATGTTTAACGGCTTGGAGTTGAGCAGTTCTTGGCGATGGTTGATAAAATGCCATATATTATCAGTATGTTTTTTCAGAACAATTCATTCAAATCTTCAGAAGAATTTGCATTGATTTGATGTTGCTCGGCACTATAAGAAGGAATTTCTAATGATGAACGAACATCAGGTTGTTGTCACAGGCTTGGGTGTTGTAACACCGATCGGTATAGGTGTAAAGGATTTTTGTGAAGGATTAATGGCTGGACGAAATGGAATTGCGAAAGTTTCTAATTTTGATGTAACGGATTTTACTTCAAAGCTCGCGGCTGAGGTACAGGATTTTCAAGTTGAAGAATGGATTGACAGAAAATCGTCGAGGCGTATGGATCGATTCACTCAGTTTGGACTCGCTGCATCCGCCATGGCGATTAAAGATGCGGGATTGGATACAATCTCATTTGACAATAATAGAGCGGGTGTGATCATCGGTTCCGGGATTGGTGGTGCGCAGGCTATCGAAGATGGCTATACCATACTTCTTGAAAAAGGACCCAGAAGTATGAATCCGTTCTTTGTCTCCAGGCTGCTCATCAATATGGCAGCGTGCATGGTTTCAATTAAATACGGTTTTAAAGGTCCCCTCTCTGCTCCCTCTGTGGCCTGTTCTACAGGATCAAACGCTATCGGTGATGCTTTTCGGATTCTTCAGAGAGGCGATGCCGACATCATGCTCGCAGGCAGTTCGGAAGCATGTATAAACCCGCTACCCTGGGGATGTTTTTGCGCTACACGATCCATGACTTCCAATGATTATCCGGAAAATGCCTCCAGACCCTTTGATAAGAACCGTGATGGTTTTGTGATGGGTGAAGGAGCAGGGATTGTTATTCTGGAAAATCTGAAGCACGCATTAAATCGAGGGGCGAATATCTACGCTGAAATCGTTGGTTATGGTAACACGGCCGATGCCTATCACATTACGGCACCAGAACCCGAGAGCGATGGAATGGTCCGGGTTATGAATGCAGCGCTGGATGACGCTGGTATGGATGCTGAAGAAATTGGTTATATTAATGCTCACGGAACCTCAACTGTTTTAAATGATAAATGTGAGAGTACAGCTATTGAAAAAGTATTCGGTGAACATGCGGATATTTTGAAAGTCAGTTCAATTAAATCAATGATTGGTCATCTTTTAGCAGGCGCTGGATCTGTGGAGTTCGTGGCGACCGTAATGAGTGTTTTTACCGGTATGATCCCTCCTACCATTCATTATGAAGAACCTGATACTGATTGCACTCTTGATTATGTTACCAATGGCGCTGAATCACTTGATCTAAATGCTGCATTGAGCAATTCGTTTGGTTTTGGCGGGGGCAACGCCTGCCTTGTGATAAAGAAATATGGAGATTCATATGAGAATTCCTGAGCTTCGAATCGGGCAATTATCCGCAAAATTACCTATTGTTCAAGGGGGTATGGGAGTCAGGGTTTCACTTTCCTCGCTGGCTTCAGCAGTTGCAAATCAAGGCGGGATCGGCACAATTTCGTGTATCGGTTTAGGGAATATAGAAGGTTCGGCAGAGGTCTGTGAAAGAACATCCCTGGAGGCATTAATAAATGAGATCCGCAAAGCCAGGAGGATGACAGATGGCCATATCGCGGTAAACTTCATGGGTGTGCTCAGCAACGTGGATGATCTTATCAGAGCTTCGGTACAAGAGGGAATTAAGCTGATCGTCTTCGGCGCCGGATTACCAACGAGGCTTCCGACATTAGTCCCTGACCCCGGTGTAAACCTTGTACCCATAGTCAGTTCCGCCAGAGTAGCTGAATTAATCCTTCGAACCTGGGACAGACGATATGAAAGAATCGCCGATGCGTTGATCCTGGAAGGACCTCTGGCCGGAGGACATCTCGGTTTTTCAGCTGAACAACTGGAACATCCGGAGGATTACTCTCTTGAAAAGCTTCTGCCTGAAGTCTTGGAAACTATTAAACCTTACGAAGATAAACACGGAAAGAAAATTCCTGTTATCACCGCAGGCGGTATTTACACCGGAAAAGATATTGCGCGAATGCTCTCTCTCGGAGCTTCAGGTGTTCAGATGGGAACACGCTTTGTCTGTACCAAGGAATGCGGTGTGTCACCGCAATTCAAGCAGGCTTATCTTGATGCCAAAGAAGAGGACATTGTTATCATAAAAAGTCCTGTTGGTATGCCTGGCCGGGCGATAAATAATCAATTTTTAAAGGATCTTGAAGTTAAGGGAAAACTAAAAATATCCTGTCCTTACAGATGCCTTACTGCCTGCAAAGTCGAAACTGCGAGATATTGTATCGCACTGGCGCTTCTGAATTCCTATTTTGGTGATGTGGATAACGGCCTCATTTTCTGCGGGCAGAACGCGCATCGCGTTAACGAAATTACTACTGTTACCGATCTTATTCAGGAGCTTCTCCGCGAACTCGAAGATGCATAGTAACAGCATCAACGCTGACAGAGAGCAGTATTTCAAAAATAATTTGAATCTGGTGCTCAAGTGGTGTCAGCAAAGCTTGAATATTTGTTTACTTAGGCTCTTCTCCAGGTTAACACAAACTCAGGACTACATAAATTAGTAGACCCCCTTGATAAGTCAGGCCCGTTTGTGTGATGTAAGAGGTTCGGAGTGCGTGACAGGATTAAACTTATTATTATCGATAGTTATAATGATCGTACGAACAGACGGGTAACCGGAACAGTCCCCATTTCAGTATAACAAGGTTAGGATGGTTTGTTATGAAGCCAAAGATGGTCGCAATTCTAATCCTGGCGATCCTGCTTACTGTCATCGTAGTTCAGAATTCAAATGTAGCGGAGCTTCATCTTCTCTTCTGGAAGCTGAGCATGTCCATGATAATCCTTATCTTCTTCGTTGCCATAATCGGTTTTGCAATGGGATACCTTGCGCATCACTTCATTGGGGAGCGAAAAAGGAATAAGTGATGTTCCTCAAGAAGGACAAAATGAGGAGCAATACACCCGGGAGCAGGATCAGATACTTTATAAACAATCTTCTGATCAGGAATCCTGTCTGGCAGATACTTGTTCTCTTCACAATTTCCGGATTGATAATCGTTACAGGAATGGTTCTGGTGAGTGACCTTACCCCCGACAGCTTCTGGTGGTCATTCACCAGACTGCTGGACCAGGGAACCTTTATTAACGACAACTGCAATCCACAGATCGCAATGGTGGGTGTTCTGGTCACTATTGGCGGCATTCTTGTTCTCTCCCTTCTTATCGGCATTCTCTCCTCCAAGATCACCGAACAGCTTGACGCCCTGAAAAGGGGGAAATCTCCGATCCTTGAGAAGGGCCACTACATCGTATGCGGAGATGGAGACAGGCTTTTCGAAGTAACCAGGGAACTTATTAAAGCTCACGAGGAAGATTCAATCAAGGGCAAGATCGTGATCTTTTCAAGTATTACGCGCGAGGAGATTGAAGAGACTCTCATTCAGCGCCTTGGAAGAAAGAGTATACGCAGGGTCATCTGCCGCTCGGGCAATACAACCGATGTTGACTCCCTGCAGCTGCCCTGTTTTCAGAAATGCGCGGGTTTCGTCATCGTAGGCGATGATGACGGTGAAATACTTAAAACCCTGGTTGCCGTTAATTCCATAATTAAGAACAGCCATCCTGTGGGAGTCTGTGAATTGCGTAACAGGCCAACGAGAAGGATAGCAGAAATGGCTTACAGTGATATCCACTGGCTCCCTGTACGTGAGATCGTCATGCGCCTGGTCGTGCAGGTCAGCAGGCAGCCCGGACTGAGTGCGGTCTACAATGAAGTACTGAGCTTCGATCGGAACGAGTTCTATCTGAACAAATGCCCCGAGGTGGAGAACTGCACGTTCAGGGAGATAGCGAACAGAATCCATAGTGGGATTGCCATCGGTATACAATCCGCCGGAAAGATATGGATCAATCCTGAACCTTATATGAAGCTGAATCCGGGGGACAGGCTTCTTCTTCTGGCGGAGAACTCCAGATCCTATGCTTTTGAAGATGAGCCTGTTTCAACCGGGAAATTCGAGAGATCAAGCGTGGATACATGCAGGAAGCAGCTTAGCATGCTTATCTTCTCAGGAAACAGCAGAAAATTCAGTTTCATGCTTGGCCTTCTGGACGCCTACTCGATGGAGGGAGGCGGGATACTCGTTGCCGGATCTTTGCCACAGGAAGAGGGAGAAGCTCTTCTCTCCGAAGTTGGAACAGTAAACTGTAACGTCGAGTATGTGCAGACGGAAAGAACCGATCCCGACCGGCTTGAAGAACTTCATCCGGAAAAGTATGACAGCATCATGGTGATATCCGGGAAAGCAGCGGGAATGTCAGATGAAAGCGCAGACTCGGAATGCATCATCACGCTCCTGATACTGAGGAATATCGCTGATAAGCTGGGGGATTCATGGAAGGGCACCGTGGTTTCCGAGATAAGGAATCCGAGGAACAGACTCCTTGCTTCCGCTGCCGGGATAGATGATTTTGTCATATCCAACGAGGTATGCAGTATGATAATGGCACAACTGGTACTGGAACCCTGTCTTGGTAGCGTATACGAGGAGATATTCGACCCCTCCGGCTGTGAGATCCAGCTGAGATGCCTTTCCGCTTACAGCTCCCGGTCATTCGCTCAGCTATCGGCTGAGGGTCTGGAACGCGGGGAAATAGTTCTAGGCTGGCTTACCGGAACTGGCTGTGAAGCAGAGGTCTGCCTGAACCCTGGGAAACCGGATGAATTACCCGATGATATCGATACAAGGATAGTAGTAATCGCGGAACGGTAAAGCGATTAACAGTATTTTCCAGTATCGAGTTAAGGAATCCATGCCCCGGATTCTTGTGCCTTTCAAATGTGAAGAATGCAAAGCTTATTTCATCCGAGCTGCGCATTCAATCGTACTGCTCTGATTCATTGCAACTCAGATCTACATACTCGAGTTTCTCATGGGCGTTCAGTCCTGAAGTTCAAATAGAATTCTGAGTGATTTATTAATTTCCTTTACTTCGCCAGATGATAGTTTCCCGCGAATTCTAACCATTCTGTGACTATGATCGATTGGACGTGTCTGCAGGCAGTCCGCAATTGATTTTTTCGAGAGCCCATTCTCCGCTGAGGGAAGAATTTCGACATTGGTCATTATCCGTGCTTTTTTCGCACTCCATTCAGTAATCGGAACAACCTGAATAACCGGAACTCTTTCATTGTAAATATCATTGGTTACAATTACACAGGGTCTGATTTTCCCGGTTTCCGAACCCTTTGAAGGATCAAGATTTACATCAATAACCATTCCTCTTTTCAACACCGTCATTCCGGCCATCCAGTTACTGCTGTTTCGGTCAATTCCTTAAGATCATCATTCAGAGAATAGATCTCTGAATACAGGTCAGCAGATTTCTTAAGGCTTTCAAGTTCCATTTTCTTCTTGAAAAGAGTTATAGCCATTCTGACCATGGCGCTCCTGTCCTTAAACCCGTAGGTCTTGAATTCACTCAGGAATTCAGCCTGCATTTCTTCTACACTGAATTTCGCCTGCAGCATACGGCCCCTTTCGATCCCTATTATCAGTACCTATTCTACGACCCTATTATAGGTACCACAGAATTCAATGTCAAAATCAATATCTTGTCTGACGGCAATAAACAACAGCACTCACTCCTGAAGTTCAAATAGCGTCCCAGCCCGCGGACGAGCCTACATCTATAAGTAACTTGAGCCTTATCATTGTATGGATTATCTTTAGAGAGCGTGCAGGGGTACAAAGACCGTCTAATCATTGGCGTATTATACCCGACAAATAGCGTGGTCTGGAGTGAGCGACAACATCATCGGTGACGCTTTGCGATCCCGTTTTGGAAGAGTGCGCATTACGATCACTCCGCACCCTTGCACGCCCATATTTAACCACCTTACTATGGAGGAAAGTACGATGAAAGGCAAGAAGAAGACTGATCCGAATGCTGTCCGGAAAAGAAACAGGCTGAGCAAACATCTTGAGCAGGTTAATCTTTATGCTGCAGGGATAGATATAGGTTCGCAGATGCATTATGTGGCCGTTCCCGAGGGGTTGGATACAGAACCTGTACGGTCATTTTCCTGCTTCACCGGTGACCTGAAGAAAATGGCTGCCTGGCTTGTTAAAATAGGGGTTGAGACAGTCGCGATGGAATCAACCGGTATTTACTGGATTCCGGCATATGAGATTCTTGAGGAGTCAGGGCTTGAAGTGCTTCTGGTAAATGCACGCAATGTTAAGAATGTTTCAGGACGGAAAAGTGATGTGCTGGACTGTCAGTGGCTGCAGCAGTTGCACACATACGGATTGCTGCAGGGAGCCTTTCGCCCACCTGAACATATTACCTCACTTCGGGCCTATATGCGGCAGAGGGATTCTTTGATAAAGTATGCCAGTGCTCATATTCAGCATATGCAGAAAGCTCTGCGGCAAATGAATCTGTTGCTCGACAATGTTGTCAGCGATATCACCGGCAAAACCGGTATGACCATTATCCGTGCAATTCTGGATGGAGAAAGGGATCCTGACAAACTTGCGGTTCATAGAGATGTGCGATGCAAGAAAAGTGAAGAAGAAATATCGGAATCTCTGCACGGTCATTACCGTGATGAATACATTCTGGCACTGCAACAATCTCTGGATCTTTACGAGACCTATCAGGGGAAGATTCATGAATGCGACCTTGCGATCGCAAAGCTTTTGGATACATTTGAATCAAATGCAGACTCCAATTCACTGCCACCCTCCAAAGACAGAAAGTCAGCCAGCGCTCCATCATTCAATGTTCGGGAGGAGCTTTTTCGGATAACCGGAGTAGACCTTACAAGTATACCCGGTATCAGCGAAGTTACAGCTCTTAAGATAATTTCAGAGATAGGCACAGACATGAGTCGATGGAAAACAGAAAAGCATTTTTCCTCATGGCTCGGCCTCAGCCCGGGCACGAATGTCTCCGGTGGAAAAGTGTTAAGCAAAAAAACAAAACGAACGGCAAACAGAGCCGCTTTAGCCCTGAGAATGTCAGCTTTTGCAGTGACGAACTCCAAGAGTGCAATAGGAGCGTACCATCGCCGGATGCGGGCAAGGCACGGATCACCTAAAGCGATCACCGCCACAGCTCACAAGCTGGCGAGACTGATTTACAGCATGCTGAAAAACGGAATGGAATTTGTTGAACAGGGTCAGGATTACTATGAAAGCCAGTACAAAGATCGAGTCTTGAAGAACCTGAAGCGAACGGCATCTCAGATGGGATATACGCTGATTCCGTCTGAAATCAATGAAAACCTATCTCCTGCTGTAGCAATATGTTAAATTTAAGTTACTTGGAAGATTTTCAGCAAGCCTTACCTCACCAGCACGCAGTTCGCCATCTGCAAATCAATCCCTTGAAGTTGGAAAAGCCGACTCCTCACGTGGAATCGATTACCTGTTCTGATTAAACACCCTGACACTTTGGATAGGTTGATACTGGCCATCAATGATCAGAGTGTCAGGCACTGTTAATGTATCGGGGGATATTTCCAAGCCATTAAGCTTGCAGTAGTATCCGCTCTCAAGTGCAAGGAAGAAGTTAGCACCGTAGGAGATACTGTCCTGCCATAGAATACTGTCATTGGGAGCTGGAGCAACATAGCCACCACTTGATGACACCATCGTTTTTGCTCCACCGGGCCATGGATTAGCAGTACCCGGGTAAATGAACCTCTCTCCGCTGAGTGAATCAACGGCAACTGTGAATTGCTGATGGAATTCTGGAGAAGAGGGGTTACCGGAAATAAGAGAATCTCCCTCAAGGTCAATACGGAAGCCCACTGGTTCAGTCGAAACCGGCAGTCTTGTCTCTGACAGACTTTCAGTTCTTGTATTGTCTGACAAGCCTGTATCGGATGAAGTGTTATCTCCATAGAAAGCCATGACGGTGTAGTAGGCCGACCTGTCAGCGATGTGGATTCCAGTATTCTGATAGACTACTTCAAGTAACTCCCAGGGATCTTCAATCTTTACTCTGGACCAGAGGAGATACCCCTCTATCTGGGTACCGGTCAATGCGGTCCAGGTAACCACAATAGTATCACCTTTACTTGCAACGGAATCAACAGTAATCCCTGTCACAACAGGAAGCGTACCGGATATTTCTGTAGCAGAATCACCACAGCTTGAGTATAAAGTAACAGAAACCAACATGATAAGAGATGCCACTGATACTCTCATTCAAAACCTCCAACAAATAAATAGCTCATTTCATACCGATGGATACTCTTTCTTCAGCGTAGTCATGTCAATCCTCTCTCATTTCTTCATGTAAATCATGAAGATAGCTGAACTGCAATTTGATAGAACATTGAAATCAAGTGTGGAAATTGAGTTGCTTGACTATATTGATCAATATGCACATTCTTCATCTAACAAGAAATAGAGATCTCTTTTCGGTCAATAAGCGGAGGAATAAATTGAAAAGAATTACACCTTTGATCCTGTTAGTAATAATTACTCTTTCATTCGCGGCTCCTTCAACCCACGGGATCCCCGGCCTTCACCGTGTGAACAGTGCCATACCGATTGGTTTTAATGAAATGTCATTCGGTCTGGGACTGACCTACTGGACAGCGGTAAATGAGTACAAGAATTTCATTTACCACAGCCATTTTCTGCCACATACACTTATGTTCCCCGAGGTGACCGATGTAGAGCACACTGGACAGGCTAGATTCAGCCTTGCATACGGAATCTGGGACTATATTGATCTAGCGGCGAACGCAGCTTACTCCAGTACCTTTTATGAAAGAGGTTCGTTTGAAGAGCGTTCAACAGGACACTGGGAGGAGATTTATGGGTTCGAGGGATATAATCTGATTCTCCATGGCGGATACAATCCTATCACCAGTCTGAAGGATGTTGTGTGGTTCGGTGGAGATTTGCGTCTTGGGTTTTCTTCGGCGGATACGGTCTTCCTGCGTAACGAAGATGGACCTGATGGGATCTGGCACTCGGGACAGCTGATAAGCACAGCTCGCAGACCATTCACCACAACAGGCAATAACAGTCTGGCAATGGAGCTCCTTATTACCGGTGATTTCAACCGCTGGCTTCCAATGGCACCGGTAAAAGCACATCTCAATTTCGGCTATGCAAAATATATGCAGAATTACCACTTCACAGACTTCAGAGTTATGCCGGTCGTTGCTGGATGGTCCTATTCCGATTCCACGATTGTATATATTGAAGTTGCAGACGGTGTTTTTAACATGGGCTTCGGCCTTGAGATTCCAACCTCCCACCTTGATATCTTCCTGGAATACACAAATCAGAAACTTATCGACCGGGACAACGCTTCGGTATCCTACTTCACGCCTGGAATCAGATTCAAGGACAATTCAGGGACATACCTGAATGTTATTTTCGATCTGAGTACCAGCACATTTGATCCTGGATATTACGATCTCGGTCATGGCCTCTACCAGACAGACAGTGTTGTTACCGAGGATCAGCGCGCCGAGAGAGCTCCACTGCCGATCGGTGGAGTTTTCGATTGGGGTGTAAGCGTAGCAATGGGTTTCTCTTCTGATATAGTAACCGATGAAGGGCAGACCGATTCGGCAACCTTGAGTGGGACAGTGACTGATTCTCTTACCGGTGAAGCTGTCTTTTCAACGATCACCTTCCCTGGTATGCCCATCGCCAATGTCACAAGTGATGGTGTTACCGGTTTCTATACACATATAATCCCCTCTGGAGAAGTTCCCGTAACTGTTGTTGCCCCCGGATACGGAAATACCAGTGCAACTATAGTTCTTGGCCGCAATCAAGCTGCCACCCTTGACTTTGCGCTGCTTCCGAATCTTAGTTCGATAACAGGCTCTGTCAGGGATGGAGCAGGTATACCCATCGCAGGTGCTTCAGTAACGATCGGAAGCACCACACCTGTCACTGTAACAACCAATGATGCTGGAGTATTCACTGCTGATGTGGAAGCGGGAACCTGGCCGATAACTGTTCAGGCGGATGGTTACATTTCAGATAACCGGTCTGTAAGCCTTATTGCCAATGAAACGGTAAATGTCTCATTTAATCTTCGAGATGCACTCCGCGCGGGTGCTGTATTAAGCTTTGACAACATCTATTTCACCTCCGGGAGCGCTACTCTCAAACCTGAAAGCTTCAGCATTCTGGATAGTGTGGCGATTCTCTTGAGAGATAATCCAAATGCAAGAATACGTATAGCAGGACACACAGACAGCGATGGAAGTGAGGCATCCAACCAGACCCTCAGCGAGCGTCGTGCTCAATCGGTCTTCCAGTATCTGGTCAGTACTGGCATTTCAGGTGACAGACTCACCACTGTGGGCTACGGTGAGTCCATGCCTGTTGTTTCTAACGACTCCGCGGCCAATAAAGCCAAAAACCGAAGAATCGAGTTCACAGTCCTCAGCATTTAGTATCCTCGGGGGGTCAGACCGGACCTCCCCATACTACTTCCTGATGATTTTTCCTTCGGCCATTACCATTCTCGGGAAAGCTGCGAGGTCCAGTGGATGGCGGTCCCATACAATCAGACTTGCTGTCTTCCCTGCTTCGATGGAACCGAGCTGATCATCAATACCAAGTATCTTCGCATTCTTGAACGTAATCAGTGAGATGGCCTCCTCGGGGCTCATTCCGGCAATCAGGAAGAATTTGAGACTGTCTCTCAAGGCAGGTGCCCATATTACAGGATGATCGGTCATCAGACCGTAGAATGCCCTGGATTTCATCAGAAGCCCGGCGTTCTGATAATAGGCATGCTTCAGCTCGACTTTGTATCCCACCGAACCCATGGGTCCGTATACAACCGGAATACCGGCCTTTGCCAGTTCATCGAATATTTCTCTGTGGAATACATCACAGGTGTGATCAGCGGTAACCTTGATACCGTATTTCTCTGCAAGCCAGATCAGGTAGAGGACATCGTCTTCTTTGTGAACATGAACCTTGGCGGTTTTCTTACCATCCAGCAGTTCGATAATAGCTACTTCAACAGGGTTGAACTCGTGCAGGTATTCCAGATCAATTGCTTTTCTCTGAAAATCCTGCTCTTTCTTTGACAGTTTTTCCTTTTTTATGTCATGCTGAAGCTTATGGAGACTTCTCTCCTTATCGAGTTCCGCGCAGTCTCGTTTGTTGATAACCTCATCGAATTTCTGTTCGAGCAGGGCGTATACTCCCATTCTGGTACTGGGACGGTCACCCTTCCAGTCAGTCGTGGACCTCGGATTGTAACCCAGAGCCATCTTGTAGCCGTAGTCCTTCAAAACCGCGTTCTTCCTGTTCGGCTCGAAATTCCTGATAACCTTTGCTTTTCCTCCGAGAAGATTCCCGCTCCCGGGGACCACGCAGCTGTAAAGCACACCGAAATCAACAGCATCTTTGAAAGCCCTGTCATCGAAGTAGATACTGTTAAGGGGGTCATTAACAGGTAGAATCTGACTGAGAGTATCGTTGGTCTCGGATTCGGCCCAGGGCTCCCCTTCCCTGTCCATCCCGATATGGGAATGAGCGTCTATGAATCCCGGAGTCACAAAGCCGTGATAATCGGATTTCATCTTCTTATAAACTACATCAACGATTTTATCTTCCTCAACAATAATCGAGAAGTTCTCGACTTTCTTATGGCCGTCGTAGAGAACATCGGCAGATATTATTGTCTGCTTTCTGGATGACATACCGCTCCCCTTTCAGATGATTAAGAATGCATTCGTTTCTGAGTATTTCGTGAAACACGAACCTGAGAATATTTTTCATACCGGAAGAATATAAAGGAGATCCACCTTCTGCCGAAAGGCGCCACAATCGCTTTCCTTCCGCTTGAAAAGGTAGGATATATCTGCCTGTTGCTGGAAGGGTGCTTGTGTTCTCCAGCAAAGGAATCTTTCATTCAGGAACCACATTCTGAATGTTGCCCACTGCAAGATACTTGAAGTACTCTTTTTCGCTGAATAAACTTATTTCTATAATAGTTCTTTTCTTTTGGGATTTGATTTGATAGTATTAATGCAAGAATGTTCGAGTTTCAAATATTCCTGAATATTTATTAAGGAAACTGAAGATGAAGGAATCTCTCCACCAAATACACGAATCGATTAAGCTCAGAAAGCTCCTTCCCTATGTTGTGCTGGCGCTTTCGCTTTCCCTTGCCATCTCTGTCTGGCTGTTTTGGAGCAACCGGGAGATGGAAAAAGCACGGCTCAGATTCGACGAAAAGACCTTAATGATTACCTCGAATATCACCCATCGATTTCATGATTACGCGATTGCCCTTCAGGGATTTTCAGGGCTCTTTGCAGTTTCCGAAGACGTGACCCGGAATGAATGGCGGATATATTATGAATACAGGGAAGTCCAAACCTTTTTCCCCGGCGTCCAGGGCATCGGATATTCCAGAGTCGTCCAGCCGTCGGAACTTGAGCGTCATATTCAAGGGATCAGGGCGGAGGGATTTTCCGACTATACGGTCTGGCCCGAAGGTGAACGCGACGTGTACACGGCCATCATCTTGCTGGAACCTTTTAACGTGCGCAATCAGCACTCTTTCGGCTACGACATGTTTTCCGAGCCGATGCGGCGGGCCGCCATGGAGCGGGCGCGGGATACCGGCGAGGTCTCGCTTTCGGGTAAGGTTGTGCTGGTCCAGGAGATCGACGAACAGGTTCAGGCGGGATTCCTGCTGTATGTCCCTATCTACGCGAAGGGCTTGTCCTTAAATACCGCCCAAGAGAGGAGAGCGGCCCTCATCGGATTTGTATACAGCCCGTTCCGTATGGACGCTCTCATGCAAGGAATCTTTCCGGACCTCATGCATGATGTTGAATTTGAAATTTACGATGGAACTACAGTCTCTTCGGCAGGATTGATGTATGAATTTAATGAACATTCCATCGCCCCGGATGAGAACCACAAGCACATGTTTTCCAGCCGACAGACGCTTGATCTTTGCGGTCATCAATGGACCCTGTCCTTTGAGTCCAGCCCGTCTTTCGAGGCTACCATTGATCAATTCGCTTCCTGGATTATCCTCGCCGCCGGGATTGTCATCAGCCTGTTAGTCTTCCTTTTCATCCAGGGCCAGGAAAACACACATAGCCGTGCGATTTCACTGGCGCGAGAGATGACCGATTCCCTGCGGCAAAGCGAGGAGAAATTCCGTGTGCTTATCGACAGCCTGCCGATGGGGGGTTCGATCATCGGCCCGGACATGGAAATTCTGGCGTCCAATTCCACCACGCGCAAATGGTTTCCCCAAGACGACTCCGGAAAGGATCTGCCCTGTTATGGCGCTTTCAATCTTCCTCCCAGAACGGAACCGTGCGAGGGATGTCCCGTGATTATGGCTTTCCAGGACGGTCAGGTGCATTCATTCGAAAGGGAAGCCAACATGCAACAGGGGATGCGGACCCTGTTCGTCACCGCAGCGCCGCTCATCGATCCTGATGGAAAAACTATCTTTGTCCACGAGACGGTGGAGGACATCACCGAGCGTAAGCTGGCAGAGGAGCAGCTGTTGGAGAGTGAACGACGCTTTCGGGATATTGCCCATAGTATGGCGAATTGGATTTGGGAAGTGGATATAAACGGCACTTACACATATATTTCCGATTCAGTAGAATATGTTCTTAAGTATACAGCAAAAGAGATGTTAGGAAGAACACCATTTGAGTTTATGCCAGAGGAAGAAGCGGCTACAATCAAAGATAGATTCGTCAAAATCGTTTCAAATTCAGAACCGATTGTTGATCTGGAAAACTGGAACCTTGCTAAAGATGGAACCAAAGTTTGTCTTCTTACAAACGCTGTTCCGATTCTTAATGCCGACGGAGAAATGATAGGGTATCGCGGTTTTGACAAAGATATTACAATTCAAAAAAAACTTAAGGCAGAAAAGGCTTCAATTGAAGACCAACTTCGTCAGGCCCAGAAATTGGAATCCGTGGGGCGCCTGGCAGGCGGGGTGGCACATGATTACAACAATGCGCTCAGCGTGATTATCGGCTTCACTGAACTGGCGATGGATGAGGTGGGCGCAACCGGGCCGCTGCGTGCAGATCTCGATGAAATCCTCAATGCCGCAAAACGTGCGGCTGACATTACCCGGCATCTGCTGGCCTTTGCCCGGAAGCAGACCATCGCACCCAGGGTGATTGAGCTGAACAAAAATGTGGAGAGCATGCTTAAAATGCTCAGTCAGCTCATCGGCGAGGACATCAATCTTGCCTGGTTGCCGGCGACATACCTATGGCCTGTCAAAATAGACCCCTCCCAGCTCGACCAGATCCTGGCCAACCTGTGCGTCAACGCCCGGGACGCCATCGATGGTGTGGGCAAGGTTACTATCGAAACGAGAAACACATCTTTCGACGCGGCCTACTGCGCCGATCACGCCGGTTTTGTTCCCGGTGAGTTTGTCCTACTGGCCGTGAGCGACAACGGCTGCGGCATGGAAAAGGAAATTCTGGACAGTATTTTCGAGCCGTTTTTCACTACAAAGGATGTGAATAAGGGCACCGGCCTGGGGCTTGCAACGATCTACGGCATTGTCAAGCAGAACAACGGGTTCATCAATGTCTACAGCGAACCGGGTAAAGGAACGACCTTCAAGATATACTTGGCCCGGCATGAGGGCAAAGCTGTCGAGATCAGGGAGACAAGCGCAGCGGAAATCCAGCAAGGTCGCGGTGAGATGGTCCTGCTGGTGGAGGATGACCGTTCGATCCTGAACCTCGTCCAAAAAATCCTTGGCGGGCTGGGCTACGCCGTGTTGACAGCGGGCACACCAGCCGAGGCCATCGGCCTGGCTGAGGAACACGCCGGCGAGATTAACCTGCTCATCACCGATGTGATCATGCCCGAAATGAATGGGCATGAACTGGCAGAAAGGTTCCAATCCATTTATCCGGACATCAAGTACATATTCATGTCTGGATATACAGCCAATGTCGTCGCCCATCACGGAGTCCTGAACGAAGGGGTTTTGTTCATTCAGAAGCCGTTCTCCAGAAAAGATCTGGCAAGAATTGTCAGAAAAGCGCTGGATGAATAAGAAAAGCTGATTCAGTAGAAAGCGATCAATACGATTTTTACCTGTTGTAGTTCTACTGAATTTGATTCTCATTATTGTGCAAATATGCTACCTGAATTACAGGAGGAATGGTGAGCCATTGATGAATGTATGCTTCGCCAATAGGTGAATAACGGATCATGATTGATATGGCACCTGACGAGAGGCTGGGATGTTGACGCATTGAAGTGCCCTGAGTGAGATTCCTATCGCTTAACTTCGGGTCTGTCCGTGGGATTGCAGGTCTATATCGAAGCGGTGAGGCGAAGATAGAGCCTGGCGCTGCCAAGCCCTTCCTGAAACGGGAATCCGGCTGCTGCATCTGCATAGAAGATACCGCTCATCCCCCTTATTCCGGCCCCGCAGCCTACGGGATATCTCATCCCATCGAAAGGTGTTAAAGCGGCAGCGAGATCACAGAACAGGTATAGTCTGGTTTCGGTTTCGCCCAGAGAGATCTCAGGTCTTGCAACTGCATATCGTACCGCTCTGAAAGCGTTTTCGGGATAACCCCTCAGGGTTTCCTGTCCGCCAAGCTGTTCAAGAAGACCTTCGAACCAGTCCCCCTGCATAACTCCACCTGTCAGCAATCTACCCCCGAAACCAATTACACCTCTGTAAATATTTCCATTAATTATCAGTTCCGCCATTGTCAGAATACCGGAAGAATCCTGCCCTGTTCTGTTGCCGGATCTAGCCTCCAGTTGAATCTCAATTCCGTCCCAGCCCTGCTGCACTCTGGAACCGGTGCGGAATGTTATTCCCGCAAGCCCGTAATCGTACTTCTGCCGCTCTCCGTCCGGGGGATATCCCCTCCAGATACCGGCTCCTCCAATGATCTCGGACCGGTCAAAGCTCCAGATAATTGAAAGGATTCCCTCCCGGTTGACCCATAGGCTTTCGGGGATTTCCTGGGATACTTCAAGCTGGGCTGAAAGGGGAATGCCGAAAAGCCATGGCTCTCTGTACCTGAGATACGCGTTAAAACCTCCCCATTCGGTAGTCTTGCCGGATATCTCCAGTTCCCGCGCGGTTCCAGCCAGATTCAGGAAAAGAACCTCTCCGGCACCTTCAAGATAATCCCCCTGCCACTCCATGGACGCGGCGAAATGCCCTGCCCTCCCTTTCTGAATATGCTGTACGATGACGAGATTGCCGCCCTCTCCAAGGAACAGCTCGGTCGTGCCCGCGACTTTAATAAACTTCAGCTGCTCGATCCTTGAAACCCATGCGTTAACCTCCTCACGGCTGTAGGGATCGCCGGGCTCAATTACCAGCAGCCTTTCAAAAACTTCACTGCGGGTTCCCTCTGCCCCCTCAATGCGAACTTCTTCAAGGAGGGCGTGCCTGCCGGGAACAGTATTCACAATAAGGGAATCGTCCGATATAAAGTAGTAACCAGCACCGGCAAATGGGTATCCTTCTTCTAGATACCATTGCAGGACACTTTCCTGCAGCACTGTGATTGATGAATCGGAAGCAAGAACTGAATCAATTCCAAGTTCGTACAAAGCGGGAACGGGAGGACTGCCACCAATGTCAACGGTGAGTTTACTCTCCGCAGGGGACGCCGCAAAAGTAATGCAGAGTATAGCGCTGATAGTGGTAATCATCTAGAAATTCACCGTTCCCTCAAGGCCCGCCCTCTGACTCCAGCTGCTTCCGGATGGTTTTCTTCCCCAGTAGAAAATACTGATATCCAGCCCCGATGAAAGGCTCCTGCCTATCCTTGCAGATGTTCTCCATGAGATACCGCTGTCGTTTCCATCAAAGAACCATGCGGGAAGCAGATCATCCCCGGGTATATATCCCGCGGATACGAGGGCTGTCGCGTTCCAGCCTCCACCGATCCAGGAGAAATGCGGACCGGCTTCAATCATGTATTTATCCAGACTTGAAACCACTTCTCTTCTGGACTCGTAAGCCGTCATGATACCGGATTTCAGGCCGGGAAACAGCTCCAGGGTCGGATCGATCTCCAGCCTCAACCCACGAGTATCTCGAGGGTAGTAGAGTTCCTCCTCCTCACGCCAGAATTTAGCGGAGCATTCGATCAGAAGAATATCCGAAAGGCTTAACTCCGGCGCCGCCCTTATGGACCAGAACCTTTCATCCTTCAATCCCGCGCCACTGTAAGATATCCTTTCATTCCTCAGCCTCCCTCTGAAATTAAGCCTGCTCAGAAGAGCGGTTTCCCACCGAAACCACGGTGAAATATCCAGGCTGTATCCTCCCTCCTCGCTGCTGTCAAATGCGCCGTACAGCAGAAGAGATTTTTTTCTGTCCAGGGAATTGCTGGCCGATAGCCTTAAAACGGAACTGACGCCGGATGATGCTCCGGTTGAGGATAATGTAGTCTCAAGAGATGCGGAAGTAATAACATCGCCTGCAGCTCCCGGCTGGTAGATTACAATGTAATCGCCATCCGGGTCAGCGTAGTACTGACCGCTTTCGGGATCGTAGCTGTAGTTTCCTTCCCCCTCTCCCGCGTATACGAACATAACATCAAGTGACCTGCTTACGGTTCCTGAACCACTGTAGACCGCCTGCATCCATATATCCCCCGATGTTCCGGTCATGGATAGCCTGATAGCATCCGCCTGGAGTTCTCCACCGGAATCGAACGAGGTTGAAGAATGCTCCAGGCTGCCTTTGTATCTGAATTCACCAGCGGGACCGGATCCTTCGAGACGGGCTCTCCACACGTTGAAGGATCCGCCTGAAGCTCCACCGGACCTTCCGTCGTCCTGAAGCTCAATTCGGAGGAGAGCATCGGTAGTATTCCTGAAATAGGAGAGACCTGCATATTCTGTATTCACTCCTCCTGAGAGGCTGTCCTCCCAGAACTCCTTTAAGAAGCTGCAGCCCACGAAAGGTTTGAGCGAACCTGTCACCGGAATTGCTGATACGGAGATGGATGAGGTCTGACCTAAAGCCATTTCAGGGGTATCGTTCCTCCTGAGGAATAATCCTCCTGCCTGGACACTGATATTCCCCACAACAGGATTCGAAGCAATGCGATATCGCTCAAGGATACCTCCGGATTCCATGAATCTGCCCGAAGCAGACGCAAGAAGTCTGTCTCCTCCAAGACTCACATCCACGACGTTATCTTTGCCATCGTATTGTGTGGGAAGGGACCATGCGGAAAGAGCACTGTCCGGCTCGAGCTCTCCGGGAGGTTCGTAACCGGACGAAACGATCCTTCCCCCGATACCCAGTCCCGGACCGTCTTCCCAGAATTCCATTTCGGCGGCAGCGATAAAACAGGTTCCCTCCCTTGAAGTATTATCCGGGTTGTACAGATTTCCGGTTCTTCCGGAAAAGGCTGCTTCAAGCTCCATGTCAATACTGCCGGATGCGTATTCCGCTTTAAAACCGCCTGTACTGTAGCCTGAAGGAATCTGCACGTACTGACGCGGCAGATGAGTTCCACTACCTTCGCCTGCCCATAAGTACCCTCCGAGTGAACTGTCGAAAATGTAATCTCCGTTCCCGGATGGCGGTCTTCCGAAAATGACATTCCAGTCGCCCTGATTCGGTCCTGCATACACGTAATGTCCCAGTGAATCCAGAGTATAACTGCCTTCCCCCTGCCCGACGCTGGTAGCCCCGTCAAGCCATGCGTCAGCAGGATCCTCGCCGGCGTTGCGGAGAACTTCAGCCGCCTCTTCGGTCAGCAGGAACCCCAGAGGTGATTCCCTGTCATCTAAACTGTGGAAACCCTTGAATTCAATCTCAAGGTCGCTTAGGGAGTAGAGCGCGGAGGCGGTCACAAAATCCTTCCTGAAGCCATCACCTCGCTGGAAGAAGGTGATCTCCACTCTCTGGTCATACCTTATGAGTCGCACTGCAGTGAAAGTTATCAGACCTGCTGTATATTCCATCTGGTAGTCTTCAGTGGCGCCACGGCGCATAAGCTGTCCATCCAGCCATACCTTCTCACTGCCGGGGACGATCTCCCATCCGGTTGACACATCGTATGGCCCCTGAATTCCCTCATCTGTATAGAATACGGACCTCTGCCTGGAATCCCCCGATGTTCCGTAACCGGCACCGGTGGTGATGGAACTGGTGATATCCCCCTGAGCATCAACTCCGCTTACTTCCCGTCTCCATGAAAGGGGTCCGTTCTCTCCGTTACCGCTTATCCAGTCCATGTCGCCCAGCCTGGCTCTCCATGATCCACCATCAACTATGAAAAATATCCTGTCAAGCTGTGAGACAAGTTCTGAGGAAGTGGGTCCGGCTGTCAGGTTGCGGTCGGTTATGCTTCCTGAAACCGTGATTCCCGGAGCCGCGCTGCCTTCAACCGAAATTCTTGTTCCCTGATCCAGTCCTCCTCCGTCACCCACTGAAAACCCTATTCTTTTTGAACCTGATATGTAAAGACCATGTTCCTGAAAAGGATCGGTTTCATACCCTCGAAGCTGCTCGATTATCCGCCTCTCTAAAAAGCCCACATCAAGTGAAGTCGATGAAGGGATGCTCAAATGAAGCACTTCAAATTCCAGTTCAACGGTACAGCCTGCTGGCGGGGGGGGATCGAAAATGACGCCTGTCCTACTTCCCGATGTTCCGGGCACCGCACTCAGCGTATCACCGTCAGCGATGGCTGTAATCGAGCCTGGCGCAATCCAGATAGAATCGGGAGTCTCGAAGAAAGCCGAACCATCACTTTCAAACTCCAGGGTCATTGATGTAAGAAGTATTATCGCGGCGGAGAAGAGGCTCATCGCAGCACCAGAATTCTGCCTTTCCCCGGTGTCCAGAGCAGGCAGTGATTGCCGTTCGCCGAACAGGATATCCTGGAGAATTCCCCCGGTTCGGGCAGTTGGAACAGAACAGCCCCGCTACCGTCAAGTACGCAGGAATCCTGCAGAACCATCATCCCTCTTCCGGCAACGGTCCAAGTGCCTGCATCGGGCAAAGATTCGGGGGTGGAATAATTTCTGAGGAGCAGGGATTCGTTTCCACTTGAATAGACCGCTTCATTTCCCGACGCGGTGAGCTGGCCATTACCGGAACCGTTCAGTCTTACAAGAATATCATCCGGTTCATCAATCAGAGTAATCGTACCGCTTGCCCGTGAAACGTACAGAACGGATAAACCCCTGAGACATATATCACCCGGCATGCCGCGGGAATCCCAGAAATCCGTAAGCTCACCTGCATTGTCATACAGGTAAACCATATCCGTGAGTTCACCAGTAATAAACCATCCCCATCTTTCATCGATGCACATTCCTCCTGGAAGAAGAACATCGGACAGGTCATATTCGGAGATGGACCCCCCCGCTGCGTAGATGCGCAGGTGAGGCAACCCCGGCAGAAGCACGTAGATATCCCCTGCCCCGTTTATCTCGGCGTCAATTATCCCATCGGGAACCGTAAGGTATCGTTCATCACTGTCTGGCAGTGGTGAAGCTGTTTCGGAAACGTAGAGAACACTCAGAGCTGCGAGCAGAAAGGTTAAGGTGTTAGCGCACAACTGCGAAGGAGCCGGTTTCCATGCTGCCGCTCTGGCTGAATCTGAAGAAATAGATACCCGACGAGAGATCGGCCGCACCGGGATAGGCGAGTGTCACTTCTCCGCTGTTTACGCTGCTGAAGCCCACGGTTTCCACATATTCACCGGCAAGAGTGAATACCGAAAGTTCCACATCTCCTCCATCAGAAATAAACTGGAAGTAGAGTGTACCGCGGCATGGCTGCGGATAGAACGTGAATACATCCCCGGAGGAGAGGACTGAGCCTGCAGAAACATCAAGGTTAAGTCCTGAGAATGAGCTGCAGAGAAGTAGAATGTCAGCTTCTACAGGAAGTGATATCGCAACATCGTTTGCTGAACCGATATTCACTTCCTCAAGTGTTCCCAATGTGTCGTCGTACAGGAATGCCTCCAGATCTCCGAGACCTGAGGTCGCAGCGCGGAAGCTGCCTGTAAGCAATTCATCAACGCTGTAATATCTGCCCTGGTACGAGGACATATGGTCACCTGAATGCGTAAAAGGATCTGTGGCTATCTCGAAAGTGTAATCAAGCCCGGGTCTGTTGCCAGGAGATACCGTATCATAATCAGCGATCCTGAAGGATTCCCATCCGTATTTCCCATTGCCGAAGTCCGGATCATCTATCCAGCAGGCCAGCATCCAGTCAAGGAGAATCCGGTTCATATCGGGATTCGAACCGGTGACGTCGCGGATGGCCTCACTTATTCCAGCAATTCCGCGCTCTGCGGATCTCAGGGATTCATGAAGAAAATCCACTCCACCATAATTCTCGTACAGGTAAGCGAAGAAAAGGTAGCCTGCCCCGTAGCCTGCAACGTATTCTATGATGTCTTCCAGATTCGTCCACTTGATAGGGGTTATTCCCCCCACCTCCAGGAATGTTTCAATCTGGAACGCGGGATAACCGCATACGAATGTTCCTGACTGGGCCTGGTTCTCTATCACCCACAGCTCCTCGTAGCTGAAGGGCTGAATTCCCCACTGGATAAGGTGCACAAGTTCATGAGATGCCGTGTAAGCCGCATCACTCTGATTACTCGGGTGACAATCTATGTAAAGCATCTCAACTTCGTTGGAATGCCCACCGTAGTAAAGATACGCCTCGGTCTCGGTGAACTGATTGTAGGGGCTGAAGAAACCGGCAATGTAGGCACCACCCAGCGAATCGATAAAACCATCCCTGATATCAAGCACCAGGAAGTAGATCTTCGGGTCTCCGTCGATGGCATCGGGCGGTTGTCCGAAAACTGCGATATCGGTTTCAACGATTCCTCCGGGCCCCGATGGAGTGCTGTCCTCCAGGGCGGCTGAAAACTCGTCAACATAGCTCTGAGTGACCGTATCAATATCCCATTGAGTATCCTCTACAAAAATGTACGTTCTTTCTCCAACATACCTGCAGGTGGCGGAAGTTAGATAGAACATGGGGTACTGGGTACTGTGATCGATCGACCAGAAATTTATCGTATCTCCTATGTTGTGACCCTTGCCGGAACTGAGGGGACCAGTGGGCTCAAAAGAGGGGTCGTGGCGTCTTTCTATCTCCATGATACCCGGAACCAGAGGTGTTCCATCGATCCACCATGCCGGGGCGGAACTCTGAAGAATCAGCGAGAGAATAAGTAATACCATCAGAATCTGGCTCCTATCGAAAACCTGACTGATGAGAAGTCACGGAATTCGGGGAAAGACAGTGAGGTGTAAACGCCCGGCTGGCTCTCATCCAGAAGAGAAGCGTCTATCACACTTACAACCCTGTTAACCACAGCAAAGGCGGCTATATACATGCTTCTTCTGAACCATTGCCTGCTGTCTCTCAGTCTGTCGGTGAACTGGTTCCTGGCCGCGTCAGATGACCAGTCCCAACTGTCACCGCCGTACAGGGCATGGGATTCAAAATATGCCCTCTGAGCATCGGGATCATCGGGGTAATAGTACCTGGCGAGCCTGTGAATGTAATCGTTGAATTCAGCGCTTGAAGCAAAATCTGACATATCATCGAGGAAATCGCCTGATCTGCCGGAAACGGAAACACCGGCTTCGGATACTGCAAGCCACCTGTAATCGTCTCTGTTGAAGGTACCTTCAAGATAGGAGAGTCCAACTCCTGTCCAGGTCAGGACATCAAGACTCATGAAGACTATCCCCCTTGTTGAATGTCCAAGGTGCATCTGACCCCATCCGGGAAGCAGGACGGATCGCAGCATTGCTCCCTTTCGGGAGCTCAGATCTGCTTCCGAGATTCCGGGAAGAAGAATCAGAACGGATGCGAGCAGAAGCGCGAAATTTTTCATCAGTTTATCACCGCCGCATGGAATAAAGCATCAGTTGAGCCGGTTGGGCTCGAAATGTGCAGGCTTACAAAATAGACACCGGGGGCAAGATCCTCGGTGTTCCAGGGTACTTCCCAGGGTGATCCTCCGGGTGCTGTTCCGGTTTTATGGGCAACAAGGTCGCCACCCATATTGAATATCCTTATCTCCCAGGAACAATTCTCACCGGGCTGGAAACGTATTATTCCGCTTCCCTGCTGAACCGGATTCGGATAAACGTAGAAGGAACCCTCCCGGAGTGTGGAGCCGGAAACCGGAGCAGGAGGAAGATCCTCACTCCACCAGCAGTTGCTGCCGGACATGTCCATACCGGTGAACCAGCCCTCAGGCTTCACCGAAATGTTCCAGCAGCAGACATTGCCGTTCGTGTCGGCAGCGACTAACCTCCAGTTCCCTGTATTCTCAGGATCCCACAGCAGGGGACGCCCGATTGGTTCGTCTCCAACGGATACCGGGAATACTCCGAACTGTTTACCATCCGAGTCGAACATGCATATCCGGCCGTCATCCATTGAAATCAATACAAACCCGCTGCCTCCGATACCCATTCTGTTTCTGCTGAATCCGGAAACCAGGCTGTCCTGTTCAAGCTTCACGGGCCACTCCTCAAGGGTGACACCCGAGGCGCAAACAGCAGTTGCACCACAATCCGTGGGGATAACTGTTTCCAGTCTTCCATCACTGTTCAGGTCACTCAAACTGGGTGAAGAGAGAGGGGAACCGGGAAGCATTGATGGGAATCCCGGAAGGATATCTCCTTCTATGTCATATGCGTAGAGGTAATCACCGCTGACTACGACGATATCGGCAGAACCGTCACGGTTTATATCAGCGGATAGGGGTATGCTGATTGTTTCATCGCCCGGAGTAACGGGCCAGCCATCTGCTTCACTTCCATCAATATTCCAGAGATAAACACGGCCATCAATCGTTGACGCAACTATGCCAGGATACTCATCATCGGGATATACAGCCATACCAGCTACCTGAGCCTCGGTATCAACAGGCCATCCGCTTTGCTGTATTCCGGCGGAATTGTAAAGGTGTACTTTACTCACATCATCGGCCACCGCTACAATACCAAGCTCCGAACTGATCAGAGCAGTTGTACCTGTGCCGCCTCCCGAAAGAGTAACAGGCCAGCCATCAGGCTCGTTCCACTGTATATCCCTTAAATGCACCTGTCCGTCGTTTCCGCATACAAGCAGAAGTGATGCACCGCCAGAAGGGTTTTCGGCCACGGGAGGAGCAGTAATTCCATTTCCCATGGGGTATGGCCCGGAACCATCTTGCATATAAGCGCTTACGTGCCCGGTAATCGTTGTTACTACAAGCCGATCTCCTGAAGCATCGGCATCTTCCCAGATCAGTGGTCCCCATTTAATAAGAGATGCCTGAATGGGCCACCCGTCACATACTGTTGTTCTTGTTACCAGAACATCCATTTCGTTTGCCGGGTCATCCAGGACTTCTACCGTAACAAAAGTTTTACCTCCCCAGCTGGCATCGCTTGATGGTTCGGAGGTGGGAGAAAACTCCCAGGCGTAACCACTCGGGAACCAGGGGTCGAACTCACTGCCTTCGTAACCGTATATATCGGGAAGTGAATAGTCAAAATCCTGTATACCGTCAGCTTCCTCAAGATCAACACCTTTATGCTCGGGGTCCACATTGACCATATTCATTGCGAGGTAATCTCCCAGACGAGTTTCATCGATATGCCATATCAGAACCCCTGAACCGGGAAGGCCGAAATCGTGCTCATGTATTCCGCACATCCCGTTCCCATCAGGGTCACGCTGCCTGTTTTCCACCAGCAGATACTCCGAGCCGTTAAGAGGAATTTTAAGAATCGAATCGTTGTAAGCCAGTGTGAAGGTTCCATCGGATACTTCCGTAGCCGTATCCCAGCCGAGATATATCCTGGACCACGCGCTGAGTGACGCAGGCCAGTAACCGCTCATAATCCACTGACCGTAACCCATCAGGTCCCAGCCGCCGACTCCCACATGTCCCGTACTGGTATCGTAAAGATCCGGCAACCCCAGCTGGTGTCCGAATTCGTGGCAGATGGTTCCAAGCACGCCAAGGCCGAATCCGTCCTGTGATTCCTGCTCGGGTACGATCATGCCCTCACGGACGAAAACTCCGTCGGATGTGCGAATTCCCTGAAATCCCAGGCCTGCCCCGGGGAGGTAAAAGATCAAATCAGTCAGGGTAAGGAAGAGCGATCCGATGTCTCCCGGGCTGTTCCTGTAAATGTCAGCTTCCTGACCGGAACCGGCATGAATGACAATAACCGCATCGTACAGACTAAAATCAATATCCTCATCCGCCTGCAGGACAGCGTCCTCCAGAAGCAGGCATGCCCCCTGCATGTAGTTCGCGTCGTTACCATAATACATCATCTGGTGCTGCATTGTATAAGAACCATTCATTGATGCTGGGTATACATCAATGGAAAGAACCAGTTCTCCTCCGCTTATATCCACGTAATAGGAAGCGATATCGTCTGCTATGCCCTGAAAATAATCCTTGTTATGGGGCGGGTCGGCGCTCAGATCAATTCTACCGTTCCCGCTGGTTTCATCGGTAAAATCCTCCAGAAACTGCGCCCTTATCATACAGACATTCATAGTTTCATCAGAGCTGTCGACCTTGCCAGGCCCGGCAATCGCGGCCCCTTCTGAGGGTCTTTCATGCAGTGGCGGTACGGCTCCGTGAATTATAGGCGGGGCAGCCGAAACCGCTCCGATCAGGATGAACAGCAGCATCGGTAAGAGATTTCTCATTTTTATCTAGAACCTTACGGAAAGGGAGTATTTGGAATTGTACTTCCCTGAACCCTGCAGATTCTCCTCTACGGGTATGAAGGCCATATCAAGCTGGAAACCGGCATACTGAAGTCCTGCGCCGAAGGTAGGTCCCTGGATAGTTGAAATGCCCTCCGTGTCGTGGATGAATCCTGCCCTGAGAGCCAGAAGGTCGTAATACCAGAACTCGGCTCCGGCTCCCCATTTGTTCTCGTTGAACTCCGTTGCCATTCCTTCATCGACGTTGGTCAGAAGCTTGCTGTAATCTGCAGTACACCTGAGACGTGTCAGATGAGAATCAAATGGGATGTAGGCAATTCCCATTCTGATGGTTCGCGGAAGGGGATTATTCTCGGCATTGCCCCCGTAGCTTACATTGGGTCCAAGGTTTGTCAGACTCGCACCTATGTTCACCTGACCAGCGCTTTCAAGCCCGAGCGCCTCCATGGGTAGATGGTACAGCACTCCAAGGTCAGCCGCGAAGGACGTACCTTTGCCCTCATCCTTGTAGTAGAGATGATCGTAAATGAATTTCAGACCCAGTCCCACAGCAACGCCGGGAGCCACTTCGGTTCCGAAGGAACCAGTCAGGGCGATACCATACGAATAGAATGATCCAAGTTCCTGTCCCGATTCGGTCGTTTCCAGCTGTTCACCCATTGACATGAAAGTGATGTTCCCTCCAACACCGCCCCACCCTTCAATGTTCGTGGCGTAACCCAGAAACTCGTAGTACAGGTCATCAGCCAGCTGGGGAAGCCAGTTGCTGTGCTGCAGGGTAAGTTCATTTCCGGTGGTGTCGACGAAAGCCAGCCCCGCCGGATTCCAGTACGACGCGGTTGCATCGTTGGCCAGAGCAGTAAAAGCTTCACCCATACCATTCGGGCGTGCACCCGGAGTTATTGTCATCCAGATAACACTTGCTGTAGAAGCGAACGAGACCGAAGCCAGGGCAAGAATCATGGTAATTAAAAGAAGTCCTTTATTCATTGTTCCTCCTGCTTTAAACCGGAAGCTCTTCCGGATCATCCATATCATTTACATCTGCTTGGTTTTTCAATCCCGACCAACTGTCAGGCAGCATCATTACCACAGCCAGCATCATTACCAGTTACTGGTTACGTACAACTGCTATTATTCCTGTAGCCTCTGAATTCTCTCCAGTATCGGAAATCGAAGCAGCAGATACAACAAAGATATACGTTCCGCTGGCCACTGCATCTCCATCTACATCTCTGCAGTCCCACCAGCACTGGTTATATCCGTCTGTTCCTTCAATGTTCCCGAACAAAATCAGCCTTCTACCGGCAATCGTGTATACAGAAATATCAACCTTTCCAGGTGATGACTGTGTCCAGTTTATGGATGTGCCGTCGTTACATGGATTCGGATAAGGAAATACACCACTGATCCCGAATGAATTATCCTCGGTTACGGTGATCTCTATCTCGACAATGGTTGAATTCAGGAGTCCGTCTGACGCTCTTAACTGAATGATATGGCCCCCGGGTTCAAGAACACCGATTCCAACCCTGAGTTCACCAGTAGTACTTGAACCGTTGTGATACTGAAAACAGTCAGAAACATCATCAGCTGTGCCATCCACATAAAGAGCAAGCTGACGGCCCACATTACCCAGAAGGTTAATGCCGGAACTGTCCGAAAGAATGGCCCTGACATTAATATCGCCTGAGATCTCAGGATTAGTTGCGTTCCGGTATCCCTCGACCCAGAGTTCTATCGAGGGGCCCTCGTTATCCGGAAGGGGATTTCCCAACAAAAGCATTGCGGGGTAGGTTGAAGCAGCTGCAAAGCCGTTGCTGCTGAGGAATGTAAGCTGGGTTCTGGCCAGGGCTCCTGTATCACTGTCTACCGGTACGAACATGCTCGCGCTGTAACCTGGTTCAGCGTAAACCGTACCGGAATAGAATCTACCTGGAACTGACAGGTATTCAATAGGTAAATGAGAGCCTAAAGTGTAGTGTGTATCCGGCCGGCACGATTCCCATGATTCAACGAAAATAATGCCATCAGAAGGTGCCGTGCCGGTGAGAGTAACTTCTTCCCCCGCAAAAACAGTATCGCTAGAGACGCTGAACGAATCCCAGGGGAAAGCAAGCTTGAGGCTTCCGTCGCCAAAAAGTATGTACTTGGCCATATTAGAGTTGTAACCCGCACTGATCTTCCCGAGCATTGCGCACATGCCCACCGAAAGATCCGGTTCACTGAAAAAGTTATCCAGAATATAGGCTACAAAAATTTCGTTTTGGGGACCGGATGTTAAGCCCGTGGCTCCAAGGCCGAGTATCGCTCCCCCCGCCTGAGAAGTTGTGACCTGCTGAGCCAGGCATTCGGACGAAGGATTCTGAAACTGCCCGACATCGCAGGAACCGAAAAGAGCCACTGGAAGCCGCTTCTCACACGCAAGGAGCCCGCTGTCTTCAAGGTAGAGAAGACCTTCGTCCGCCAGCTGGTCATAGCCGCCATGTCCAAGGTAGAGTGAGACAAGCGCCCCTTCGCTCCAGAGGTCTATGTAATCCAGCCGTGCCTCGGGTTTCTTCCATAAACTGTTCCAATTGTAGAGAATAAGATAGAGCTTTTCGGGGCGAAGCACATCGGGAAGATGATCAGTCAATAGCCTCTCAACACTCTGTGTATGATACCTTTCGTCATCCCCGCCCTCAGGTGACCGCTCATCGTCGGCAGCACCCAGAACAACGGTCTGCCATTCCCCGCAGTTTTCGCTGCTGCGGTATGAAAGACTCCTGTCGACCAGCAGCTGCAGGTCCGAACGGTTGGTTATCCCCATTCTGGATAGCGCTATCTGAGGAAGATGGGATCCCTCAACTATCGAAAACTTATCATCCGACACAAATATTGAGTATTTACTTATGTATAGAATATCAATGTAAGAGATCTTGCTGGAAACGAAATTGAGCGGATCCCAGTTGCCGCCCCCTACAAGAATCAGGTTTTCCGGTATCGTGTGCCAGGAATCGATGATATTTGAAACCATCGCCTGTATTGCCCGGGGATCTCTTACACCCCCGTTGAATTCGTTGTAAACCTCTGAAGCTCTGACCGCGATCAGATCTCCGCTCAGCTGCGTCAGCGGGGTTATGTCATTGAAAAACTCATCTGCCGCAACGAAGAGGCACCGGGCACCATTCAGGGATCCGATGATCCTGCCCGGTGATTCATACCGTACTTCTGCAGGAGAGCGCATATCACCGTAATCTGAGATCCAGAGTTCCCTGGCCTCCCAGGAAACAGGCACTTCAAATTCGAACTGATGCGGGTCGTCAACACTGATGTTCTCCGCAAGTGTATCACCACTCACCAGGAAAACCAGGGCATCACTGAGATCATTTCCCCATGTGAATTCCTGACGATCGTAAACAGGCCACCATTCCAGGGGTACCTGAACCTGACCCGAAAGCGAATTATCAGTCCAGCTGAAGACTTCAAACCAGTCAAGGAAAACCGTATCACTCCCTGACATCCTTATTAATTCCAGGGCGAGCAAGTTCCCCGAATCCAGAATCCCATCCATGGGCACAGTGGGCATGAATACACCTGTATCGTCCCAGGTTGTATCGCACACTGCGGTTCCATTCAGCAGTATTCTGATGCGATGCCTGATACCGACGTTTGAAATCAGTTTAATCTTCAGGAGAGCGCTGCCTTCAGCCTCCGGAGCATCAAAATTAAGGTAATGCCAGGTGTCAGAACTGCCTTCGGACAGGATCCATGCCCAGTCATCCGACAGATTTACGATTCCACGGGTTCTGGTATGGTTTTGTTCCAGATGCTGCCTTGACAGAAAACTGTCGGGCATTGCCGGAGCACCGGTCAGTTCCCCGTTCTGAACATTCATCCTGGCTCCGTCTTCCCCGCCCCATGTCAGCCAGTAGGTGTTACTGGTTGCAAACCTGTGATTAAAGTGGGCAGGAAGACTGTCATTGGTGGGTTCCCACCATGCCAGCCCTCTTCCGAAGAAGAATAGTCTGTCTCCTGAATTGAAGACACCGTCTCCACCGTCATCAACCAATATTGGAACAGGCCTTGGGATATACTCATCCAGCCAGGGTTCCTCCCCCATTTCGCGTCCTCTGCCGCAGAACAGCGAAAGACTGGCCGATGAAGTACCATCCGCCAAAGGGATATCAGCTCCGGTAATACAGTATACTCCTGCCGTATCAATATCCAGGGCATACCAGGGAAGACCCCAGAAGGGGCTTGAATCAATTCTTTCTTCAGGAGTTTTCCATATCTGATTTCCACCTTCGAACAGGGCATCGAATATGGTGCCGCTTACCCCTGATGCGGAAACCGATGGTCCGGCATCGGGATAATTCAAGCGTACCTGGAACCTGTCGGCTGTATAAAGAGCACCATTACGGCTTATTACAGGATACAGCTGAATATGAGCGTAGCCTGCTCTTCTGAATGTTCCGGTACCTTTTATCTGACCCCACGTTCGCGGGATATCTTCAACGGCTGCCGCATCAAACATGTCTATTCCGTCTGACGATACACTTACGCTCGATACGGTACCTCCCGAAAGGTAACGAACCCCCTCGGGAATAATCTCCAGCTCCGGCTCAACACCAGGTGGTATCGCGAAAAACAGGTTCGCCCCTGGCAGCAGTACGGAACCTGAAGATCCGGATAAGCCGCAGTTGTCCGCGTAATAACCTGTCAGGCCCTCCGGCAGCCATTCAATCGGCTCTACCCCAGAACACACCCATGTGAGAAATGTTGAGGATGTTCCCACCTGTACCGGCGTATCGCTTGCCTGCCTTGAGGGAGATGAAATGGAGTTTAAGCCTAGCAGTAAAATGAGCAGGACAGACATTTCTAGAGCTCCGTTAATTCAAGTATGGGAACGTCGCCATCCTCTTCACCGGGCAGTCTTTCTTCATCAGGGATCATTTCTGATTTAATTCTTTCCTCCTCAAGATCCAGCATTTTTCTGTGAGAATCAACGAATGACCTTATCTGCGACAGCACTGACAGTCTTCTATCCTGCAGCTCACGGATAGTTTCAGTCAGAACCTGAACCCTTTCCCTGGCTTCGGATACAAGATTGGATGATTTAACCTCGGCATCCATGATAATAAGCTCAGCCTCTCGGTCAGCTTCCTTTCTTGCCTGCGCAGCGCTCTGCTGCTGTTGTACAAGTACATCCCTTACAGCGCCTTCCATCCGGTCAAAATCCGCTGCTCTGGTTCTTAGGACGATCAATTCTTTCTCAGCATTCTCAAGGTTATCGACAAGTTCCTCCCAGGCGGACGCGACCATTTCAAGGAACGCCTCAACCTCATCTACATCGTAACCTCTCATGGTTTTGCGAAAATTCTGTCTTCTAATATCAAGAGGTGTAATACGCACGGTGATTCTCCATTTCCGCTGAGATCAGGGAAACTGACCCCCTGTGTTCGAGTATACACATATATAAATGATAATTATTGTTCATTTGAAGTCAATTCCATATTCAGGAGTCTACCTTTGACCGAAAAGGTATCTGCCGAGCCTGATGGTTGTTGCCCCTTCTTTAACCGCGAGTACGAAATCATCACTCATCCCCATGGAAAGTTCGGAGAGGTCATAATCAGAGCTGCTTTCAAGACGGTCCCTGAGCTGCCTGAGAAGAGCGAAGGCTTCAGAGGTATCCAGTTCGCTTCCTCCAAGGGGCCCTACCGTCATCAATCCTGAAATACGCAGACCGGTTTCACTGATCTCACCCAGAACGTCACAGAGCTCGTGATAGTCTGGATTGAAGCCATGTTTGGATTCTTCTCCGGATGTATTCACCTCTACAAGGATACCAGGCTGCTCCTCTCCTCTTGAAACCGTTTTTCGAGCTATTTCTCTGGCGATTTTCAATCTACCAACGGAATCTATCCAGTGAAAATCCCGTACGGCCTGCCGAACCTCTCCCGTATGTATGGGGCCGATCATATGAAATTCAGCAGCAGCCTTTCCCAGCGCTTTTATTTTGCGTCCCCCCTCACTGACTCGATTTTCTCCGAGGAGCGCGATGCCGGCTTCGATAGCCATCTTTGCGACTTCTACAGGATGTGTTTTCGTGACTGCCATTATTGCGACCGTACGGTCGCTCTCCCCGCAGGAATTGAGAGCATTCTCGACCAGCTCCACAGCAGTCTGAAGATTGTTTTCAATAGTCTGAACAGAAGTAATCACGTTCACCTCCAGGGAGAAATATGGGTAAAGGTAAGCTTGCTGTCACACTGCATGCTGTACATATTATTGCAACTGTTTCGCATTAAGGAAAAGATGATGAATTCCGCAGGTATCTTGAATAAACTGAGAGACAGGGGGCTGAGAATCACCCCCCTCAAAAAACAGGTGGTTGAGCTATTCATTAATGGTGCCTGTGGCCTTTCCGCAAGAGATGTTCATGACAGACTGTCTTGCAGTCCTCATATATCAACAGTTCACCGGTGTCTCGGTTCCCTGGAGCAAATCGGTTTTCTCAGGCCTGATAGAAGCTTCGAAGGTAATCTGCGTTACCGGTGTTCCAGATCTTTCTACCCCGACCATGGCCACTTCAAATGCGAGAAGTGTGGGAAAAGATTCCCGGTTTCCTGCAAGCTCCCGGACGATTTCATTAAAATGGTTGAAAACACGTGCAGCTTTCAAATAGTAAATTCGGATTTCTTCCTTGAAGGGAAATGCAGTAAATGCGCAGCAGTAGAATGACCACAGGTTGTCTGACATCTCTTACCTTTCTGTCAGTACTTCTTCAATCGGGTTGCGGAGGAGCATCCGCAGGTGAAGGGGAAAAATTGAAAGTAGCCGTTAGCGTACTACCGCAGAAGTATTTCGTGGAGATGATAGCAGGCGATTCAATTGACATTGTAGTTGTCGTACCCCCAGGGGCAAATCCCGCCACTTACGAACCGTCACCATCGGACATGAGGGACATGAGCAGTGTAGACGTATGGTTCACAGTTGGAGTTCCTTTTGAATCCCCATGGCTTCCAAGGTTCACAGGCACCAACCCTGACCTGAGGGTCAGAAGCACTATAGAGAACATCGAAAGACTTCCCATCAACAGGTACACAGTTACCGGTCATGATACATCATCTGAGCATCATGGACACGGCTCCCTGGATCCGCATGTATGGCTTTCACCGGAACTGGTCCGGAGCCAGGCGGCAGTAATCGCCGAGGAACTCTCACTGCTTGATACATTAAAAGCGGATGAATACATGATAAACCTGAATGGTTTTTACACGGAGATCGATTCCCTTCAGAAGAGTATCCGCTCATTGATCGGTTCTTCATCCTCAAGAAGCTTCATTGTCTTCCATCCAGCCTGGGGGTATTTCGCCGATGAATTCGGTCTTGTTCAGATACCGATTGAGACAGCAGGCAGCGAACCATCACCTCGGGAAATGTCCAGGCTTGTCGATTACGCCAGGGAGAACGATATACTTGCGATTTTTGTCTCTCCGCAGTTCAGCACTTCCTCAGCGGAAGCCATCGCAACGGAGATCGGCGTTGAGGTAAGTTATATAGACCCCCTTGCAGAGGACTGGAAGAGTAATCTCTATTATGTGGCGGAACAGCTTTCCGGAACGGTAACCCCTTAAATGAACGAAGCAATCAGGTTTGACGGCGTCACTGCCGGTTACCGCAGGGGCAGCCCTGTCATACATAACATTGATCTTACAGTCCCGAAGAGCGATTTTCTGGCTGTAATAGGTCCCAACGGCGGCGGGAAAACAACACTTCTTAAAGTGATCCTGGGTCTGATTACACCCTGGGAAGGCAGCGCCGTAGTCCTTGGCGGATCTCCTGAGAAGACCCGCTGTGAAATCGGCTATGTACCTCAACTTATACCTGAGAAATCATTTCCCATTACCGTAAAGGATGTGGTTCTAATGGGAAGGCTGAAGGATTCCGGCCTGTTCAGCAGATTTACTCTGAGGGACAGAAATATAGCTGAAATGAACCTTGAAAGGCTTGATGTGGGAGACCTTGCCGACCTGGACATGAACTCTCTTTCAGGGGGCCAGAAGCAGCGGGTACTGATAGCCAGAGCTCTTGCGGGAAATCCGAAGCTACTACTTCTTGATGAGCCTGTAGCAAGTGTTGATCACGATACACAGAAAAGTTTTTTCAATCTTCTTGCGGAGCTGAACAGTACGATGACGATCCTGCTTGTCACTCACGATGTGGGCGCTGTATCTGCACATGTTAAGAACATCGCATGCATTAACAGAACAATTATTAGTCACGGAGAAACACTGTCGTCTGAATCAGTAGAAAAGGCTTACGGCTGTCCATTCGAACTGATTTCACACGGTGGAATTCCCCACAGGGTTCTCGGGAAGGGATCGAAAACATGATTGACGCGCTGGGCTATACATTCATGCAGAATGCGCTGATCGTATCGGTTCTTGGATCAATAGCCTGCGGCATAATCGGCACACTCGTGACAGTTAACCGAATGTCAGCCTTTGCAGGGAGCATCGCACACGCCTCGTTCGGAGGCCTTGGCCTCGCGTATCTTGCAGGTTTCGACCCCTTGCTGGGAGCGACCGGTGTCGCGGTAGCTTCAGCTGCCGGCATAGCAGTCATATCTTCAAGAAAGCGGGAAAGAACAGATACAGCCATGGCAACTATGTGGGCAACAGGTATGGCTGCGGGGCTTGTTTTCATAAAACTGTCAGGAACCTATTCTGCGGACCTGATGAGCTGGCTTTTCGGGAGTCTGCTTGCGGTATCCGCTTCTGATATTACGTTCGCGATCATATTAGACATAGTTATTCTCCTTGTAATCACAGGATTGTACAAGGAATTCCTCTCGGTTTCGTTCGATCAGGAATTCAGCATGCTACAGGGAGTGCCGACCAGCCTCATCAGGGGGTTATTCCTGATACTGACAGCTCTGACAGCGGTACTTCTTATGAAGATAACGGGTCTGATCATGGTTATAGCGATGCTGTCCATTCCCGCCGCTATCGCTTTGATGTTCACCGGCAGCCTCTGGAAAATGATGCTGCTCGCTTCAATCCTGGCAGCACTGTTCAACCTTGCAGGCCTCTCCCTCGCGTGGATGCTGGACCTGCCGCCGGGGGCCGTAATCATACTTATCGCGGCATTCGCTTACGTAGTTTCGCTTATCATCGAGAGGATCAGATCAGAAACCGCCTGAAGCCGTTCAGTCAAAATCGATTTCAGCTGTTCAGGATAATTCAAAGCTGTACAGAGAATCCGCCAGCATAACAGGATCGGCAGCATACGAAATGGAACAGAGAAAAAGCAGCGGAAAAAGACTGAATTTAATATGGATATGTAATCATCCATCAGTTAATTGCTATTACCGCAAAATCCGGTTGGATTTGGGGTCAGGCGATAGCCTTCTTTATCATAGCCACCAACTTTTCTGGAAAGTCTGGCATAGCGATAAGAAGCTTTATTTTAGGGGGGATTCTCTCGGGGGTTTCCTGAGCTTCAC